>PEAO01000056.1 GCA_002753615.1 Magnetococcales bacterium DCbin2
TTTTTCTTTTAATAATTTTCTAGGGTATGTCTCAAGTTATCGGATACCAACACGGCCTAATGTCAAGGGATTCCAAATGCAATTGCCCTGAACCCCATCCCCGTTTCCTCGCCTGCGACGCCAGATCATGAAAGACTTTTTTGGGAAAAAATCATTCTTCAGGATTTTGGGAGTGATGGTGTATCATGAGTCGAACAATGTGTCATAAACACGGGGGAAAAAAAACAATGGCGGCAAAAAGCTATCTACCGGATATTTCGGTGATCGTCACCTGTTCCCATCACAAACGTTGGGTGGAAAGGTGCGTTCGCAGCATCAGCCATCAAGAGGGGATGATCAGCCAACTATTGGAAATTCTGATCATCGACAACGCAGACGATGACCACTCAAAAATCATGCTGGAAAATCTAACCACTCTGGAAAATTGTCGCCTTGTATCCGGGGTTGATCTGAACACCGCCATCCGTCACACCCTGGGACGTTACCTCATGCTGGTGCGTGCGGACGATTATCTCAATCGCAACTGCCTACAAACCATGAAGATCTTCCTGGATATGAACCGCTGTTACCAAGCCGTGGCGGTGGATTGCGTCACCGTCGATAACCAGGAAAAAGTCCTGGAACGCCGCAACGGTCTGCAAGAGGATGCCGTGTCCGGCCTCATGTTCCGCAAAGAAAACCTGATCGACTGTATCCAGTCCAACCCCCGGTATCATCTCGAAGACGCCCCCAGGCTGCGCAAAGATTTCGCAGCCCGTTTCCAAATCGGGCGGTTGGAATTTCCGTTCTACAAATGCTATGCATCATCCTTATCCTGATATTGCTCCATAATTTTGGCAACGTCTTCCCGCAGACTGAAAAAGATCGGAACCAGTGTCGGATCAAAATGTTCCCCGGACTCCTTGAGAATCAACCCCATGGCATCGTCCAACGTCCATCCCTTCTTGTAAGGCCGGGAGGAGGTCAATGCGTCAAAAACATCGCCGATGGCGGTCAATCGACCCGCCAAAGGGATCTCTTCCCCTTTCAACCCCTTCGGATAACCCAAACCGTTCCATTTTTCATGATGCGACAGGGCAATGGTGCGCCCCAAATGCAATAATCCCGATTTTTGATCGCCGATGATGTTATAACCAATTTCAGGATGGGTTTTGATGATGGCAAATTCCTCCGGCGTCAATTTTCCCGGTTTTAAAAGAATGTGATCGGGGATGCCAATCTTCCCCAGGTCGTGCATCGGAGCTGCCTGCATCATCTGATCTGCTTCGGGTTCACTTAATCCCGATTTTAACCCCAACATCCGTACATAACGGCTCATCCGTACAATATGCAATCCGGTCTCATTGTCACGATATTCCGATGCACGACCCAACTGGCGGATCACCTCCTTATGGGTCTCCTCCAACTCCTGATTACGTGCCTGCAATTGTGCAGTTCGAGTCGCTACCTGATCCGCCAAAAGTTTTCTTTGGTCATGCATGGCCAGATGTGTCTTGACTCTCGATAACACCACAGGCGGGCTGACAGGTTTGACCAGATAGTCAGCCGCCCCCAGTTCAAAACCCTTAGTTTCATCTTCCACTTCCGACTTGGCCGTCACAAACAGAATAGGAATGTCCCGTGTACGCTCCTGTTGCTTTAAAAGTTGGCAGGTTTCATAACCGTCCAACTCCGGCATCATGACATCCAGCAAGATTAAATCCGGTTGCGATGGCGACAGGGCAATCTTGATGGCGGTACGTCCGTTGGTCGCAATTTGCACCCGATAGTGGACCGCAAGTATCCGTTGCAATACATACAAATTTTCGGGTACATCATCGACAATCAGTACGGTTTTTTTTGCGGCATGACCCGCCAAGCTTTTATTCATAGAGATTCCAGTTCAATATTTTCCGCCAGTGCCCATTGGCGAAAGATGGCCAGAGCTGACTCAAAGTCGTAATGATCCAATGCCTTCTTGATCAAAGTAAACCGCTCCCTTCGGTGACCATGCTGTACCCAAGGGACGAGTTCTTCCACAATATACTCCACATCCGAATCGTAGTTAACAAGAAGTTCAACCGCCTTGCGGATGTGTACTGCCAGGATTTCCAGATTTTTTTCATCGTTTGGCTGCATCGGACAGGATAAAACCGGAGCTTCGGGACGCAATGCCGCTTCGATTCCTGCGATAACGCAATCCAATTCCAGAGCCAACTCCACGACCGGTTCTCTCAGATTATCAATATTTTTTGTAGCCTTGGCCTCACGCTCAATCCTGGCCGCTAGATTAGACAACCGGATCGCTCCCAAAGTAGCGGTGACTCCCTTGAGCGTGTGTGCCGCCTGGGATAAACCATCCCAATCGTTATCGGCCAGGAATGCAGGCAATCGATAATGCGCACGGTCTCTGTTTCGTGCAAATTTCAACAAGACATCCCGCAAAAGAACCCGATCACCACCCACATGCCGACTCCCAACATCCAAGTCAATCCCAGAGATGGGCGGAATTTCTACTGGGGGGGAGATGCACACATCGGGAATTTCGAAGGCAGACCGACCAATCCATTGACTTAAAGTCGCATACAGTTCGTCGGGGACAACAGGTTTGGCCACATGATCATTCATCCCTGTTTCCAAACACTTCTCCCGATCACCCGCCATGGCGTTGGCGGTCATGGCAATGATCGGCAATCGCCGGGAATTTTCCAGGGCACGTATTTGTCGCGTCGCACCATAACCATCCAACACAGGCATTTGCACATCCATCAAAATGGCATCGAACGTCTTTTCGCGGGCCAAGGCCACCGCCTCTGCCCCATTCCGGGCAACAACAACCCGAACGCCAATCTTTTCAAGCAATTCTTTGGCGACCTGTTGATTGATCTCATTGTCCTCCGCCAACAAGATTCTAACCCCGGAAAGGTCGGGCCGTGGCTTCGTTTTGACTGCGCCACGATCAACCCGACTATCAAGAGGCGTTATCGGTAGGTTTGTCTTGTCAAACCGGGAGGTAAAGATAAAACGACTTCCGACCCCCACTTCACTCTGGGCGCGTATACTGCCCCCCATGAGTTCCACCAACCGTTTACTGATGGCAAGGCCCAGCCCAGTCCCACCATATTTCCGGGTGGTTGACGAATCTCCCTGGGAGAAAACAGTAAATAAATTGGCTATCTGCTCCGATGACATGCCAATACCGGTATCCTGGATACTGAACTGCAACAACAAGCTATCAGTGTTTTCATCAAGGATGGAGACTCGGATGGCAACTTCACCCTCACAGGTAAACTTGACGGCATTGCCTGCCAAATTGGTAAGGACCTGTCCCAACCGCAGGGGGTCGCCCAACAGACGGTAGGAAATCCCCACATTGGCATCAACCAATAATTCCAACCCTTTTTCCTGACTTTTGACCCCCAAAACTGCAATAATTCCATCAAAAACTTCATCTAAGGAAAACGGCACCCTTTCCATGGAAAGTTTTCCCGCCTCAATCTTGGAGAAATCGAGGATATCATTGATCAATACCAAAAGGTTATTGGCACTCAGGTTGACCTTGTTCAGATAATCTCGCTGCTGTTCCTTCAAATCGGTTTGCAGGCACAAATAGGTCAGACCGATAATCGCATTCAAAGGGGTACGAATTTCATGGCTCATGTTGGCGAGAAACTCGCCCTTGGCATGACTGGCCGACTCGGCAGCCAACCGTTTAGCCATTTCCATCGCATTGTGAATCGCCAGGGCAGAAATGGAAGCCAATGCCTCCAGGGCGATGAGGTCATGGTCGGAAAAGGAACCGGACCCCCGCTTGTTCAACACCTCCATGGCACCAATGGTTTGATCTCCGACGATCAGGGGGGCACACAGGAGGGATTCGGTGATAAATCCTGTAGCCAGATCGATATGATAGGCAAACCCCGCATCGTTTCTGGGATAATGGACCATCTCGGATTTCCCCTGGGCGATGGTACGACCGACAATCCCCTCGCCCACCATGAGTCGTGTACCAAGAATGTTGACCGGACCCGTACAAGCCCGACAAGCAATGCCAGCATGATCACTCTCCAGAAGAAACAGAGAGGCCGCTTCTGCCTGCATATAATTTTTAATATGAGAAACACTGGTTTGCAGCGTCGTTTCCAAATCCATCGATTGGGCAAACGCATGATTGGTGCGGGTAATGAGGCCCAGCGTCATGTCATGGCTGATGAGCATCCCGAATTCGGAATGATTGGCCATAAAATTGACACCAACGCCTTGATGATCTCTCCGAACCACGCGACAAGGAAAAGCAATATTATGATGAACAACCTTAACAAAGAGTTTTCCTGGCGTCCCCAGGGCGATATTTCCCGGCGGAGCGTCGGTTAACAGGAAAACACCCCCCAGACTGACATCCAGGGTATTGCCATACATGACGTTGCCATCCTCCAATTCCAGGGTCATTCTGGCTTGGTATTCCTGCCGTTCCCATTGTCTTTTTCCGCGGTAGGTCAAGTCATTTTCCATGCCGGCGTACCCTCAATAAATGCGGAAGATCGATACCCTGGTCTCAATCGTACCAAACATTAGACGAACGATGCCTCATCGTTATAAAGTGCCTCTGTTATACCACACATCAAGGCTTTCTCCCCATGACAATCCCAATAGGTGGCATTGTGAACACAGCCGACAAACAGGTTCTATTACGATCTATCACCGCTGCGGACATCCCAGCATTGGCGGAATTTTGCGCCCATTTTCCCGATGAAACCCGTCCAGTGTCGTTTTGGCAGCAACGATTTGACTTCTGGTGGGAAGAAAACCACGCCTTTTCCCCCGATTTCCCCAGGGGGAGCCTACTGGAAGCGGATGGAAAAATTGGTGGCATGTTTGCCTTAATTCCATCACGAATCGTATGGAACTCCGAAGAAAGAGTCGCCGCCAACATGTCCTGCTGGCGTGTACACACAGCACTGCGCCAACACAGCATGAAACTATTCCTGGCCCTCATGGAGTACGCCCAAGGATACCCCCTGCTGAATACAACACCGACCAAAGATGTGGAGGCCCTGTTAAACCGTGTCCCCTTCACCCATTTTTCCCACGGTGTTACCACAGAAAGCGTCATCATCCGCCCTCGTGAAGGGGGTTCGATTTGGCAACGCATCAAGGATATTGCCCGGATCCATGTCAATTGGTGGCCAAACGTTCAATCCAAAACGCCATGGATGCAAGTCATTTTATCCTTGATCCAATATGTTCGCCAACAACAATATTTTAAGAAAGTTTCCGAAGATCAAGGAGAATTATTTGAAACTAAAATAATCGGATCAGAATTCGACCGGCTATGGCAACGCACCCACAAACGCTTTCCTGTGACCAATGTGCGCGGATCTTTGGATCTGAAATGGTATCTTCAGAAAAATCCCAATCGCCCCCCATTCGATCTGTTGGTTCATCAAAAAAATGGCGAACTGGTTGCGTTTGGTTTATTCACGAAACAGCCTACCCATCACTGGCCCGATGGGGAAAGCTATCTGGCACTCGATTTATGGACCGATGCACCGGATGATGAAAATCTCTTACCTTTGCTGGGATATGCATCCAATCTTGCGCTTAAAAATGGGATCACCGTACTCCGCATACCCCACTATCACCCCCATTTGGCCCAAGTGTGCCGCCGTGCGGGGATCACCTGTCCCATCTCCAAGATCATGACGAGTTACTACCTCCCCCCTCAAGGAAGCCTACCGGCGACAGATTCTGAAACCTATTGTAGTAAAAATATGGGTGATTCGGGTCTATAAAGTGTCCTTAGTGCGCGGTTACTGTTCTGATTGATCACACTTGAATGAACATCTCGTTCAATCGTTGCTATAGGCACCATTCCGGCGTACACTTTCGGAATCAAACAAAGGAGGTGTACCAATGTCTCAAGTCGCTGCAGCCAAAAACGAACGGGTCAACATCCGGCTTAACGAATCTGCCAAAAAACGTATTGAACGAGCCGCTTCCTTCGCTGGGGAGACAGTCAGCAGGTTCATCGTCGCCAGTGCCCTGGAACAAGCCGAAGCTACGATCCGGGCGCATGAAATCATGACGTTGAGCCAGAGGGATGCAGACCGCTTTCTCGATGCAATCCTAACCCCCCCAGAACTCAATGAAAAATTTCGTGCCGCCATGGAAGAGCATTCCCGCCGCGTCATCCATCGATGAACGGTTTTGAGAAACTGATCATTTCTCCACTTGGCAAGCACCATGAGCGGGTAGGTTTTTCATGTGGGGTCAAAGAACTGGATCATTACCTGCAACGACAGGCAGGTCAGGATGTCCGTCGCCGTGTTGCCAGGGTGTTTGTTTGCACACTGCCAGAAGAAAATAATGTCTTGGGGTTTTGCTCTCTGAGCGCTATCTCGATTGACATCCGTCATCTACCTGAGAACCTATCCCGCAAGCTGCCCCATCATCCATTGCCATGTGCGCTCATCGGTCGTCTTGCCGTCGATCAGTCCGCTACGGAAAACGGCTTGGGGCGCACAATGTTGATGGATGCCATCAAACGCGCTCTTACGGTAAGCAACGAACTGGCGATCCACGCCATGGTTGTCGATGCGAAAAACGATTCAGCCAAGTGCTTCTACGAAAAGTTTGGGTTCATTTCCCTCGATGACGTTCCGGTGCGACTTTTTCTTCCTTTGGGGGCAATCTGTTTATAGTGCCCCCCGAGAAAAAGATCGAGCCGGTCTCTGCCGAGGCCAGCCATCGTACAGTTTTCTACGGCTCGAATGTTACACATCTACACAATAGTCACTCTATTGACAATATTGATCCTTTGATATTACCAAAAGATGACAACTTCGATGACTGAGAATCATCATTTTTGAGGATGTCCGACAATCATCTATTCCCGTGGGTAACATGATGAATGGTATCCAACAACTTTTGTTTACGAATCGGTTTGGTCAGGTGAAAATCAAACCCGGCAGATTGGATCTTTTTGGACTCTTCAGACAAGGCGTGCGCGGTCAAGGCGATAATGGGGGTTAGATTTTTGTTCTCCTCCAGTTCCCATGCACGAATCTCCCGTATAGCCTGGTAGCCATCCATCACCGGCATCTCGATATCCATCAACACAAGATCAAACTGGTCCTTCCTGAAAATCTTCACCGCTTCAGCCCCATTTTCCGCCAGTACCAACCGCTTGGTAACAGAGCGGAGAAAAGATTCCACAACAATCCGATTTTCTGGGGTATCTTCCACAAGGAGTATCTCATAACCCTGTTTCACCAACGCACCCTTTTGCCCACCAGGGATATCTTCTACATGCTCTGAACCATCATCTCCCTGGGTGCCCAGGTGTATTGCGACGGCGGGCAACGGGATCATCACCGTAAACGTACACCCCTGGCCAGGGACACTCTCCAAGAAAATCTCCCCTCCCATGAGATCGGCCAATCGTCTACAAATCGTCAAACCCAATCCCGTGCCACCATGTTTGCGTGTGGTGCTTGAATCGGCCTGCGTGAATGGTTTGAACACCTCTTCCTGCTTTTCCAGTGGGATACCGGGACCATTATCTTGCACCGCCATGGAAATCACAGGATTGGGACCATTCGTGATATGGAGAAAAACCTCCCCTTTGATGGCAAATTTCACGGCATTACTCACGAGATTTATGAGAATCTGCCGAATGCGAATCGGATCTCCTTCCACCCATTGCGCAACGTCTTCGCTGATGTGATGGCGGAGCGTAACGCCCATGTCCATGGCGGTAAATTGAAATACATCCATCACCCCATGAACCATTTGCCATAAGTCAAACGTTATTTTTTCCAGTCTGAGCTGGCCGGACTCAATCTTGGATAAATCAAGAATATCATTGATCAAAGATAGCAATGCCTCGCCAGAATGATTCAATAACTTGACATAGACACCCTGTGTTTCGGTCAGTTCTGTCTCTTTGAGAAGCTCACCCATCCCCAGAATGGCATTCATCGGTGTACGAATCTCATGCGACATCACCGACAAAAACTCACTCTTCGCCTGATTTGCCAACTCCGCTTCACGTTTGGCCTGGCTCAGACTCTCCTCAAAACGTTTGCGTTCGGTAACATCACTAAAACACCATACACGCCCGTTCTTACCATCATCATGCCTGAGTGGGAGGGAAAATCTCTCAAAAACACGGCCATCCTTAAAATGCAGCACATCCAGGCTTTCCTCTACAGAACCATACAATTCCTGGACCCTGGATAAAAACTGTTTAGGATCTTGGAGTTGCTCATAAACGATATCTAACAGGATTCTATCTTGAAATGGTGGCTGCATAACCCCTTTCGGAATCTTCCAAAGATCCAGAAAACGACTATTATAATGACTTATGCCGCCATGGCCATCAACCGCCAAGATGGCATCTCTCGTCGATTCCAAAATAGCCAGAAGAAGGTTTTGGCTGTTCCGCAACTCTTCTCCCATCCGTTTTCTAAACGCCACCTCAACTTCAAGGCTTTGGGTCCGTTCTTCCACAGTTTCTTCCAAATATTTCTGTACTCCTCCCTGTAAAGCAACCAGACTGGCACGTCCCTCCTCAATGGTATCCAACATGGTATTAAAAGAAGTCTCCATCCGTCGTAACTCATTATCTTCCAAGATACCGAGATGGATTCTTTGATTGCCAATATTGTTTATATTTATTTTGAGCATCTGCGACATAAAATCCGACAATGGGCGGTTCAAGAGGCGACGAAATGCCCATAAGAAGAGAAACCACAGTGCCATACATTTAATGACCGCATTCAACAAGATCATGATGAATCCCGTTTTCACACGGTTGATCACGACAGACTGGTCGCTGTAAAATCGAACATCCGCAAGATGCGTTTTCTTGCCATTAAAATCATGGTTGATGGAGAACTGGTGAAAGAACACCGTTTCCGAATTCGGAGAAAATCCCAATTCTCCCATACTGGATATCTGGCCATCCGTTTGAGAAATTTCCAGTCCTGTCACAATCGATAAGTTTAAAACTCCAGCGGCAATAGAACGCTGCTGCTCTGGATTGATTTGCCAAAGAGCTACCTCCAAGGATTGTGAAAACGCATGTGCAACCTCTGCCAATTCTCGCAAAATATCAGCCTTGGTTTCCTGATATTCAATAATCACATGGAGCGCAGTTACCAGTAAAGTAATCATAAAATAAATAGCAAACACCGTTCGGAGGAGCTTAACGGAAAGCGACCTGCCAACAGGAGCATTCATTCAGATTATTCCTTGATATCAAAATAAAGGCGGATATATTTATCATAGATTGCCCTGTAGCGTCCATTCGCACGGAGTATTGCCAGCCCGGCATTGAAAGCGTCTCTGACCTTCGGATCGACAAAGGCTGCACGATAGGGAGTCGGAGGAAAAAGATTGTGAAACGTGACCTTTGGCTCTAGGGATATTTTTCCCTCACTGACCAGTTTTTGACTGTAATACCGGAAAATGCTCTCATCCATGATAGCGACATCCGTGCGCCCCGCCAAAAGCATATGAACCTGCCGTTCCTGGTTGTCCATCTCGGAGTACTGTAGATTGCCCACAGCAATCGCACCAAATTTTGGCCCCAGATATTTGTTCGCCTGTTGGAATGCGATAATATCTTTCCCAAGGAGATCCTCCATACCATGGATTGCAATGTTTCTGTCAGTTCGGGTGATTGCAAAATTATGGTATTGCATAAAATAGTCGGAGTAATTAGCATCCAATCCCGAACTTTCCTGAATAATCGTTGTCCCATCAACCTGTTCTTCCGAAAACATTTTAAAACTTCGGCCAATCGGAAGATAAACAGGATGGATTTTATATCCCTGTCCATCAAGGGCCTCACGGACGATTTCCACCACGATACCATCACCTTTCTCATTTTTATCTTGAAAGACGTAGGGTGGCGTATAGGCACTAAATAAAATATTAAGTTCTCCCGCCCCTCCGAAGCGCGGCACCATAATACCAATCAACAAAGCCACAACGATAGAATAAATCCGTACCCGATCCATGCGTCTCATTTTTTTATTCCTGATCATTAAATACGCAAGGTCCAAACAATGGCCTGTCTCTCCAAATATGGAGAGAACCCAGGGAGCAGCAAGGGTTTTCCCCTCACTGGCCCTGGGTTGTTCTCACACGGACATTAAAGACCTTTAAGCTGCTTATAGTGGTTGATCAACCCGTTGGTGGAAGCATCGTGGCTATTCACTGTCCCCTGGGAAGTCAACTCTGGCAATATTTTCTTGGCCAACTGTTTGCCCAATTCCACCCCCCATTGGTCATAAGAATTAATCCCCCAAACCACCCCTTGAACATGAATGGTGTGTTCATACAGGGCAATGATCATCCCCAAGGTGCGCGGATCAAATATTCTCACCAAGATGGAGTTGGTTGGCCGATTACCTGGGAATACCTTGTGCCGACTCAAGAATTCCAGTTCCTCCCCTTGTAACCCTTGATCAGAAAGTTCCTGCCGCGCCTCTTTCAAAGTTTTTCCACGCATCAGGGCTTCTGGCTGGGCAAAAAAATTGGACAGGAGAATCGCATGATGGTCCCGAACCGGATTGTGGGTCTCGACCGCAGCAAGAAAATCGGCTGGAACCAATCGCGTCCCCTGGTGCATCAGTTGGTAGAACGAATGTTGACCATTGGTGCCAGGTTCGCCAAACAAAATCGGACCGCTGGCATAAGAGATTTCCTCCCCGTCCCTGGTGACAGATTTACCATTGGACTCCATGTCGGCTTGCTGCAAAAACGCCGGCAAGCGGTGCAAATATTGGTCATACGGTAATACCGCAAAACTTTCCGCCCCGAGAAAATTATGATTCCATATGCCCAGCATCGCCTTGATCACCGGGATATTTTTCTCCAAAGGTGCTGTGCGGAAATGTTGGTCCATGGCGAATGCACCCGCATGTAACGCCATCAGATTGTCAAACCCAATGGCCAATGCGATGGGCAGACCGATGGCCGACCACACACTGTAACGCCCACCAACCCAGTCCCAAAAACCGAACATATTGTCGGTATTGATCCCAAATTTTGCTACTTCATGGGCATTGGTCGAAAGGGCCACAAAATGTTTGGCCACCGCCGCTTCACCCAACCGATCCACCAGCCAGGAGCGCGCCGAAAGGGCATTGCTGATGGTTTCCTGCGTGGTAAATGTCTTCGAGGCAACAATAAACAAGGTTGTTTCGGCATTCAACCGGCGCAACGTCTCCGCCACATGGGTACCGTCAACATTGGAAATAAAATGAACCGACAATCCCTTATGGGCATAAGGTCTCAACGCCTCACAGACCATCACCGGCCCCAGGTCGGAACCACCGATGCCGATATTGACAACATCGGTCATAGGCTTTCCAGTATGACCCCGAAAAGTTCCCCGATGAACCTCCTCACAAAACTGCTTCATATGTTCAAGAACGGCGCGAACCTCCGGCATGACATCTTTGCCATCCACCATGATCGGCTCGTCAGAACCATGGCGCAATGCCACATGCAAAACGGACCGTTTTTCGGTGTTGTTGATTTTTTCCCCAGAGAACATGCGATCCCGCCACCCCTCGACATCGCAGGCCCGTGCCAACGCCATGAGGCGTTTCATGGTCTCGCCGTTGGCACAGTTCTTGGAGTAGTCAAAGATCATCTCCTCCAGACGTAAAGAAAAGGAATGAAAGCGTCCCGGATCGCCATCAAAAAGTTCACGCATGGTCACGTCGGCAATCTGATCACGATGGGCTTCAAGGGCCTTCCATTGGGGCAAATCGGTAAGCACGGCCATGGAGTCGGTCTTCCTATGGTTAAAAAGTTGGAAAATGGGTTACCTACTTCAGTACGCCGATCAGGTTACCATGTTCTGGCAAATCCAGGCCAGTCCCAGTCAAGGGAAAATAAACAGCACCGGTATGGGTGTTAGGGTATTGCAAAACCGCTGCATTGTGATAAAACATCAACTAGGCTGATGATGGCCATCAGCATCCAGTCCAAGGGGTTTGACATGAGCAATCTCACGGTATCCGATGTCGGGGTCGAGAGATTCAACAAAGACCATCAACGGCTTCTCTTCTATATCGAAGAGTTTACCCGATTGAGCGCACGCTTCCGTCTGCGGACGCCGTTCCCCGATGAGTGGGACCAAATGGATGGTATTTTTGTGCGTCTGGAAAAGTATACCCGCGTTCACTTTAAGGAGGAAGAACAAGCAATGGCCAAACGGGGTTACCCCACCCTCCCCGATCATCACGCCCAGCACCAACAGTTGATTAACGTATTGGCAGATCTCAGACTTAAAGTGAAAAGGCGTGAATTTCAGGCCATCGGTGCGGTAAAATCGTTCCTCCAGGAATGGATCACCAACCATATCAATCATACCGATACCCAGTATGGTCCCTATTTCAAAACAGAAACGTCCCGACTCTCCCCTCAGGGTCGATCGGAGTCGTTGAGTCGGTTCAACCGCATATGACATGGCACCGCAGCCTATGACTACCCCCACCACACAAGCCGTCGAGGAGATTATTGAAAGAGCACTCTTCAACGAGATGATCTCGGCCCAGCAGCTTCACGATGTCATGGCTGGAAATCCTCAAAGATTGATTTTGCTCGATATACGGTGCCGTGAAGAATATCAGGAAGGGATCATTCCCGGCTCGGTATTGTTTCCCAACGACCATAATCTTGAAGACAGGAGCGATACCAGCATTTTTCGCCGTTGTTTCAATCTTCTTTTCAAGCCGGAGAAATTCAATCCACTCATGCGTTTTGTCCTGGTATGCCGGTCTGGCCCTAGAACCGAAATTGCCATGGAAATTTTTCTGGAACACGGATTTTCCGCTTGCGAACTCATCGGCGGGGTTCTGGAGTGGTCGCGTCAGGGATTTCCCCTCGAACCTGCCGAAGGGGCACCCGTTCTGTCGTAGACCTCTTTGCAGTGATCAGAAGACCTCCATTGGAAAATGCTCAAGCCCAAAAGAATGAAGGCGGTCCCAAACAAGAATCCAGATTGCAATGTTTCACCGTTGAACACCACACCCAGCCAAACCGCCAGCGCGGGTGCCAAAAGATTGGGCAGAGCCGCTACCGTCGCGTCCACCTTGCCGAGCAGATAATACAACGCAATAAAGCCGATAACCGTTGAAACTAGAGCCAAATACAGGATGGCCCCCAGGCTCCGCCAGGGAATTTCCAACGGCACCCCCCCTTCTTTCACATACCAACTGGCGAAAAAACAAGGGATCATCACCATGAGGCACCCCGTGGTGATGGCCATGGGATTGATATTACGCCCAACTTTCTTCATAAAAACGGAAGTGAATGAAAAAATGGTGACAGCAACCAGGGTAATGACCACCCCCAACCCGAGCTGGGAAAGTTCACTTTCAGAACTTTGACGGAAGATAAACCCCAAACCTGCCAATCCCAATAACGAACCAACCCCGCGATTCCACCCGAAGGACTCCGATAGAAAACGTCTGGCGATCAGTCCATTAAAAATGGGGCTGAGTCCAAACAATACCGCCGTCCAACCCGATGGAATCCATTGCAACCCCCAATAACAACAAGAAACTCCAAAGAAAAAACCCAGTCCACCGATCAAATAGGTATGAATGGCTTGTTGGGTCCGCGGCAGGGGGGTACGGCTTAACAGGTGTAGGCCAAGGCAAATCAATAAAGCCAGCGTCATACGGACCGTAACCGCGAGGAACAGCCCAACCCCTTGTTGGCTCCACTGGATAGCCAGTGGTGTGGTACTATTTACAAGTACCGAGACGAAAAAGACGACCCAAACGAACATAGCGGTTTCCATACCCAAAAAATGATTGAAAGAAAAAAAGGATCTAGGGGCAATCCCCAGGGCAATCGCATTTGGACTTCGTTAATTTTCTCATAACAGCTTGCATCCACCAAGCACAATAACCGATGCTCCTGTCCATACGAGCATTTCAGAACGAGGAATATCATGTGCAGCGTTGTCATTCACCATGCTCCCGATCACGCTTGGCCCCTCCTCCTGGCAGCCAACCGCGACGAAATGATGGACCGACCGTGGCTTGAACCGGGACGACACTGGCCCCAGCAACCAAACATCATCGCGGGAAAGGATCAACGGGCTGGGGGTAGTTGGCTGGGGATCAATGAACGGGGGGTGGTTGCGACGATCCTTAACCGCGTGGGAACTCTGGGAACCCAACCGGGGAAGCATAGTCGGGGGTGGTTGGTACTCCAGGCACTTCGCCACGAAAGTGCCGAAACTTCCGTGAAACAGTTGGTATCATGGGCAAGGGGTCACTGCTTTCGTCCATTCAATCTTATCGTTGCCGACCATCATCATGCCTTCTGGATTTCCTACCGTACCACGATCCACGAATCTACTGGGGAGTTTTCCATTCAAACCATCCAACCTGGACTCCACATGCTGACGGCCCATGACATGGATGATACGACCGATCCTCGAATCCGGGGATACCTACCACAGTTTCTTGAACGCCCCCTACCGGATCCCGATGGTGATTGGTCCAGTTGGACCCCGGTGCTGGCTAGTCAAACGCCCATCCCAGGGGGCAGTCCTCAAAGTGCCATGTGTTTCGCGTTGGCCAATCGGTTTGCCACCGTTTCCAGCTCCCTGATCGCCCTCCCCCATCCCAAAGATAACAACCGCTCTCCCCAATGGCTCTTTGCTGGTGGACAACCAGGAAAAGCGACATACCGCTCCATGATCGACCGTAGGACTACATGACCGGATTGGCACGCAACCCCATCTGAGAAACGGCGGCGATTTCCTGTAGCATCATCAACCGATCATAAATTCGCAGGGCATTCCTATAACTACCGATTCCCGTTACCAAGATTTCCCCGGCCTCATGATCAAATATTTTATATTCCTGTTGATTGGCTACGATAGATAAGGATCCCATGATGTGCGTTCTCCTATTGAGACACGATAAAGAATATCAGGAACCAATGCACTCCACATGCCATTCCAAACACATCCATCGAATCAAGATTTCGTGATCAACATGAAAAAGTTTTGGGATTATTTCCAAACAGTGGCAACATGGGACAAACTCGTCTACCCTTTGCCCACCCCATGAAACTGGATCATCGGACGGCCCGTCGGGCCAGAAAAGAGACAAGAATGGAGCCATTGATCTGGAGTGAATCGCTGAGTATCGGCGTCAAGGAGATTGACAAGGATCATCAACACCTCATCGGTCTCCTCAATATCCTCATTTGGAGCATTGAACAGAAAAAAGAAAAATCAGAGGTCGAAGAGGCCCTTGGAGGACTGCTCAGTTACACTTCTTGGCATTTTCGCCATGAGGAAAGATTGATGCAGACATTTGACTATGGAAAATTCCAAAAACACAAGGATGAACACATGGGCCTGATCGATCAGGCTGTCGCCCTGCGGGAGGCGTTTGCAACCAGGGGAGAGGAGATCACCCCAGAGATCATTGAATTTCTCAAAAGTTGGTTATCGCATCACATCCTTGGAACCGATATGGAAATGGGCCACTTTCTGAGTGCGGTCATCTCACGTTAACCGAACTTTAACGCAATCATTCTTTGTTCTATTCAGGATCATCCATCCCATCGATCATATGCGCCTCCTCAATTTTGCGATAGAGGGTCCGTTCGCTAACCCCGAGCCGTTCCGCAAGGTTTTTCCGATCTTCCTGGCTCTGTGCGAGAACCTGTTTGATATACCGTCGCTCAACCTCTCGGAGCGTCAGTATGGTTTCCTCTTGACGATCCTCCATCGCACCGTCCGTGGAGAGGTCTCGGCATACCTGCGGAAGATGTTTGAGATCGATGGGTTCATTTTCCGCAAGAAGGAGTGCCCGTTCGAGAAAATTGAGTAATTCCCGTATATTTCCTGGAAAATGATAATTCTCCAAAGCTTTGATGGCCCGCGGCGTGATGCCGTTGTTGCGAAAACCCTCCATACGCTGCAACAAGGTTTCCACCAGCAGGGGAATATCCTTTTTTCGTTCACTCAGCGAAGGAATATGAATGGGAAAAACGGAAATCCGATAATAGAGATCAAGACGGAACGTCCCCGCTTCCACCATGGCCCCCAAATCCTGATTGGTCGCCGAAATGAGCCGGAAATCGGTATGAAGGGTATCGACGCTGCCGACATTGCGGTACGTTTTGGTTTCAAGAAGCCGTAATAGTTTAACCTGTAAAGGTAACGGGACATCGCCGATTTCGTCCAAAAACAACGTGCCACCATGGGCCGCTTCCACCAAGCCCCGTTTCTTTAAATAGGCCCCGGTAAAAGCACCTTTCTCATGACCGAACAATTCACTTTCAAACAGCGTTTCGGTCAATCCCGAACACTCCACCGGCACAAACGGTTTGTCGCTGCGATCACTGGAATCGTGGATCGCCCGTGCGACGACCTCTTTTCCCGTACCGGAAGCACCCGATAAAAATACCGAAACCCGACTTGGGGCAACACGCCGAATCATGTCGATCATATGGTTGAAAGGTTCCGACATGCCCACCAGACCAACCGGTGACGGCATCGCCTGGGCGATATGACTTGGCTTCAGAATTTCTAAAAAATATTCCGGGTTACCATCATCACCAGCAATGGGACGCATTTCCACCTCAACATATTCCCGCCCCCGCGACGTGACATGGACATGCATCATTTTATGGGCACGTCCCGATTCCATGCAGGAGAACATGGGACAGGACTCCCCTTCCTGATCACAAGGCTTGGAGAAAGAATGCGATATTTCGTAGCATTTGTGGCTCTCTGTCATTGAAACGCTGCCATACTCGTGGATATAGGCGTCATTATAGCCGTGGATAAAAAAATCTTTATCCAGCAGGATAGCCGGTTCGGTATAGCTGTTTAACAGGTTTTTCAGGGGAAGGGCGATCAACGGTGTATGCATAAGTTCCTGGAACATTCATGGGGTATCCATCAGTCGGAGGGGTTGGTCAAACAAATCCACGACGATCATGGTAGACAGTCGGGGATTTCTTTTCCATGGTATTCCGGTAAACTCCAGGATACGACTTCTTGTTGGAAAAACCCATGGGAGGAATCGGTGAACATGTGTCTGACAGGTTTCCGCTTTGACAATAGCTACGCACACCTACCTGGCTTGATGTATACCCGTCACCTGCCGGCCCAGGTTCCAAACCCACGTATGGTCATTTTCAATGCATCGCTTGCCGAGAGGCTCGGACTGCACGTTGCGGACGCCAACGATGTACGCTGCGCACACCTGTTTGCAGGCAATCAAATCCCCCCAGGGGCTGACCCCTTGGCACAGGCCTATGCTGGCCATCAGTTCGGCTTTTTCACCATGCTGGGTGACGGTCGGGCCATTGTCCTGGGTGAACATCGGACACCCGATCATCGACGCCTGGATATTCAGTTCAAAGGCTCCGGTCGCACCCCCTATTCACGCAACGGCGATGGCAAAGCGGTCCTGGGACCCATGTTGCGCGAATATATCATCAGTGAGTCCATGTATGCCCTGGGTATTCCCACAACACGAAGCCTGGCGGTCGTCACGACCGGAGAACGGATATTCCGCGAAACCGAACAACCCGGAGCCATATTGACCCGTGTGGCTGCCAGCCATTTGCGTGTTGGCACCTTTCAATATATGGCTGTCAAAGGGGGAATGACAGGGATCCGAACCCTCGTCGATTATGCCCTGCATCGGCATTTCCCCGAAATACGGGATAGCGCACACCCCGCCTTGATGTTGCTCAGAGGGGTGATGGATCGGCAAGTGGACCTGATTGTCCATTGGATGCGTGTTGGTTTTGTCCACGGCGTCATGAATACCGATAATGTCACCATCTCTGGCGAGACGATCGATTATGGCCCCTGTGCTTTCATGGATCATTATGCTCATGATATCGTGTTCAGTTCCATCGACCATTCAGGCCGGTATGCCTTTGGAAAACAACCTGAAATCATGCAATGGAATCTGGCCCGTTTTGCCGAAACACTCTTACCGCTTCTCCATGACAATCAGGACACCGCCATCGAAATGGCCGAGGAGACCATCCAGACATTTCATGGACTTTTCCATACACGATGGTTGGCCATGATGCGAAAAAAAATCGGTTTGTGCGATGAAGCCCCTGACGATGCCGCCCTGGTGTCGGATTTATTGCGGTGGATGCAGCACCACCAAACCGATTATACCCAAACCTTCCGCACGTTGAACCTTGATCAGGTTGGCCCGGAGGATTGGTTCCAGCATGAAGACTTCAAAGAGTGGCATCGCAGGTGGCAGGAACGACTGACCCGTCATACCACACCACCGGATATTTCCCGTGCGCTCATGCGGTCCCATAATCCAGCGATCATCCCACGCAATCATATAGTGGAAGAAGTCTTACGGACAGCATCCGAAGACAACACCGTAGAACCGCTGCAATCTCTATTGTCTGCCCTCGCCTGCCCCTATGAGGACCGGCCAGAATTTGCCTCCTATCAACATCCCCCAGAGATGCGCAATCCCGTTTATCAAACCTTTTGCGGAACCTGATCGCGTTATATAGGGAAGATCATGCCTGTTTTTCTTTCAGATAACCTGCTCAAAACTGATTCCATCACGACAAAAAGTGAAAACAGATGGAAATGGGTTCTGTTTTGGCTAGTTTGGTCGCTGATCATCTCATCCGTCTACTGGTTATTAGGCCCCTACGCCTATGTCAGGATTCGTGACGCGGCAGATTCCGACCTCCCGCTGCAAATTCTTGCATCCAGAAATGTTTTCACCTACGGAGCCATGTTCTGGAATCACAGTGCCAGCGGTGGTTTCCCCGTATGGATCTCCCAACAAGTCGATAGTCTCCTTTGGGCCACCCCCTTTGCGATCCTCCCCCCTTGGGCCGCCCTGGGGCTGATCATGGCACTGCAACGCTTTGTAGCGGGATATTTTTTCTTTCTTCTGTTTCGGCGGTATTACGCCAGCCCCATGGTCAGTCTGTTCGGAGGGATCCTTTTTTCCCTCAACAGTTGGAATGTTGATGATTGGAGACTTATCGATGCATTGGGGTTACCGGCGACCCCCATGTTTCTCTACTTCTTTGCCCGTTTGTTGGAGCTGCCATCACGCTCAAAAATAGGGATCCGCTCCATACTGCTGGGGATGTGCGTCGGCATTGGTGCCTCTGCCGCCTATTATACCACTTTTTTAATCATGTTCCTGCCATTGTGGTTTTTATTGATCCACAGAACCCCATTGAAAAATCTTTGGCTTCCATTTCTATTGTTTTCAATCGGAGCCATTTTGGTAGAAGCACCCGAAGTCGTTGCACTCATGTCCTATGCCCCCTACTCCGCAAGAGTTTTGAGCGACACCCCCGTTCAGCCCCATGTCCCCCCGCCAGTTTGGGAAACCTGGACCTATTTTGGCCAAATGCTCCCTGGACCCAATCGTCTCTTCCTGGCATTGGCCATGGTTGGCATGATCATCACACAAAACAGCCGTGGATTGTTTCTCAGGTCCACGCTCCTTTTAGCCATCTGTCTATTTGCTCAACCCGGTCTTCGATGGTTTTTCTTTCTTTCTGGAATCACCATGCCTTATACAGGGATTCCACTGGACGATATCAAACAATTTACCTTCATCGCCTCCGTCGCCGTCGCAACCATCGGTTTGCACATGATTCTTGCCAGAATCCAATCATTGGGTTTCTGGACACCCTTGTGGAAAAACAGGGCAACGGCAGCATTGCTTACACTCTATTCCTGCATCATTTTGGTTAATACGCAATATCTCCTCGTCAACCTTGCCCGGCGGTCCTATTCCGACAACTACCATGTACTGTTTGAAAATCCCGCTCTCAAAGCCTTGGCAGAAAAAACCAAAAACGATCCACCATTCCGTGTTGCAACCCTGGTCGCCAAGCCCTCGTCCACCAGCGGCGCATCGGGACAGAACTTTTACCCAAACTATTCCTTTGTCTACGGATTCCAAACTGTGGATGGATTTTATCGTCAATGTCCACAATTACTTTATTATTATTGGTTGCGCGTCACATCGAAAATTCTTGATCAACGCCCTCAGTTAAAAGAATCCATGAAGGCTTACCAATATCTTTTTACTTTAAAATCCCACGGTTTTAACAACGACCAAGGGATGATTCCCGTAGCCAACCCGGAACCGATTCCCTTTGCCGACTGGTATCGATTGAATCTTCTTTCGCTCTCCAATACCCGATTTATTTTCTCCCATTGGCCCATCAGCCATCCCGAATTACAATTGGTCCATGATCCTATTCAGGAAAAAAAGATACGAAAAGAATGGACGCATTATAGAAAAAGGGAGATGGTCTTGGGCGTTCTTCACGGAGAACCTCCACCCAATGCCCTGTATATTTATGAAAACCGCTCCGTACTTCCCCGTGCGTTCCTGGTGGGACAGGTGAAAATGTTTCCAGATCAGACAACCCTATTGGATGCCTTGCAAGATCAACCCCGTTCGGAATTGGCGAGAACGGCCTTTATACAACCCGAAGCCATTCATGACAGTTCGCGCTACCCATCCCTAATTACGGATTATCAAGCATCGGTTTCCTATCCCCGACCCGATCAGGTCATTGTGGACACAGAGGCCAAGCAGGCATCCATCATGGTTCTGACCGATAATTATGATCCAAACTGGCGTGCCTGGGTGGATGGTGTTGAAAAAAAATTGTTTCCGGTTGATTATCTCTATCGTGGCATTGAACTGGATCCAGGAAGACACCACATTGTCATGAAATTTTTGGGTCACCCGACGCCGTTTCATGTCATCAACGTTTTTGCTATAGGGGAAAATTAGCAGACTGATCAAGGCAATCGCATTTAAAATCTCTGAGACACCAGGGCGTGTTGATACCCATAAAATATTATTGAGAGAAAAAAGGGGTCTGGGGGATTGCCCCCAGGGTTTTGTTTTTGACTTTAAACAAAAAGGTTTCCATGT
>PEAO01000057.1 GCA_002753615.1 Magnetococcales bacterium DCbin2
CGATCACGCCGCAAAGATCGCTCCTTAAAAGTTGTTCATTTCAACCGATTGGAATCAATGGCGTCTATGAGAACCAGCCAATTTTTGGCAGAACGCTTCGCTTGATTTTACCGAATCAACTCGATAACCATGCCAGGAATGCCCCGCTGAAATGCTTTGCCTCCCGCATAGAAGAACGAAAAAAGGCGTTTGAAACGTTGGAGATGGATAGTTTTCCTCATGTATCAGAATCTTTCAATGCTGTTGTAACCGGTTTGAGGAGTAATTTCATGAAAAACTCATTGAGTCATCTCGACGATGCGGGCCTGACTCCAGATTCTGTGATGCTGGTCGGTAGGCGGATGCTTGAAGCGACGCTTGACGTGATGTCTGATGAAAGGCTCTTTGCCATTCCAAAGTTGGAGCGACTTTTTGCGCAAAGAGATCAAGATATCCGTAAGGAAGAAGCCGCTTCCATGCTGCTCAAACTGATGCGGCGCAAGTTTGGCCAAATGCCCGATTGGGTGACCGAGAAGATCAAGGCGGCGGAACTGGAACAGGTCGAGGTATGGAGCGACAATTTCGTTTTCGCCAACTCCGTAGACGAGGTGTTCGACGACCAGCACTGACATCGGTGCGGTGTGTTGGGAGCCAATAGACTGGTTTTGTTTTGCCTCTCGCATAGAAGAACGAAGAAAGGCGTTCGAAACGTTGGAGATGGCTGGTTTCCCCCATATATCAGAATCTTTCAATGCTGTTGTAACCGGTTTGAGGAGTAATTTCATGAAAAACTCATTGAGTCATCTCGATCATGCAGGCCTGACTCCAGATTCTGTGATGCTGGTCGGAAGGCGGATGCTTGAAGCGACGCTTGACGTGATGTCTGATGAAAGGCTCTTTGCCATTCCAAAGTTGGAGCGACTTTTTGCGCAAAGAGATCAAGATATCCGTAAGGAAGGAGAGGCTTCCATGCTGCTCAAACAGATGCGGCGCAAGTTTGGCCAAACGCCCGATTGGGTGATTGAAAAGGTCAAGGCGGCGGAACTGGAACAGATCGAGGTGTGGGGCGAGAATGTCTTGTTCGCCAACTCCGTAGACGAGGTGTTCGACGGCCAGCACTGACCGGCAAAGGCCAAAGTTCGTAAAAACCGAGAGGAGTTTGCCGCTCGATTCAATTTCGATTTGCGTGCTATGGGTAAAGCATTGCAAGAACGAGAAAAAGTGTCTAATAGAACAATGATTTCTTTGGATTCAGAAAGTCTAAGCGGAATCCATGAAGTTGGTGAAGATGCCTTTAATTAAAGATAACCGATGAAAGTGCTGGAAACGCCGACAATTCGAGTCTGAACTTGTAAAAAAAATCCTGCAAGATTCCCTCCGCAGGGCAATCACATTGAATGCCGCCATATCCTTTTGCTACCCATTATAGCGCAGATGTTGTGCCATACTGGCATGATGCTTGTAAGTGACTGAAGAAGATTTGAAAAAACAGGTCCACGAATAACACGGAAAAGGTGTGGAAAATGCGACAAGGATGGAGCGATTGTGTGGTTACCGACAATTTGGATGCGGTATCCATCGGGCTGCCGCGAAAAGCATGGGCATTGTTTAATCACACCAAACTGACGGCGGAAGCCTTGGGTTCTCTCCCCTACCAAGCCCAGCCGGTGACCTTGGATTTGGTTGGGGTCCATGAGATGCATCGGGATCTTTACGCCAAACTCGATGCGTTGACCAAACGCAAATTGCGGGCGCAAAAATTCATGGATTACATGACGGTCCATTTTTTATTGGGCCAGCCTGAGCGCATCGGGCATACCCCTGGCCATCGCCATCAACGGATCAAGGTCGATTATCTGCGTATCCTGAGAGGTTGGCTGTTCAATCCAGATGGTCGCGAGGCGGCTGTCCTCAAGGGGTGGGTCGCCAGCCGATTTGGCCTGAAACCGCTGTATCACAATGGTCCACTAGACGATTATGAGAGCGATACCTATCTTCAGTTTCTCTCCATGCAGTCGGCGGGGATCTACAATACCAACGCCCTGGAAAATCAACTCGATCTTCTCTACCATTTTTGCCAGTATGAATTATCGCACCAGCGTACTGTGGTGGGGGATCACCAGGTACTTTTTCGCGGCGTCAACGCCATCGACCAGCATGATATCCTCGCCCGTGGTCCCAACAATGAGGCCATCGTATTGCTCAACAACCTTAACTCCTTTACCGATGATCGGGAACGGGCCAGCGAATTCGGGGATTACATTATGGAGGTGCGCGTCCCCCTTCCCAAGATTATCTTTTATCACGATCTTCTTCCCAACACCTTCAAGGGGGAAGGGGAAGTGATGGTGATCGGCGGTCTGTATCGGGTCCGTCTGGTAACTTTTTAAACCGAAGGCTGCTAAAAAATAAGGCACCTTGCACACTTTTTAATGGTTATGCCCCGGTTCTTGCGCAAACAACAAGGCCGCCGCCCCTCCGTATCGGCAGATATAACTGTGCGCCATCATTTAATTTTTTAACCATATTGAATGATTTGATCATTATGGTCCCCGCATTGCTCCTCTTGAGGGGACAAGGGATGCACAGCACCTGAGAGCCTCCCCCCTGACTGAAGAGGAGACGTGCCACCATGGAGAGACTCATCCACACTCCGGCCATGTTCAACATCACCCGCAACGCCTTTCGCTCATCCCAGATCGAGGCACTCTATCATGTCAGCGATGCCCTGGCCCATACCCAGGATCTTGGTTATCTCCTGAAAAAAGTACTCCAGATTCTGCACGTCCATGCCGGGATGGGACGCGGCGCAATCCTGTTGACCGATCCCGAAACCGGTGGACTGATCGTTCAGGCCATCGGTGAAGAATATCCGCTCCCCGCCAAGGGGGTTTGTTATCTCCCTGGGGAGGGAATACTAGGCCGGA
The DNA here is from genome assembly GCA_002753615.1 of Magnetococcales bacterium DCbin2. GTDB lineage: Bacteria > Pseudomonadota > Magnetococcia > Magnetococcales > UBA8363 > UBA8363. The sequence goes on from PEAO01000057.1 coordinate 2,907, forward strand.
TTGTCGCCTCCGGCCAGGCGATGATCATAGAAAATCCCTCGCTGGATTCTCGATTCATCCACCGATTGGGATTGTTGGATCCCATCCTCCCATTCATTGGTGTCCCCATTTTTATGACCGACCATCATGTGGCTGGTGTGATTGCGGTCCAGCCCATGTTTGGTAACCGAGAACTATTGCGCGACCAAGGGGTGTTGTTGGAAATCATCGCCAATCTTCTAGCCCAGGAAGTTCGCAAGACCAAGGCGACGGATGAATCCTATCCATGGATGGGAACCGAATCGCTGGGATTGGACCCACGGGAAGAGGGCGATACGTTGGTGCCTGGACTTGAAAAATGGATGGAAAGCAAGGTCATGCGTCCGGTTTTGCAATGCATCGTCCAAGCGGCCAAGTGGGATAGCGTTGTCCTCATTCAAGGGGAAAGCGGCACCGGCAAAGAGGTCGCCGCCAGTGCCATCCATCAACTATCATCCCGGGCCGATGAACCCTTCGTCAAGGTCAACTGTGCCGCCCTATCGGACAACCTTTTGGAAAGTGAATTGTTCGGCCATGAAAAAGGTGCCTTCACAGGGGCCATCAATACCCGCAAAGGTCGTTTTGAACTGGCGGACCGGGGGACGTTGTTTTTAGACGAAATTGGTGAAATATCGCCATCGTTTCAAAGCAAACTGTTACGGGTCATTCAGGAAGGGACGTTTGAGCGGGTCGGCGGTACCCGGACATTGCGCACAGAGGTCCGCATTGTGGCGGCCACCAACCGTGATCTCTATCAAGAGGTGCAACAGGGTCGTTTTCGTGCCGATTTGTTTTACCGCTTGTTTGTGTTTCCCATTCAAATGCCTCCCCTGCGCGACCGTCGCGAGGATATCCCCTGGTTGGCCGATATTTTATTGAAACGTATCGGCAATCGGCAAAAACGTCTCCTGCAACTCTCCTCCGGGGCTTTGACGACGTTGTGCCATGCCGATTGGCCTGGGAATGTCCGCGAGTTGGAAAACACCCTGGAACGCGCCGCCATCATGAGTGTCGGTGGACAAATCGATGCCACCCATATTTTTTTTCCAGGCCCTGGGGGGATGGTGATTGCGGATGGCAAACCGGGTGCCGCGTCCATGGATCCTGAGGATTCCAGCCTCACCGAGCGGGAGCGGGTTATGGCCGCTTTGGAGAAGTCGGGCTGGGTGCAAGCCAAGGCGGCGCGCATACTCAACATGACCCCGAGGCAAATTGCCTATCGGGTCAAGATTTTGGGAATCCCTATCCGTCAACTTTGAATCCCCTTGTCGCAGATGCGACAAGAGATCGTTCATTGTCGCAAACAATACAGGACTTACGAAACTATTCTCATTCATTTTCAACAGTTTGAACTAAGATCGTCTTTGGCTCGCCGGTTGCGAAACATCCCATAAGGATCGGCAACTTTCGATCAAAGTTCATGGGAGAGCCTCATGTTGCGTGAACGTGGCGAGACGACAAACCGGGTGGATACCCATCCCTGTTTTTCCCAAGAGGCTCACCGTCATGCCCGGATGCACTTGGCGGTGGCACCGGCCTGCAACATTCAATGCCATTATTGCAACCGCAAATATGATTGTTCCAATGAATCGCGTCCTGGGGTGGTCAGCGAATTGATGACCCCAGACGAGGCGGTCGGTCGCGTTGCCGCCGTACTCGGGAAGATTCCGCAACTCACCGTCGTTGGCATTGCCGGACCTGGAGATCCCCTGGCCAATCCAGGGCGTACTTTTGAGACCTGTCGGCGTTTATCCGCCGCTTTTCCAAACCTGATGCTGTGTCTTTCCACCAACGGGCTGGAGCTACCCCACCATGCCAATACCATCGCCCGCTTGGGTATTCACCATGTCACCATGACGTTGAACGCCGTAGACCCTGAAATCGGTGCCCGGATCTATCCGTGGATATTTTGGAAGCATCAAAGGATCCGGGGGATTGAAGCGGCAAAAATCCTCATGGAACAGCAATTGGAGGGGCTTCACAAATTAGCAACCATGGATGTGTTGGTTAAAATTAATTCCGTCCTGATTCCCGGTGTCAATGATACCCACATAAAGGCGGTACACCAAGTTATTGCGGGTTATGGTGTTTTTTTGCACAATATCATGCCGTTGATCGCAGCACCGGAGCATGGCACCTATTATGGTTTGATGGGGCAACGGGTGCCGACATCCCAAGAATTGGCACAGGTGCGGTCGCAATGCGGGGATGTGAATCTCATGACCCATTGCAGACAGTGCCGTGCCGATGCCGTGGGTCTGTTGGATAAGGATCGGGGAAAGGAATTTACCCGAAGTTTCCAATCTGGGGTCGTTCCCATTCAGGTTCCCGTCGCCAGGAGAGAGGATGAACCATGTCTTTTTGCATTGCCCAAGCCTGCATTGGTTGCTGGGCCTGTTTCGAGGTATGCCCCAATCAGGCCATCATCGAGGTGACGCATGGTCGCTTCATGATTGTGGCGGCACTGTGCCGGGAGTGTCAGGATGATTTTCCCCAAGCCCAGTGTTCCGCCATCTGCCCCGTCGAGGAGGCCATTCTGGATGATCGGGGGATGCCGGTACATCCTGTCGGCAGTTTGACTGGCGTTCCACCCGCCATACGGGCTGCGGCACAGGGGATATCCTCCCTTTGTATACCGGAGTTTCTTTAACCTTTTACCGAGGATCCTTGTCCTCCTGATGATCGCGCAATGAAGGAGACGGTGATGGCCCATGTGGTGTTTTATGAAAAACCGGGATGCATGAACAACCGATTACAAAAGGCATTATTGAAAGCTTCTGGCCACCATGTGGAGGCCAAAGATTTATTGTCTATACCATGGACGGTGGAACGTCTGGAGTGGTTTTTCAATAAAATACCGACGGCCCTCTGTTTCAACCGCAACGCCCCCCGCATCAAGTCTGGTGAAATCGACCCCGCCCGGATGGTCCGGCAACAGGCTTTGATCGCCATGGTGCATGAACCGCTCTTGATTCGCCGCCCCCTCATGGAGATTGATGGACAACCCATGGTCGGGTTTGACTTGGTGGCGTTGGATTACAGCATTGGCCTTGTTCAACACAGGCCCCAGCAACAGAGCGATCATAACGCCATCAACCTGACAACGGTGGCCTATCCTGATATTGCCGATCAAGAAACCTGCATGGTACGACAGTCGGGAAGGTCTTGTACGGCCCATTGGGAAAAAACTATTCATTGATGTGCTGCTCGACACGCCCCTTGCCATGGAGTGTTTCATGTGGCCTATCCGATCCAACAGCCGGTTTTTGGCGCAAGTGCTTGAATCCTGGAGACCCGATGGCGTTCTGCCAGCCTACCTGGGTTTGGGAATGTCGCGTTTTCAGGCTCTTGTTTCCCGTCATTTTCCAACGCTTTGCATGGATCCATGGCTTGTGGTTTCTCATGAGCCGGACGAGGGGCGTCTTCAAGAACGCCAGGATGTAGTGCGATTATTATGGGATTTATCCTCCCATGGGGAGGCTGAGGTAGATCGGTTGGACTGGTCCGAGATCATTGCCCAGGGGTGCATGGGAAACGGGCATTTGTATCATGATTTGGGATTTGCCAACCGCGACATGTTGAACCAATTGATGGCCACTTATTTTGCCCCTCTGAAAAAGTTAAACCATCGCAACATGAAATGGAAAAAGTTCATCTATCGGCAACTGTGTCAGCGGGAGGGAATGTATGTTTGTCGATCACCATCCTGTGCCTCATGCGTCGATTTCCGCACCTGTTTTGAAACATCATCATAGGGAAAACAAAGGATTGCTTTGGCCCTGGAAAAAATCGGAACAACAGCCGGAAAACGATGTGGAACGCCGTGCGCTGGGGGCCTATCTGGGGCTGGCGGTCGGGGATGCCCTGGGAGCTACGGTGGAATTCATGATGCCCAATGAGATTCGAGCCAGGCATGGGGTCCACAATACCCTGTGCGGTGGGGGGTGGCTCCATTTGAAGCCGGGGCAGGTCACCGACGACACGGCGATGGCTTTGGTTTTGGGAGAGGCCATCCTGGCACACAATGGCCAGGTGATTCCCCATGTGGTTGCCGAAGCGTTTGATCAATGGATGCGCTCCAAACCGGTGGATATTGGTGATACCGTCAGGCGGGGGATTGTGCAGTTTCGTCTGCATCAAACCACCGAGATGCCATTGGATGATTGGGGGGGCGGCAATGGGGCCTGTATGCGTACCCTCCCCATCGCTTTGATCACCTATGGCAGAGCGGACGCCGACATGGTAGCCGCTTCCAGGATACAGGCCCATATCACCCACCATAATCACCATTCCGACGCCGGGACTGAGTGTGTCAACCGCATGGTGCAGTTGGCGTTGGCGGGCAAGGATATTCCAGAGATTGTCGGTGGTCCGGTGCAAACGTTGATTCAAACCTGTCCAGAGTTCCATTTTCGCAGGAAAAGGCCCCTATCAAACCCTTCCGGCTATATTGTGGATACCTTGCGCACGGTCTTTGAAGGTTTTTTTGGTACCGATCATTTTGAAGATTGTCTGGTGAATGTCGTCAATCGGGGTGGCGATGCCGACACGACGGGTGCCATAGCGGGTATGATTGCCGGGGCTTATTATGGCCCAGAGGGGATTCCCAGCCGTTGGTTGAAACGCTTGGACCCAACCACCCACCAAGCCTGCCGTAGCCAAGCCCTCTCTTTGATTCGTATGGCGGTGGCGCGTCCCGTACTTTCCGATTGCCCCACCCAGATCGAGACCACCTTGGGGCTTGTGGTTTAAAGATTGTCCTGCCGATTGGGATGATAGTATACTGCGGTCGGTGTTTTTGTTGGGGAACCAAGAGACGAATACTCGGCTTCGGACCCCGAGAAACCGGTATCACCTTCCATCAAGAGGTCTGTTTCATGGCCGATTCATGTTTGTTTTGTAAAATCATTCAAGGAAAAATTCCGGCTCAGAAGGTCTATGAAGACGAACACGTCCTCGCCTTTCATGATATCCATCCCCAAGCCCCTACCCACGTCCTAGTCATCCCCAAAACACATTGGGCCACCCTGGACGATGTCACCCCCGACGATAAAAATCTTCTCGGTCACCTCCTGGAACGGACCGCCCATGTCGCTCGTATGTTGGCATTGGGAAATGCCGGTTATCGAACCATTATCAACACCAAGAGCCACGGCGGACAAGAAGTCTTCCATATCCACATCCATATCCTCGGCGGTCGTCCACTGGGACGCATGGTCGTCTAAACCCCAAAATTGAAGTGAACAATGGTGCGGAGGTCTGGGGCGGATGGCCCCCTGGACCCCCGCATTTTTTTTTACGCTCCCCTTGGTTTGTATATGCAATAAAATCATATGATTATAGAAAAAACTGACCGGGGGTGGTGTAGAAATATGGGGATGAAAACATAAAAAGAATGCCAAGCAACACAGATTTTGCTATGTTTCGTGTACCCCGTCGGAAGACGAGGCAAGGTGACCCGATCACTACCTACAATGGGCGGACCCGGAATGGCCCAATCGAACCAAGCGATTATGGAACCTCTGTTGGTCGTGGAAGATTCACGAAGTTTTGCGTCGTTGCTCCTTGGAACGATGAAACAACAATTGGGGCATCCGGTCACGCTGGCAAAAACATTCGATGAGGCCGTCCACGCGGTCAAATCGGCAAAAAGCCCCTACCTCCTTGCTATCCTCGATTTGTATATCCCCGGCGCACCCAATGGTGAAATCGTCGATTTTGTCATCAAAGAGGGGATACCTGCCGTGGTCCTGACCGGTATGTATAAAAAAGATCTTCAGGACCGTATCATGGCCAAAGGGATCCTTGATTATTTTGTGAAAGATAATATTGGTGTCATCGATTCGGTGATCCATTTTATCCGCCGTTTTCATAAGAACAAAAGTGTTCGTATTTTGGCGGTTGACGATTCCCGTAGCGTTCGCTCTATGTTGGCCAGTTTCCTCAAACGGTACGGGTTTACGGTATTGCAAGCCGAGGATGGTCAACATGCCCTGGAGATCCTTGAAAGGGAAGCGGTCCAACTGGTAATTACCGACTATCAGATGCCCCGTCTGGATGGTATTCAATTGCTCAAGAAGGTCCGTTCTTTTCATAGCAGGGATGAATTGGCGGTTATCGGACTGTCATCGGTCGCCGATGGCGATTTGTCGGTGCAGTTCATCAAGGCGGGTGCCAACGATTTCCTGGTGAAACCGTTCGAGAATGAAGAACTTCTGTGTCGCGTCACCCAAAATATTGAAATCATCGAACGGCACCACGATCTGGAAAAAATGGTCAAGAGGCATCAGTCGGTTCTGGAAAATGCCTTGGATGCCATTATTACCACCGATGATCATGGCCACGTTCTCGATTTCAATCCAGCGGCAGAAAAATTATTTGGCTATACCAGGCAGGAAATTCTTGGAGGATCCTTAACTGAGTTTATCATTCCCCCTTCCTTCCAGGATAAACATAATCTTGGAATGGCCGATTATGTGACCAGCATCGGCGATGGCAACAGCGTGGCACTGCGCAAACGCTTTGAAATTCCGGGGAAACGTTGCAATGGCGAAATTGTTGATCTTCAGGTTGCGTTGACCTCGGTACAGCAGAAAAATGAATTGACGTTTACGGCGTTTCTTCAGGACATTACCGACCGTAAACAATTGTTACGCTCTTTGGAAGAGACGTTGGCGGCGGCAGAGTCGGCCAACAAGGCGAAAAGTGAATTTATCGCCAACATGAGCCACGAGATCCGTACCCCCATGAATGCGGTCATGGGGTTTACCGATTTGGCGTTAAAAAACGAATTGAGTCCCAAAATTCGCGATTATTTGGAGAAAGTGGAAGTCGCATCGCGCTCCTTGATGGGAATTATCAACGATATTCTTGATTTTTCAAAAATCGAAGCGGGCCAGATGGATTTGGATCCGGTCCGTTTTGATGTGACCGATTTGTTCGACCGGTTGGCGGATCTTTTCAGCAAACAGGTCGCTGACAGGGGATTGGAATTGATCCTGATGCCCCCGGTCAATTATGACTCGGTTTTGTTGGGCGATGTTATGCGGATCGAACAGGTGTTGATCAACCTGATACGCAATGCCATCAAATTTACCCACGAGGGGACGATTGTTGTTCAGGCGGAAGTGGAAGAGTTGGACGATGCCAAGGTGCAACTCAGTTTCCTGATCCGAGACACCGGCATTGGTATCGATCCCGAACGGCTGCAAAAACTGTTTCAACCGTTTGTTCAGGCGGATGGTTCCACGACGCGCAAATATGGTGGCACCGGCTTGGGGTTGACCATCTGTAAACGGTTGGTGGAACGGATGGATGGTCGTATCTGGGTGACCAGCACACCCGGTCAGGGGAGTGTTTTTTCTTTCACGGTCATGGTTGCCTATGCGGCAAAGAATCGGCGAAAGAAATTGATGGTCTCAGGCGACTTGTTTGGCAAGCGGGTTTTGGTCCTGGATGACAATGCCCTGGTTGTGGAGATTCTCCCCGCCATGTTGGAGCGGATTTCTTTGAAGGCGCAGGCGGTGCGGACCTGGGAAGAGGCTGCGACCCTGTTGTTGAAACATAATTTTGGCAAAGATCCCATTGAACTGTTGCTGATTGATGGAACCTTGAATGGATTGGATGGAGCGACAGTTGCTGCGAACATCTTAAAACAACTTCGTGAAACAACGCCGCCGGCACGAATTCCCAAGATTGTTTTATTGACCTCTTTTGGTGAGGATCAGTTTAAGCAGCAGTGCAAAGAGACAGGAATCGATGTATTTTTGGACAAGCCGGTCACCAATAATCGCCTGATTCATGCGGTGTCGGTGGCGTTTGGCAAGGAAAGACCGAAAAATGAACGCCGGTTGACCAAGGTCTTGTCGCAGGACTATGAAACAGCGGATGTCATTGGTGGTGCGCGTATTTTGCTGGTGGAGGATAATGTCATCAATCAACAGGTGGCCCGTGAGTTGCTGGAACGGGTCGGGTTGATGGTGGAAATTGCCAATAATGGTCGTGAGGCGTTGGACCTGATCGAACGATTTGCGTTTGACGCCGTTTTGATGGATTTGCAAATGCCCGATATGGATGGTTTTGAAGCGACCACCATTTTGCGTAATGATGATCGGTTCCGAAATCTTCCCATCATCGCCATGACGGCGCACGCTTTGGAAACGGAACGTCGCAAATGCGTCGAAATCGGGATGAATGGCCATATCGCCAAACCGATTCGCCCCGAAAGGATGTATGGGGTTTTGACCAAGGTGATCGGTCCGCTCAAGGTTTTGCCTTTGGCCGATCATTTTAAACGCGATCAGTTGGATCTGCCCGATATTTCCGGGATTAACGTGAAAGATGGTTTGGAACGGTTGGGGGGCAATGCCAAACTTTATTTTCGTATTCTGCTGCGTTTCAGAAAGGATCAACTACGCCTGGGAGAAGAGTTGCGGACGACGGTAAAAAGTGGCAACCGATTGGAAGCGGCACGTTTGGCACACAGCACCATCGGTGTTGCGGGGAATGTCGGTGCAGACAAATTGCGTCGGGTTGCCCAGGAGTTGGAAACGTTTCTCGGTGATGAAAAGGTGACGGATTGGAGTGATCAGGTCCAACGATTTATTGCCGAACTGGATCCCATTCTTGAATCGTTGAAGGTGTTGGAAGATCGCGCCTCGAAGGAAGACGAGTCGGAAGAACAAGATATGGGAGAGAGTGTTTCCCTTGAAGGGGAAAAAGGGGAAGCGATTGCGCAGGCTTTGGTTGAAATGGGTGAATTGTTGGATGCCAATAGTATCGAAGTGGCGGATTGCATGGGGTTGCTCCATACTCTGCTTCCAGAAACCGCTTATAAAAAGAGTCTCAAGGCGATGGAAGGGGAGATTGAAGACTATAACTTTGTCAAGGCGATGGAAATTCTCAATGATATGGCCGAAAAACTGGGTTTACCCATCAGCAGGAAGTAATTATGGGAAAATCTAAGAATCCTGCAAGAATACTGATCGTTGATGATCAACGCTCGAACATCGATGTCCTGAGAGATATTCTCCAGGATTATGAGCGGGCGATTGCCTTGAATGGTGAGCAGGCAATCAAGGTCGCCCGGTCAAAAAAACCGCCGGATCTGATACTTCTGGACATTATGATGCCAGATATGGATGGTTATGAGGTGATCACAATTCTTAAGGAAGATCCTACAACGCGCGATATTCCGGTGATCTTTGTAACGGCAAAACGGGAAATATCGGATGAAACCAAGGGGTTGCAGTTGGGTGCAGTAGATTATATCACCAAACCGTTTAATGCGGGGATTGTCAAGCACCGAATTGGGGTACACCTTGAACTGAAAGCGCATCGTGATCGACTGGAGGAGTTGGTCAAGGAGCGGACGGCGGAGTTGGATGAAGCAAGAAATGTGGCGGAATCCCGGAAGCGGGCGGCTGAGGAGGGTGTTCGCGCCAAAAATGAGTTCTTGGCCATCATCAGCGATGAATTACGCAACCCGCTGAACAGTATCATTGGCTTTTCCTCTTTTCTGGGGGAACCCGATCTGCCGCAGGAAGAACGGGAGCAATATTTGGGCATTGTCAATAATGCTTCTTTATCGCTGTTAAACCTGATCAATGAAATGATCGAATTGGCCAATGTGGAGGCCAATGAGGTGCAATTGCAGTGTGAACCGTTTGATCTGGGTGATCTTTTGGATGGGGTTGTTGCGGAATTCAGGACATCCGCGCAGGCAAAAAATTTGGATTTCCGAGTCGATTTACAGGAAGGGTTACCGACGGTTCTCAACGGAGATACCAAACGGTTGCAACAGGTGTTGCGGCATTTGTTGAAAAATGCCATCGGCTTTACCAGCCAGGGTGAGGTTTCGTTGCAGATTCAGAAACAGTCTCAGACGCTTGATGAAGAGACGATTCTGTTTAGTGTTCGGGATACGGGGATTGGGATCCCCAAGCAACAGCAGGAACTCATTTTTGAGGAATTCACACAATTGGAGAAAGCGTTTCGTCGCGTCCACGGGGGGCTTGGTCTTGGCTTGACCATTTGCAAAAGATTTGTACCCTTGATGGGTGGGAAAATCTGGGTAGAGAGTGAGGAGAACAAAGGGAGCGTATTTCATTTTACGGCAAGTTTTTCCCGGCAAAGAGAGCGGCATGGGGAGGGATACTCGTGAGCCGGTTTTGAAGGAAAACGGGTTGGTGGGTCATCCTAGCTGGGGGGATGACCCACCAACCCCCGCGTTCCACAGGGACTATTCTTCCTTTTTGGGTTGCGCGATCTTAACGCGGTCGTTGGCTGGGTTGAAACGACCGATGCCGCCGGAAACTTTTAACTGCTGTTCGGCTTCAAACCAGTAGTCCAGGTCACGACCGTGGGGGCGATCATCCCGTTCCCACAGGGCATAGGCCATCAAGCGAATTTGTTCTTCGGTCTCTTTGTCCATCGGGGTGTCTCCTTGTCTGGAATCGGTGATTGATAACGCGCTGGTCTTTAAGCATGATAACCACAGCATGGTAACCATTTTTTCCAACGATTGCCAATCATGAATGCAACCATCCTCGCCGTTGCGGTATGCCATTGAAAGCCTAAGGATGAAAATCCAATGAAGAATTTCTGTGCCAGGATTATTATTTTCTCTTTGCTTTTAGTTATTTATGGATCTGTCCTGACCGCCTGTTCCAAAGGGGATGAGACGGCCAAACAAAAGCCGGATAATTCCCCCATTCCGGTATCCACTACGGCTGTGCTGCAAAAAAATATCCCTCTGACCATCCAGGCCATGGGTAACGCCGAGAGTTGTCAGACGGTGGCCATCAAGGGGCAGGTGGATGGTGAAATCATCACCACCCATATTGCCGATGGTCAGGAAGTTCAAAAAAACGATCCCCTATTTGATCTGGATGACCGGCGTTATCAGCAACGTTTGGCCCAGCTCAAGGCCAATCTGGAAAAAGACATCGCTTTGCTGGAACTTGCCCGTTCCAAGGAACACCGCCAACTGCGTTTGAGCAAGGAAAATATTGCATCCGAGGAAAACCTATCCATTCAAATCGCCAACCGCAAGGTGGCACAAGCGACCGTTGAGGCGGACAAGGGGGCCATCGCCGAAGGGGAACTGCAACTGGCCTTTACCCGCATTCAGTCGCCCATCTCCGGCGTAGCGGGACGGATCCTCATCCACACCGGCAATCTTGTCAAAGCCAACGATGCCAACCCCCTGGTCATCATCAACCAAGTGGATCCCATGTGCATTACCTTCACCGTCGCCGAACATTTTTTGGACGGTATCCGGGAAAATCATGCCAAGGGACCGCTGACGTTGCAAGTCATCCCCGACCGCGACCTCCGTGATCCTATCCCCGCCACCCTGCTCTCCATCGATAACACCATCGACCGACAGACCGCCTCCATTCGCCTCAAAGCCCAGGCGAACAATCCGCAGCGTCGTTTGTGGCCCGGCATGTTTGTCACCCTGACGCTGAAACTGGCCGACCGCCCCAATGCCCTCGTGATCCCCACGCAGGCGATCCAGACCGGACCCAAAGGGACGTTCGTTTACGTCGTCAAAGCGGATAAAACCGTCGAACCACGATCGATCACCCTGGCTCAGGAAGATAAGGATGACGCCGTTATCCTGACAGGGGTTACAGCCGGTGAAACCGTCGTGACCGTGGGACAATGGCGACTCAAACCCGGCGCATCGGTGGAGTTCATCCCACTTAAAGGTTCGGAAAAAGCGACGGAAAAGAAAAATCCGGGTGAGAAACCATGAATATCACCGCTTTTTTTGTCCACCGCCCCGTCACCACCATCCTGACCATGGCGGGTCTTCTCCTGTTTGGGCTGTTGAGTTATCAACAACTCCCCGTCGCCGCCTTGCCGACAGTTGATTATCCTACACTTCAGGTTTCCGCCTCCCTCACCGGGGCCTCTCCCGACACCATGGCAAACTCCGTCGCCCTCCCCCTGGAAAAAGAATTTTCTACCATCGCCGGCGTCGAAACCATGACCTCCACCTCCAGCCTGGGATCGACCCAGATCTCCCTGCAATTTACCCTGGATCGTGACATTGACGCCGCTGCACAAGATGTTCAAGCCGCCATCTCTTCCGCACAACGACGGCTACCCAGCACGATGAATACCCCGCCCTCCTTTCGCAAAGTTAACCCTGCCGAGCAACCCATTTTTTATCTCGCCCTGACCTCGGAGACTCTCCCGCTGACCGACCTCTCCGAATTTGCCGACACCACCCTCTCCCAGCGTATTTCCGTCCTCCCCGGCGTCGCCCAGGTCCGCATCTATGGTCTACAAAGCCCTTCCGTCAGGGTAAAACTCAATCCCAACATCATGGCAGCCAACAATCTCTCTTTGGAAGATGTGGAGCAAGCCATCCAGAAGAATAACCCCAACCTCCCCTCCGGTTTTTTGATCAGCCCCAACCGTATGGTTTCCCTGGAAACCACAAGCCGCCCCCCAACGGCAAAAAGTTATCGTTCCATCATCATCGCCCAAAACAATGGCACCCCATTGTTTTTGAATGAAATCGCCCGTGTCATCGATGGCCCCGAAAATGACCTTGCAGCCGCTTGGTTCAACAATAACCGTGGCGTTGTTTTGGCCATTCAACGCCAACCTGGATCCAATACCATCGCCGTCTCCGATGCCATTCGGGAAATCATCCCCACCCTTCGGCAACAACTTCCCGCCACCGTCTCTCTGGAAATTCTCTACGACCGTTCTATCAGCGTTCGTGAATCGGTGCGTGATGTGCAGCTTACTCTGTTGCTGTCTCTTGCCCTGGTGGTGTTGGTCACCTATCTTTTTCTGGGTAACGCCTCCGCAACCCTGATCCCTACCCTAGCTCTGCCACTTTCCCTGGTGGGGGTTTTTCCCCTCATGCTCCATCTCGACATGAGCATCAACATCATCTCCCTCATGGCCCTGACCCTTTCGGTGGGCTTTGTGGTGGATGATGCCATCGTCATGTTGGAAAACATCATCCGTAACATGGAAGGGGGAAAATCGGCTTGGCAGGCGACTTTGGACGGAGGACAACAAATCTCCTTTACCATCGTCTCCATGACCCTTTCTCTCGCCGCTGTTTTTATTCCGGTCCTCTTCATGGAAGGGATCTTGGGGCGGCTCCTGCACGAATTTTCCATCGCCATCATGGCCGCCGTCATCCTTTCCGGGGTGGTTTCTTTGTCCCTGACACCGATGTTGTGTTCCCGTTTTTTGAAACCCCATGACATTTCCCAAGGCAACGCGATTGTCCGTGGCAGCGAAGCTGCTTTTCTCGCCCTGCGACGCGGCTATGCCTGGTCATTGGACTGGTCTCTTAAGCACCGCCGCGTGGTTCTCCTCTTGTTTTTCATCATGGTGGGCTGGTCTATCCAAGTAGGGCAGGAGATGCCCAAAGGGTTCATGCCCTCCGAGGATACCGGCCAGATTTTGTGTTTTACCGAAACCGAACAGGATATCGGTTTTGACGCCATGGTGGCGCGGCAACGGCAGGTGGCCGAGATCATCAGTGCCGACCCCAGTGTTGCGACCGCCATGTCCTTCATCGGCGGTGGTTCCACCCCGTCCGCCATCAACAGTGGTCGCATTTTTGTGCGTTTAAAACCGATGAAAGAACGTCCCCACGCCGATGATATCGTCAAGCGACTGCGGCCCAAACTAGTCAAAATCCCCGGCATCAAAGCCTTTATCCAAAACCTGCCGACCATCCGTATTGGCACCCGTCTGACCAAGAGTCAATATCAATTTACCCTTCAGGGGACCGATACGGAAGAATTGTTTTCTTGGACTGACAAGCTTGAAAAAGAGCTGGGGAATCTATCGGGCTTCCAGAATGTCACCTCCGATATGCAACTGGCCAAAACTCAGGCTTTGGTCGCCATTGACCGCGATAAGGCCGCCTCTTTGGGAATTTCCCCGGAACAGTTGGAAAAATCTTTGTATCTGGCCTTTGGACCCAAACAGATTTCCACTCTATATGGCTCCAGCAATCAGTATCCCCTTCTGTTGGAACTGGATGATGACTATAAAACCGACCCCTCCATGTTGTCTTTGATCCGGGTACGCGGTGCCAACGATACCTTGGTCCCTTTGGATGCCATCGCCAAGGTTTCCAGGACTGTGGGACCGGCATCCATTTCCCACCAGGGACAAATGCCCGCCATCACGCTCTCTTTTGATCTTACTGCGGGGATCTCCTTAAGTCAGGCGATTGAGGCCATCGAGAAAACCCGTGCCACCATGGGGATGCCGTCTACCATCACCGCCAGTTTTCAGGGTTCGGCCCAGGTTTTTCAATCTTCCATGGCCGGTATGGGATGGCTGCTGGGGTTGGCGGTCTTGGTGATCTATCTGGTATTGGGGATGCTTTACGAGAGTTTCATTCATCCCTTGACTATTTTATCGGGTCTTCCGGCGGCGGCTTTGGGGGCGTTGTTGACCCTCAAATTGTTTGGCATGGAGTTGAATCTGTACAGCTATGTGGGATTGATCATGCTCATCGGCATTGTCAAAAAAAATGCCATTATGATGATCGATTTTGCCATCGAGGCCCGACGCGCTGGGGAAACATCCCCCGTGGAAGCGATACGTCAGGCGGGATTGATTCGATTTCGTCCCATCATGATGACCACCATGGCCGCCCTGATGGGAACGCTCCCGATAGCCTTGGGATGGGGGGCAGGTGGGGAGGCGCGTCAACCGTTGGGGATTGCCGTGGTGGGTGGGTTGATCCTCTCCCAATGGCTCACCCTGTATATTACCCCGGTGATTTACCTCTATATGGAAAAGATCCGCCCCTTCATCGACCCGGATTATTATGCGACGTCATCCGAAAGATCAAAAAATGATTGAAAAATGAAAGAAGGGGGTTGGGGAAATTCTTGTGTACGCCAACAAGGGGGTTCTTGGCGCGATGGCGAAGATCGGTATCGCCGAAAATGCACCCTGACATGACTGTGACAGTCAAATTCAAAACTTGACTGTTGTTGTCGCTTCTTGGAGAATCCGCACAGCGATAGGGGGTAACACGCAGCCTATTGCCTTAAAATTATCATGGGGGGGACTCATGCCAAATTTATCCCAGGAAAGACTTCTGGAAATAATTGAGAAAATCCATGCGTCGGCGTTGCTGGCGGATGGCTGGGTCGCCATTGCCGACTGTTTTAATGGCCTGTTTCACAACCAATACTCCGCACTCCTGGAGCGGGATAGCCAACAGAGAACCAAAATCTATTCTTTTAGTGGGGAACTTATCGGTCACTCCAATACGGACTACACCTCCCGTTACAGCCAGAAATCGGTAACGGGGAGAGCTTGTTTCAATCTACCCGCAGGAGAAATCTTTATCGATCTCATGCTCCCCGACCATTCCGAATATATTAAAAGCGAGGCATATCAAGATTTTTTCCGCCCAAGCCAAGCCGAGCATCTGCTACAGGTCAACCTGGCCAGGGGGACAGACCGGATTTTATCTTTCATCATGCGGCGTGGCGGTGGTCCTGCCGCAGCCTACACCCTGGAAGAAGGACGTTTGCTAAAAATTCTGTTTCCGCATTTGCGGCAAGCGGCACAGGTATGGCAACGGTTGGCATCCGCTAAGGCCCTTGAAGAGGGTTTTCAAAATGCCATGGATGCCTTTCCATTTGGTGTTTTGCTATTTGACGCCGAAGGTCGTCTCATATCGATGAACCGGGTTGCTGAAAAAATAATACGGCACAACGACGGCCTTGTCCTGGACAAGGATGGCAAACTCCAAGGTCGCACCCCAGGGGTGACCAGCGCATTACATCGTCTGCTGGCACGCATCACCCACATGTTCGACGAGATGGGACTTTCTGCCGACCATAGCATGATGGTAAAACGCCCCTCTGGGAAACGTCCCTTTTCCCTTCTGGCCTTCCCCTTGGGAAAAAACCTTGGTTCACACTGGTTTCGTCAACCCAGGATCGGTTTGTTGCTTTTGGACCCGGATCGCTCTGGGGAACTTTCCGAATCGGTCATGACCAACCTGTTCGGCCTCACCCCAGCCGAGGGGCGATTGATGAGTACCTTGGTTTCGGGAGTCTCCCTCAAGGTGTGTGCGGAACGTTTCAAAGTATCCGAACACACGGTACGGACCCAGTTAAAAACCCTGTTCCAAAAAACCGATACCAACCGACAATCTGACTTGGTGCGTCTGGGGTTGGCAGCGGGGGGATTTTTTCTCGATGGATAAAAGGTAGAATCCCCTCATGGAACTTAAATTTATCGACATCCTTGGACAACGGATGGGCTATCGGGAGAGTGCGGGCAGTGGACCGGAACTTTTTCTCGTTCACGGCAATTCCCAATGTGGCGAGACTTTCTTTAACCAATTAGAAGGGCCTTTAGGCCGTCGCTTTCACCTGTTTGCCATGGATCTTTCCGGGCATGGGGCATCGGATTCCCCAGTAGACATTGCGTCTCGATGTTCCTTTCCCGGTCATCGGGAAGCCATCGTACAAATGGCCCAGGCATTGCTTTCCGGGCCAACCCTGTTCGTCGGCCACAGCCTGGGGGGACATCTGCTCATCGAATCCTCGCCCAGGCTGGAACATATGGCTGGTCTGCTGGTGTTCGGCACCCCCCCTCTGGCCTTGCCACCACGGTTGGATCTGGCCTTCTGTGCCGACGGAGAGGTCAACACACGTATTTTTTCAGGTATTCTTCGTCCCGATGAAATCAAGGATTGGGCAGCCCGTCAGTTTTGGAAACAAACCCCGAATGCGACAACCCTGGTAGAACGGATGATCTCGGAAACCCATCCCATGGCCAGACCCGCGCTGGGAAAATCGGCGGAACAGGGGGACTTTGTGGATGAACAAAAAATTCTGGAATCCCTCTCCGTCCCCTTGGCCATACTCCATGGCGAACGCGACGCCTTGATCCATGGTGATTATTTCAAAGGTCTTTCTTTCCCAACCCTCTGGAATGGTGCCATCACCATTCTTGCGGATGTCGGCCACTGCCCGCATTTGGAAGACCCGGAAACCTTCGACAACATCATCGTACAATTTGCCCAGCATTGCGGATTATTCACCCCCTGACACCCCATCCGTATCCCCCCGTCATAACCCTTTGGGTCTGGTGGTGTTCACCGGCAAATGATCGTGCAGGAAAACTCATGATGCTGTTTTCTATGTAATCGGATAAACTGGGGTGCGATACCGTTCAAATCCGCACCGTGGAGTTCCACCATGTCCATAGCACCAACCTTCGATGATGTCTGGAGAATGTTCCAGGAAAACGCCGCCCAAATGCGGGAGACCGCCCAAAGATTCAAGGAAACCGATCTGAAATTCAAGGAAACCGCTCAGCAGATGCAAGAAACTGATCGAAAGATGCAAGAAACTGATCGAAAGATGCAAGAAACTGATCGGCAGATGAAAGAAACCGACCGGAAAATCCAGGAGACGGATCGAATCGTTCAAGAAGTTTCCAAAAAGGTGGGTGCCCTGGGTAGCCGCTGGGGAGAATTTGTGGAAGGGTTGGTTGCTCCCGCCTGCGAAACCATTTTTGCCGAACGTGGCATTCCGATCCACAAGGTTAGTCGGCGGGTCAAAGCAAAACTGTCTGGCGGTCGCCACATGGAAATCGATGTGCTTGTCGTCAATACCGACGCCGTTGCACTGGTGGAGGTCAAGAGCGTCCTGACGGTGGAAGCTGTTCGGGAACATCTTGTGCGTCTGTCGGAGTTCAAGGATTTTTTCCTGGAATACGCCAACAAAAAGGTTCTTGGTGCCGTGGCGGGGATCGTTATCGACGAAGATGCAGACCGCTTTGCCATGAACAAGGGGTTGTTCGTCCTGGTACAGTCGGGGGATACCATACGTATCATCAATGAACGAGAGTTCCAACCACGCGCCTGGTAGTGTTTGCCGATAGATGATACAGGGCAATTGCATTTGGAATCCCTTGACATTAGGACGTATTAATGTTCGATAGCTTGAGATACACCCTAGAGAATTATTAAAAGAA
>PEAO01000058.1:0-20475 GCA_002753615.1 Magnetococcales bacterium DCbin2
GCTGGAGGAGATACGGACCCTTTTGCGGGACCATCGGGAGAGTTTTACCGCGTCTTTGTCATCTCATCTGGACGTGGGCAAACTGGAAACGTCGGTGGTACGCGCCATTCAAGAGGGGGGGGAGCGATTGCTGACGGCGCAGGGGGAGGCGTTTGCCCAGGGATTTTCCGAGGTGTTGCATCGTGTTGAGCGTGGGGCGTCGCCAGAGGATGTCGTAGACATTATGGGGCGGCAACTGACCGCTTTCCGGGGTGAATGGCGTGTGGAGATGGAGGATCTCGCGCGGGATTCGGTCCGGGCGATGACGGCGGTTTTGGAATCTTTGGGACAGGAGGTTCGGGAACGGCATGGGGTTGTCGATGGTCTTTTGGGTCGTTTGTTGGCGGGTCAGGAGACGCTTGCCTCGCGACGTGACTGGGAGCCAGTATGGGCGGGTCTGAGTGGGGAGATACGCGAGCGGCTGGCGGTTCATGCGGAGGGTTTTAACGCGGCGTTGGATCAAAAATTGGCGGGCATTGCCAGGACCACGATGATTGCCCCCGCATTGCGGGAAGCGGGAGAAGGGTTATTGTCGGAGTATGGGATGGCGATGCAGCGGGGGTTTGAGACCATTTTGGCCCGCATTCCATCGCTGGCGGGGATTGAAGAGGCGGTGGCGGCGGTGACCACGCTTCGGAGTGAATGGTCGGGGATGATGGTGGCGGAGACCCAACGATTGGAGGTGCTGGCGGCGCGGGCGGCGACCGCGATGGAATCGGTGATGATCACCGCCGAGACGCAGATGAGCGGCATTCAAAGTTTGGGTACGGAGATTCGGGATCTTTTGGAACGTCAGGGGAACTGGTTCAAGGAGACCATTGCCTCCAAGTTGGAATCCAGTGGCATGGCGGCGCGGTTGGTGAGTGCCTTCAAGGAGGAATCTGAGGGGTTGCTTCTTGCACAGGCGGTGCGTTGGGATGAAATACGGGGGGCGTTGTTGGCCGATCTTGAGGGGCGGTTTTCGGTTGCCGAGGTGGTTGCTGAGGTTCGTGCGGAGACGGCGCGTTTGTCGGAGGATTTCCGGGTTGGATTGGCCGCCGTGGAAGGTGCGGTTTCGGCGGCGACGGTGGATCCTTTGTTGCGGGCCATGGAGGGGCAGACCGCCCAGTTGGAACGGCAGTATCGGCAGGAGATCACCCCGATTTTGGATCATCTGACCCATCCGGTTGCCCAGCCGGTCATGGATTGGAATCCGGTTCGGGAGATGGTGAGTGGGGAGATGCATCGTTTGTTGTCGGCCCAGACGGAGGTATTGCACGGTCTTTTGAAGGATTTGGAGCCGGTTGACACCGGGTTGGCTCCAGAGGTTTACGGGCTGTTGGAAGAGATTCGGGGCGGGATGATTTCGGTTTCTGATTTGACTGCGGTGGCACAGCAGCAAACGCAGCATTTGGATGCTGCCATGGAAGAGCGGATTGTCCCATTGCCGACGGTTCAAAAGGTATTGGGGGCGGAGGTTGATCGGTTGGCTGCGGTTCAGGAGGTGTTGTTTGCCCAGGCCATGAGCCGCATCGAGGAGTCCCAAGGGGAGGGGGTAGATTTACAGGCGGTTGTGGGTGTCATTCATGAGGAGAGTCAACGGTTGCAGGAGGTTTTTGTTCATTATCGCTCGCTCAATTCCGTGGCGGATGTTATCATAACTCAGACCGATGGGGTACCCTTAGGGCATGATGAGGAGGGTACGCCAGAACCAGAGTTAGAATTAGAGTCGGAGCCTGAACTTGAGCCAGAACCAGCACCAGCACCCGAACCGGAGCCTGAACCCGAACCGGAGCCTGAACCCGAACCGGAGCCTGAACCCGAACCGGAGCCTGAACCCGAACCGGAGTCTGAACCCGAACCGGAGCCTGAACCCGAACCGGAGCTTGAACCCGAACCGGAGCTTGAACCCGAACCGGAGCCTGAACCCGAACCGGAGCCTGAACCCGTGTTGAAACGATTGGTTGAAGCGCGTCCATCCTCCGAGACGTTGCCGGATGAAAAGGGGTTTCCGTTTACCTATACCCAGCGTTCTGTGGCCAAACCTGTTTTTCAGGGTTCGCCCTGGTCGGGAGGTGTTCGCCAAGCCGATCTGCGGCCCGTTTTGACCTTGCGTGAACTGGGTGTGGCGGCGGAGACGGAGGAAGTTCGGGTTGTTGCGGCGTTGGATGACAACCGGATTGCCGTGGTTTATCCCGATATTTTTACGGGGCAGGGGGGTGATTCGGGTCCAAAACGGGACAGTTCTCTGGGTATGGTACGACGGGGTTGGTCGCGGTTGATCCAGACCATGCAGGGATCGCGTGATGAGGGGATTGATGGCAAGAGTTTATCGGAACTGTTGGCGAGCATGGCGCGTTATTTAAGGAATCATTATGGCAGTGAAGCGGGCCATCTGGTCAAAATGTTGGAGGATGTGATGGGTCGATTGCAGTGGGGTTCGGGGTTATCCGATCCGACCACGGCCCGTTTGCTGGATCAGTTTGGTGAGCGCAGCGATGCGTTTATGCGTGGGTATGGTCATGATGCCATGGAGGTCAGGGAACTGGACCATGGATTTCAGAAGACGGCGGGGTCATTGAAGGGACAGATCAGTGTGATGACCCAACGTGTTCCTCGGGATCGTTTGGTGAAGGGGTTTCGTCGTGGCGATGCGGCACCTTTGGTATCGCCGGAGCCGGAAGTGGTTGTTCCACCGGCATTGGTGGCGGCGGATATTGGTGCGATACAGCGTTTTGCCGATGCGTTTCGTGTCAAACGCCCCGACGATGGGGTGCCGCAGCAGGCTTCTGTCGTGACACCGGCGGTGCCTGTGGATCCTCCCGTTGTGAGGAAAGTAAAGTCGGTTTCCAACCCCTTTAAGCCATCCGGTCCGAAGGGTGAGGAGGAGACAGCGATACCGGAAGTGGCCAAGCCGCTGCCGTTCCGACTCAAGGTGGAGGTGCCACAGGTTTTGGACGAACCAGTTGCGGAGAAGAAGAAAACCGTACCGGAGAATCTCGCCATTCCCACCAACAGGACGGAGAATGAGAATCGGTTTTTCTCCGCCTTTTTAGATCGCCGCAAACAGGGGGATGATCTATGAAGATATTTGGAATGGGACATCCGCCCAGGTTATTGTTTTTTCCCTATAGATATTGCAAAAAATGATTGACCCCGCCCAACGAAGGATGATACACCGACCGGATGATGAAAGGATCATTCCTTTTAGAATAATGTGAACTTCTAGGTTCTCGGATCGTCGGGGGTGGGGGATGGGTGATTTGTGGGGCCGCATTTGGCGATGGATCACAGACAACGCAGCGGCTCTAGGGGCCGTGGGTGCCATTGCTGCGGTTGTTGTGGCGATTTATTTCGGTGCCGCCGCTCCGCAAACTCCAGGTAATACGACGACTGTTTCTGGTGTTGGTAACGTCGTTGGTTCCAACAATTCTGTCACGGTCAACAACGGTTTGACACTCAAAGACGCCCTGGCTCTTGTGGAGGCGCAAGTGGCCCATTGGCAAGGGTTGACTCGTGAGCAAGAGCAGACCATTCGCGAGCAGGAACGGCAGCTTGGGGTCAATCAGGGTACTTTCCAAAGTTTCTTTGCCATTCTCCAAGAGAAAAATGTTCTTCAGGAACAATGGCCAGCCAAGCTGGTGGAGATTGCCGAGCGGCACATGGCCCTGCGCAAGCAGGTGCAATCCATTCCGGTCAATGATGGCCGCATCCTTGAGTTGAAGCAAAAGGTGGAAGCCGCCATCGCCGATGGCCATCATGACGTAGCCGACGACCTGTTGGCCCAGGTGTTGGAATTGCAAGGGGTGGAGATGGCCGCCGCCTGGGGGAGTCGTGGGGAATTGGCCATGACCCGCTTGCGTTATGCCGATGCCGCCCACCATTTTGCCTCTGCCGCCAACGCCCTGCCCCCAACCCAGGGAGCCAGGAAGCTGGCCTATCTGGAGCGGGAGGCCGCCGCTTGGAATCGCCAGGGGGATGAGTTTGGCGACAATGCCGCTTTGGAGAAATCCATCGAACTGTATAAAAAGCTCCTCGAAGCCTATCCGCGCGGTAGCACTCCCGATGATTGGGCCAGGATACAAAATAACCTGGGTAATGCGCTTCAGGTTTTGGGAGGACGAGAGAGCGACACGACCCGCTTGGAGGAGGCTGTGCAGGCCTATCGGGAGGCTCTGAAAGAATGGACCCAGGCTCGCGTCCCCCTGAAGTGGGCTATGACCCAAAACAACCTGGGCGCTGCGCTTTCGCGTTTGGGAGACCGAGAGAGCGGCACGACCCGCTTGGAGGAGGCTGTGCAAGCCTACCGGGAAGCTCTGAAAGTGCGAACTCAGGCTCGCGTCTCCCTGGGTTGGGCAGGAACCCAAAACAACCTAGGCATTGCGCTTCGGAGTTTGGGAGAACGGGAGAGCGGCACGACCCGCTTGGAGGAGGCCATGGTTGCCGTTCAGAACGCCCTACGGGTTGCCCAGGAGAGCGGTGCGTCTCATTTCATTCAGGTGTTTGAATCCAACCTTCAAGAAATTCGCGCCCTGCTGGCCGAGCGCAAAGGGAAATCATGATCGATGGGGCATAAGCTCCGGTCTGAGTTTTTCTTCGCCGGGGCTTCAGGTGCGGTGTCCAACGGTTTGCCCGCAAAAGATTGGCATGGGGCTGATTGCGCCTGGGGGTGGGATGTTTTGTTTTTCGGGAGAGGTTGGTATGCCCGCCGTTCGGAGAAAGCGGGTCACCGAAAAAAACATCACCCGGTCGCGGTTTAAATTGACGACAACCTAACCGAGCCAGTCCGAGGGATCGGCGATTCAAGATTTTCTTGGCTATAGAACCGGACAACTCTCTTGGCTCCCCACATTTTGCGGCTGACAATGGGGCAGATTTCAATTATAGTCAGACTAGTCCAACCACAACCCAGGAGTCGCTCTGATGCCCACATGGCAATTACAGGAGGCCAAAGCCCGTTTCAGCGAATTGGTACGCCGGGCGGCGGTCGATGGTCCCCAGGAGATTACGGTGCATGGGGAACCGTCCGCTGTACTGGTCAGCCGTGCGGATTTTGATCGGATGACACATCCCGTCTCCTCTTTCGTCGATTTCATGCGCACCTCTCCCCTCGTTGGGGTGGAGCTGGACCTGGAACGGGACCGTTCCACGGACCGGCAAATGGTGTTGTGAGCTATCTGCTCGATACCAATATCCTTTCGGAAACGGTGCGTGCCGAGCCGAATCCGGCGGTACTCCGTTGGTTGTCTCAGGTGCCGGACTATCGCCTTCACGTCAGCGTGCTGACCCTGGGCGAGATTCGTAAGGGGGTGGAGCGGTTGGCCCCAGGGGTCCGGCGGGAACGGCTCCGTTTGTGGTTGGAACACGATCTTTCCGGCTGGTTTGGCGGGCGGGTGTTGCCGGTAGATCGCGTGGTCGCCGACCGCTGGGGCCGGTTGCTGGGGGAGGTGGGGCGTTCGTTGCCCGCAATCGATAGTCTGCTTGCGGCTACGGCCCTGCATCACGAACTGCGGCTGGTGACGCGCAACCGGCGGGACTTTCTTCTTCCCGGCTTGGACGTGATCGACCCTTGGGAATGGTCATGAAGCAATGCCAGGGCATGGCGTCACGACTCCCTTAAATCATGATCGACCCCGGCTGCGTATTGGTCCAAGGTATGGGTTCCGGTCTTGAGTTGTTCTCCGCCTGGGGATGAGATGTCTTGCTTTTTGGGAGAGGTTGGTATGCCTGTCGTTCGAAAAAAACTGGTCACCGATGAAAATCATTGCCCTGTCGCAGTTCAAATCGACTATAACGATTGGCTCAGGATTGAGCGACAGTTGGAGATCCAGGATTTTCTACCGGTAACCCGCGACTTAACACGCCATGCGGGCGTTTTGAATTTAACGGAGTCCCCCTTGGCCTATCAGATACGGTGCCGGGACGAGTGGACGTGAGTTACGTGCTGGATACCAACGTTGTGCTTTCCTACCTTGGCGGTGAAATGGTTGGACCGTTACCGAAGGGGGAATATTTCGTTTCGGTCATTACCCAGATGGAACTCCTTTCGTATCCCTCGCTGAGCCAGTCCGAGGAATCGGCGATTCAAGACTTTCTTCACGACATCACTGTCGTGGGATTGAATGTTGACATCAGAGATCGTGCCATTCAATTGCGCCGATACCATGGGCTAAAATTGCCGGACGCTATCATAGCGGCTACGGCCTTATCTCTTGAAGGGTGGTTAGTGACCAACGATCAGAAAATAGCACGGATTCCAGGGATGCGGTGTCAATCGGTCACCCTCAAGAATGAATCAAATCCGTGCATGGGTGAGTCCTGAAGAGCGCGGCATGGCTTTTGTTTAAAGCCGCATCGTCAACAAGCTGGCCACCGCAGCACTCCCGATGTTTCCTTGTTCGCCCAGGGTGAGTCCCCTGGCTTTGATCCGGTCGGCGACCGCTTGGACCGCCTCCGGGCCGATTCCATATTCCGATAACCGCGTCTTGACCCCCAATTCCCGGAAAAACTGCTCGGTCCGTTCGATGGCTGCCAAGGCCAGGGTCTCTTCGGAACCTTCGGTCATCCCCCAGATCCGGCGTGCATAGTGTGCCAGTTTGGCCTGTTTTAATTTTAGATTGAACATCCAGACTCCAGGCAACACCACCGCCAACGATTGGCCATGGTCCAGACCATAGAGTGCGGTGAGTTCATGCCCGATCAGATGGGTGGACCAGTCTTGCGGCACACCGCAACCGATGAGGCCGTTCAATCCCTGGGTGGCACACCACATCAGATTGGCACGCACGGCATAATCGTTGGGGATGGTGCGAACTTTGGGGGCCTCTTCCAAGAGTGTCAGGATGATGGCCTCCGCCTGCCGATCCTGTAACGGTGCCTGAGCGGGGGTGGTGAGGTATTGCTCCATGACATGGACAAAGGTGTCCACAATGCCGTTGGCAACTTGGCGATCATCCAGCGAAAAGGTGGTGGTGGGGTCCAGAATGGAAAATTGCGGATAAAGATGCGGACTGCCAAACCCCCGTTTTTCTTGGTTGGATTCACGCGAAATGACCGAAAAACCGTTCATTTCCGATCCGGTGGCGGGCAACGTCAAAACACACCCCAGAGGGAGTGCCTGTTCCACGGGGGCATTGTCAGCCAGTATGGACCAGGGATCACCCGCAAACAGGGTGGCGGCGGCAATGAATTTGGTCCCATCCAAGACCGATCCCCCCCCGACGGCCAGGAGAAAGGTGATTTTTTCTTTTTGGCAAATCTCCACCGCCTTTAGACAGGTTTCATAGCGTGGATTGGCCTCCAACCCGCCAAATTCCAATACGGACCAACCGTTCAGCGCGGTTTGAACCTGTTGATAAACCCCGTTCCGGTGGATGGAACCCTGGCCATAGACCATGAGGATCCGGCTGCCCTGGGGAATGACAGTGGGAAGCTGGGCGATGGTATGCTTGCCAAAAAGGATGCGAACGGGATTATGGTAGACAAAACCATGCATGGGTTTGGTTTCCGTATGGTGGGGTTGAAAGAGCTGTTCCGAATTGGGGGCTATCCGAAAGTGACTGTTCCCCGGTTGCCTGGGACGACCGGATATCTGAGTTCAACCATTTTTTCAATGGCCGACGGCCCGGTGCAATGGTTGGCGGCGATCTTCTGGAACCCAAAACGGCGCAGATCGGCGATCATTTGTCCCTGTTCGGCGGACAGGGGACCGAAGGGGGCGATATGGAGTCCACCGTACAGACCATGGAGCGTGGCATCGTTGGTGATGTGGGTGAGGGCATGGTCGGCTAGGCGGGTGACGGTTTGGTGGCAGCAGCCCGTAACACAGACGGTCCCTTTGTTTTGCACCCGGAAGTAGAGCGATTGTTCGCCGTGGATGCCGAGCGGGATGGGAAGGTCGAAGGCGACGGCCACGCAGCCGGGATAAATCACGGTGGGTTTTCCGGGAGGGGTTGGGATGATTGTTCCCGTGTGTTTGACCCGTGGTTTTGTCCCTGTGTGGGTGGGCGCGTCCCGTCCTCCCAGGATGAAGGCCATGGCCTCCTGGGTGAAGGTGGGGGGGATCCTGAGGGTGATGTCGGGTCGTAGGCGCAGAACGGTTTGGAGTCCCCACAGGTGGTCTAAATGTTCGTGGGAGAGAAACAAAAAATCGATTTCTCCACGCTCCAACATGCGAGCGACGCCAGTTTCTTCAAAACGGCGGGCCATGTATTCCTCATCCCACCCGCAATCAACGATAAATTTATGTTGTTCACCGTGCAGCGACGTGATTTCGATCAAGCTGGAACTGCCAGCGGCGTTGTGGGGATCCCATGTTTTATCCCACTGGCTCGCTTCCGGTCCTCCGGTAGCTTGGATATCGGCCAATATCTGGCGGGTATCGTGCCAGCCGATTTCCGAGATGCTGGTGATGGTGACGCTGCGACATTCGCCGAGGTAAGATTTATCGTCTGCCGTGATAGGGTTCATGATGGTTGTTTGACTGGTTGCGTCACTCCTGTGTCGGTCACCACCTCATGCATTTCGAACACGTTGGGTCCGGCGTACATTGCGCGATTGGCACCGCGATGGGCTGCATGGGCTTCTTTGAAGGCGGGGCTTTGCGTCCATGCCGCGAAAGCTTCTTTGTTTTCCCACCAAGTCATTATGACGTGATAGTGGGAACTGTCGTCCACCGGGCGGAGGACCAAGTTACGGATAAAGCCTGGGGAGTGGTCTACCAGACCCGCCCGATTTTGAAATCGGGTTTCAAATTCGTCCCAATATTCTTTTTTGACAGGGATGCGGTTGACAACGACGATCATGTTTTGGCTCCCAAAATGGAACGGCCCGTCATGGATGAGACGGACATTTTCCCCATGTTTGCGTGTTTTGGCACAATAACACCGTAACGAACATGGATTATGCACCTTGTCGTGGGTTAAAAGAAAGTTCCACCGTACATGTCAGGAAGTCTTCACAGGTTTTTAAGTTTTTCGTCAATTCGCAGCACCGCCTCTGCCGCACCCAAGGGCAGGGAGACGGCGTTCAGATCACCCGGAACCTGATGATCTCTGATGTTGATCCGCACCAGGTTGCCGCCATGATGACGTGCCACCGATTCAGAAAATCGTCGCACCGTGGGCACCCCAAGTCCCGCACCGAGTTCCACCACAGTCAGGCGGTCGTCGGCTTTATCCAGGGAGGACAGCCATTGATTCAGTTGGATGGTTTGCGTGTTTGTCCGATCAGCCACCCACTGGCCATCGTCGAACATCAACACGTTGGGCCGGGCCAAGCGTCGGCAGTTTGGGCATTGGGGCAAGGTGTCCGTGGCCCGAAACGTGGTTGTATCCACCGGAATGCTGGTTGCGTCGGCGGACCAGATGGATCGGGAACAGGGGTAGAGGCATTGCAGGTGGTGAATGGAGCCGTGACATTCGACCACCCGATCCATCGGAAATCCTGATCGTTGGAAGTGTCCGTCAACGTTGCTGGTGAATACGAAGAACCCACGGGGTTTGTTGTGGGCCATATCCAACAATTGGCGATAACCATCATGGGGGAGTGTTTGGCGGTACAGATGCAGCCGGTGGCCGTAGAAGCCCCAGGCCAAGGTGGGATCTTGGCTGAAACGTTCCGGGTTGGCCATGTCCACGAACGCGAGGCCCAACGATTCCATGGGGGGATAGTGCCGCCAAAATCCGGTATTACCCCGGAAGTCAGGCAGACCCGAATCGACCCCCATTCCCGCCCCGGCGGTGATCAACAAGGCATCGGCATCACCGATGGCCCGGGCGGCACGGACCCATGAGGTTGAGATATCTTCGGTCATGATGTCTCAAAATCAACACCGACCATTTCCTTGTCTTGTCCCTTTTGAACCACAATCTTGTTTTCCTCAATAATCTTCCGAAACGAATCACTGGTTATCGCCCAATCTACCACGTCTACCCGGAAGGGAAGGGTGGAGCTTGAGAAAGAGTCCCGCAATTGACTGAGCAGATGGAATGCCAACGGTTCTTCGCTCAGGATGCACAAATCCAGGTCCGAAGAGGGGCGCGCCATTCCACGCACCCGAGAACCAAAGGCCCAAACCTCCCAATGGGGAACGTATCGTTGCAGGATCTCCCGCATGATCCCAAGATGGCTGGCTTGCAGATCAAGAAGCATCTTTCAACCTCACGACAAGTTCTCGCACATTCGGAAGAAACGCAGGAATCTGTTTGAAGACATGGGCTGCCAGATCACGGTCATAGAGATGCGATGTCTGATTGCGTGCCTCATAATGTCCCAACCACGCCTCCGTGTTCGTTATCAGTTCGTATTCCGCAGCAATGCGGAACATATCCTGCTTGGTCCGCATCAAACCTGGACTGATGGCCAAAATATCCTTGAGGGTGCGTTGGAGCAACTTCCAGGAAAGGTCCATAGCGATCTCGAACCGTTGGATGACGCCATCGCGCATGGTCAGCAATGGATACATTTCATATTCCCGTAGCCCCTCTTCCAGAGCCGCCACCGCCAGTTCCAGAGCTTCCACACTCAGTCGGGACGCGCTCCCCTCACGGGGTACTCCAGACTGATTGTCCCGTTCCGCCATTTCAATCATCCTTTGCCACATGATTATGTCCAGACAGCAACAGTGCCGTCACGGTTTCCTCGTTTCCATCATCGGCTTCCTCGTGCGCCCCGAAGTACCACTGGGTGTTGGCCTCCGTGATCATCCGAACCGGAGCCACCGAGGAGATATCGTTGTATCCCCCCTCATATCCAGCTACCGTCACCGGCATACTTGGCTCATGCTGTTTCAAGATTTCGATCAATTCGGCAACGGTCATCATGCATTCACCTCGTGTTCATGGTTCAAAACTCATACCCCAGCCCGCCCAGCTTCTGGCGGACCAACGGGTCAAGTTCCACCCCCTTGGCCATCTGTTCTCCCAATTTTTGGTGAGCTTGTGCATTTTCTCGGCAAAGACTTCATCATCTTCCACAGCCTCGGCCCCCACATAACGCCCAGGGGTGGCTTCGTCAATAAGCTTGCCGATCTGTGGTTGCTTGGCCGCGCCACGTAGCACCTCCCACCGGGCGGTTTCAGGCACCCAGAAGATAAGGTGTTGGAAATACATTTGAGGAAGGTGAGGCCGAGTACGAGGTGCTTATATTCGGCGGCATCCATATTGGCCCGCAGCTTGTCGGCGGTCGCCCACAGAGTTTTCTTGAGGTCTTCAATCATGGTGTCTGTCGGCTATTCCCGGAGGAGTTGGCAAAATGATCCGTTTGAATTCCCGACTGGGATTCAAACTCACATTTTGGATGATCTGTCCTTCCTGACGGGCTATGTCAAAAGAAATTGGCGGATGGGGAGGGACCATCGGCCAACGATCTGTAACATTTCATATTTAAATAGATTTTTCGAGTACCATCAAAAACAGGGGTAACAGTCAGGGGTAACAGTGGGGTAGCACTTTTCCGCCCAGAATCCCAGTTCGAATCCTACCACGGGATTCAAACCCTGGCTATGAAAAACTCCTCTTCACAGGACGCGCTGTGTTGCGTTTTCGGCGGTGAAGAGGGAAAGCCCCCCTGGTACGGTAAAGTCAGCCAGAGAGGCATGTACGCCAAAACCAAAGACGACTACCAAACTGGGTTCGCCTGTGTTTGCCCTGTGTGGTCTCTGGGCACGTTGTCCCCTCCACCTTGGGACCGTTTGGCCAAGAGGGAGACAGTCGCAACAGGGGGCGTTTGGTGGTGAACACCCGCCGCTCGGGTATATCGTCCAGGAGTACAAATTGGCAATCCACCCCACCGAGTCGGAGACGGTGCGCACCATTTTCCGCCGGTTCGTGGAGATCGGCTCTGCCACCCATCTTATCCGGGATGTCAGCAGCCGCCCAAAGTGGTACACTACGCGTGGCTATTGGCATCTGTTATCGGCTCGATGATCCCTCGGCGGGTACTCCCAAGCAGATGCAGCCAAGTGCCAACGCACAACGTTATGTGCAAGGCTGCTTGGATCTAAGACATGGGCTGTTCTCAGAAAATGGTGTCACGCCTTGTCCGAGAAAACATCGTCCAGGGACTGGGCATCGAAGATGCGAAGACCCCATTCCCCCAAGGATGGCTGTGTTTGTACCAAGAACAGACTTGTTTCGCAGTTTTTTTGATCAACCGTCCGTTATCCACTCCCTTACCCTGGATTTTTCAATTATCGGACGCCTCCTTCGTACTCGGCACAGCATCCGAATTGGCCATTTTTGTGGCCGGATGAAGTTTTGAGGAGGGACAGCTACATCTGGATCTCACGAAAAGCCTCTGATTGCTCCAATGCAGCACTGCGACGATCACCCATGTCAATCAATGAGTCAATGACTTTAAGCAATTCTTTCGCGTGGTTAGCATGAAGCGGGAAGTTGGCATCGGCCAATCGTTGTACTGTTTCCGCAATACGGGCTGGCAGTCTGGTTCCAACCCAACTGCTTTTGGCATTGCCTAGCGATCCAAGAACTGCGTTGACTTGGCATGTAAACGAATCAAGAGGATACAAAGTGCCAGCCCGCTCACAAAGCGTCAAATAATTATCCATAATATTTGTTGACCAGCCAGTAGCTATAACTAATTTGTTCACAATTGGTATAATCACGCTTATTTCAGACCAGTTGCCATTGGCAAAACGAGCTGCAGACGGTGCCTCTTGCTCCAGAGGTACGAAAAACAATGCCTTGATCATTTTTGCAAGATCCTTATTAACTCTGCCTGGATGGCGGCTATTTTGATCAAAACAACGGTCGCGGATGACGCGCTCAACACAATCGTCCAGGAGTTCCAAGGTGTTTGCGGGGATTAATGGTGCGTCAATGATATGTCGAATCACCGTAAAGTCAGCAAATATTGCAAGGACAGTCAACCCTTCTTCCTCTTCGGTCAGGAAAGGGGCGAGAAATTTGTCATGTACAAATTCTTTATCGAAAAATGGTGCAACTCGAGCGAGCAAGTCTCCCAAAGCATGATTCCATTCAATTAGCGATGCTCCCGCTGAATCCGGTCCTAGCCCGTGCCGACCTTTATTCCAGGAAGGCATGAGACGTTCTGCCGTCCATACCACCAAATCCTGAAGCATTGCCGCCACCAACGGCTTATACAAGATTGTCTGACACCAAGTTTCAACAGGGAAAAGCGGGAAAATATTTGCCGCAATATTGGGGTCAAATGAGGGGTTGGCATCGTCCCATTTAGCATCGTCCTCAAGCTGTCGGTAGTGCCGCTTTTGCGGCAATTCGACCCACGCTGGTGGCACAGAGGATAATGGAGTGTCGTCCTCCTTTCCCAAGCGACCAAGAGCGCAGATAACACTTTGTTTTCGTGCTCTCTGGTTAGGTGTACTATCGCGACGTCCGTCCTGATTTATTTCAGGCTGATAGTAGAGTGAGATGTCCATGGCAAGCTGAGCAGCAACCCATTGTGTATGTTCATCCGAATCCATGAAAAGCTCCTTGAAAGCAAGCTGAGCCACATCATCAATCGGGTGAAGTGTCAGTTCGAATAGCCACCGTAAAGTTTCCTGACGTGGCGAAAGTGAACGACGGTCATGCGCCAAGGCATTAATAAGATAATTAGCTGGATGCCAGGGTATCTTTGATCCGTGATGACTGTCTTGTGGTTCTTTCATGGATGTAATGCGTTCCATGACATTCCACGCCCAATCACAGTCTGGCCCAGCATGGTATCCGAAACGAATGACGATTGCAGCAACTGCGGAGATGGTTCTCTGCTTTGAGTGTTCCCCTGCATCGCTTCGCTGGACCAGAATAGTGTCGCTATCCCGATCTTTGGCAAAGGCTACTGCATCAGCAAGACTCAAGCCGTTGGCAAGTACGTTGGCCGCAAGCGACTTTGTCGCCCAGTCAATAACATTATATTCCTGCAACCAATTGGTGGTCTCCTCAATGTGCTTTTCTTGTGTAGACGTGAGGGGAAGTGGTGCCTCATACGAAACAAGAATTTCTCCGGTTTCTGTCTGATGTTTGCGGTAGTTTTGAAAGTCACCGAGTCCTGCCCATTGCTCTGCCCGCTCTTTCAGCGAAGCTATAACACCGTCATCAGAGTACCATTCTTCAATCTCAAACGGCAAATCTTCTGGAAATCGCGCCAATGCTTCTTTGAATGACTGTTGTAAATGACCCTTGGTAGACAATGCAAATCTCATGGCCAACTCACGAATCTCGCGTTTTCTGCTCTGCCGAGAATTCAGAAACTCCTTGGCTATCGCTTTATTCCCAGTCAGACGAGGAAGGAAATCGAATCCAAACAGGTCGATATTTCGCATTGGTTCTTGAACGACACGGGCAATATCATGATGCCAAAGACGCTGACATGTCACGATCGGCAGTGTCGTTTCGGATACAGTATAGCTCTCCAGGGCCAGTACAAGAGCCAAACCAAGTGTGGCATAGCATTCATTCCCCTCAACCACAGCCTGGATTACTTCATCGGTCGGTCGTCCTGCCTCGACCTGTTTAAACGCCCAGTAACTGAGGGCCTGGAAGACACATTGCAATGGATTGGCGGCGAAATTTCCGTTAATCCAGCCATAAACACGCGCATCACCCCAGAATTTCTGCACACCCCAGGGGAAATTGATGACCAAAGGGATTGGGGTTTCCATCCTGCCACGGTTGAAAAGTTGAACCTGTCGCCAGCCTTTGGTCGCGTGGTTGATCAGGTCGCGTACTAGGCCAATTGCAATATCGGGACACTTGGAAAAAAGGGTGGCGAATGGCTCCTGGAGGGGGGATACTGGGAAGTAGTAACGATGATGCCGATCTATCCCAATGTCGTTAAGATCAGGATAGCGACTCATGCTTGGAATGGGCATAGACTTTAATGCACGTTTTTGTTCTTCTGTACGATTCTCCTCTGGAATTGAGCGAAGAAGTTTGAGCCGTTCAATTCGGTTTTGATCTTTACGCTTCTTTCGGTCTAATCGATCTTGAGGCAGTTCTTTTATCAACTCTGCTTTGGCAACAGCAACGACCCTGTCGGGAGCCACGTCCGCCATGACCGACGTAAATCCGATCAACTCATTATAAATCTCTTGGCGCATACGATCATTGGTAACTGCGCGGTCGAAAAGTGAAATCGCTGGTTCAGGATAGGAGTGCGCAGAACGTAGAATAATCATTCGTAAATTGGTTGCGAGGTTGGACAGTGCCTCACCGCCGATCGCGCCCCACCGCTTACGATCAATGTTGAAATCGCTAGGATACTTGATAGTCTCCACCTCAACAAGCCAACTGGCACACAGTTCAAGCATAGCCGCAGAGCGCGGGTTCTGGATGTTGGAAAACGTATTCTGCCAAACACCAAAGAGTTCAAGAATGATTGGCAACAGGCGAACAGGCAGGTTTGGTAAAAGGGGAAATAACCAGTCCAAAAGACGCTCCCAGCCCTTAAAGTCAGAAGGCCAACCTAACTGGTCTGCCATACTGATACGGCTTACTCCTTCCACTTCGTTCATTACACCCTGAAGGATAATTGGATTTGGAACTGTGTGCTGGGCCTGGAACCACACCAGCAGTTTTTCAAGGAGAGTGAAATCGTTCTCAATAAGGAGTGCCTGGAATTCCAGGTACCTTTGTGAAAAGGCAGACGTAAATGGTGGAGCTGTTAGCCAGTCACGTTGCCATTGCGGACGGAGTGACTGTTTATTTTCAAGATTTCTGTAGCCTACCGACCATTCGCCTGGGGTGCTCAGTGCGTTTTGAGCAAGCAGTCCGACCACGCGGCCAAGAAGTGGAGGCTCCCCCGCATTGATTATAGCATTCGTCCAATCCTCGCCAAGCTCGATAAGATGCTGGAAAAACACCCACTCAAAAAAGATATCGTGTGTAAACGAGTATGGCGCACCACCATTAGAATCACGAATAACGAGATCTTTTTTCAGTTCCGCAACCTGCGCAACGGTGGTCTCTTTGAGTTCTCTGGCTGAAATGTTCTTGCCAAGTTTGCGTACCCCTTTTTCCGCCAAATCCAGCAAAGATCGCTGTCGCTGAGGAACGGAGTCTCCTGGTGCATCATGACCGGCACGAGCCCACCAGGCCGAGATCAGGTCAATCTCTGTCAGATACTCTGTCGAGTTATCAGGAAAATTTTGAGCAAGTACGGCCGCAAAAAATGGACGTCTGGCAATTTCAGCGATCCCCTTTGGGCCAAACAGCAGAGGTTTCAAACTTGGCTTGTTTCTCGCGAGACCCTCGATTTCCTCGTCCGAAAATTCCTTGATCGATACATCACCAATACCTGTTTCCCGATAAAAACTTGCCGGAAACCACGATCGATAAGGCTCAAGTCCCTGATCGCGTGAACTTGCCAAAACCCTCCAGTGGGCAAGTTGTTCATTGCTTTCAATACTATGCATAACATCAATGATGATGCCCTTTTGATCAGGTCTGATGCGGTCAATGCCGTCAATGAAGAGAATCGGCGTTCCCGCAGCACTAATCTCGGTCAGAATCTCTGCCACGTCGTGATGCTGTAAACCGAGTGCTGTTGCAAAGGTCAGCCAGCTTTTTCCTTCAAGGCGGTCAGACTTCAGGAACAAAATTGGTCCATCGGCGGCATAAACACTGGCAATATGTTTGAGCATTGCCGACTTCCCGCAACCGGGGAGACCACTCAGGTTGGTGATGCGATATTCGGCAAGACGAACCATGATTTCTTTTTTCAGAGCAGTGCGTTCAACGTGGCAACCGCCGACTTCTTCCGATATTTCCGCCATTCCTGAAGTAGAAAACAATTTAAGTAGTTTAATATCATCTCGATAGTTTGGTACGATGTTCAGCCGTATGGCATCACGAAACTCACTCAGCAACGTCTGCCGTGTCCATTTACAGGCGGTAGCTGCACCATCGCGTACAATCCGACAGAGACGATCAAAGAGAAGAAGCCCTTGGCCGTCATGATTCACTGCAACAAGTTCCTGGAGGCGGTTGATCACCTCCGTTCGCCAAATTCCTCCTACGGTTAAACCATCGAGCTGCAGTGCCATAAATTGGGCATAAAAATTTCGTTCGTCATCGGGCGGTAGGGATCCAATTTGCGGGAGCAAATTATTACGAAGATTGCGCTCCGCAGCCGCAGCGACCCCGTCTGGGGTAAATCGTTGGGCAAACTCTTTGCCAGATGGGCTACTTTTTGCCCAGTCGAGCAGACGATTTAGCGTTCGGAACGGTGCCGTGGCGACGTGCTCAACGACAAAGCCGTAGCTGTCTTTATCATTGCTAAAGTTATTGGATGCACGTGTGGTGACGGCGCGAGAAAGGATGTCACGAAAATGGGTGTTGGAGGCACTAATCTGCACCGTGCGCTTGACCTGAAGGCTTAGTCTCTGTAACGAACCGGCATCGTCAAACTCAATGACAATGTCATCCATAGGAAAACCGTGCCCACCTTGCTGGACTGCCACACTTTTTACAATACCATCCGAACCCGCAGCATGCTCCTCTCGCAGGAGGGATGCAAGATAATAGGCGACAACAGTGTCTTCGTAGGTAAACCCTGCCCCACCTGTAAGTTCAGTCGAAGTCGCCCGTCGCGTTGTCATTTGCTGACTCATGATATCTCCAGTGACCTATCAAATAAATAAAATATTTTGCGCAGATATTAAATAAATTACATAATATGTTTATATAAGCCGGTTTGTTGCTCAAGCCGCATCCACATAAATCCCAGTATTTCTATCAGGATAGCTCTCAAGCATTCTCTGGCCCCTTGGAATTGCTCATTCAGTAGTACTCCCGAATATATCCATACGCCCGGTCGAACAGCTCCTGCTCTTTGTGGATCTTGTACTTCAGCAGGGTCTTGCGCAGGGCCTTCTGGACTTCCCGCTCGCCAGCGCTGGTGGATTGCCAGCCGGGGAAGCGAACCAAGCGGACGATCTCGTCGATATCACCCACGATCCGCTCCACCATTTTGGGGGTGTCGCCGTTTTTTACCTCGGAGAACAACTCGGTCAGGGCGGCCTTGGCTTTGTCCTGTTCTTCTTCAGGGTCCACCTGCTTTTCGGCTTCAACAACCTCCCTGGCTAATTCCAACAGTTCTTTCAGGAAGTCGATGCTGTGGATAAGCCCCTGTTCATGCCGCTCCCGCAATTTTTCCAGACGCTCTCCCAAGGCTATAAACTTTGGATTGTCTTTATGCTTGCGCAGACGAGCCACCAGTTTGATTTCAAGTTCCCTGGCTTTCTTCGGATTCTTGGCCGCCAACATGTCTTCAAGAACCTCCGCATCCATCACCAGGGTGTCCAGATTATCTCGGACGGTGTCGATGTGGACGTTCTCGTGGACCAATTCGATGGTCTTGGCCCCCAGGGCGTGCCAGAGCAGCTTGCCATGGCCGCTGGGGGGCTTGACCGACTCGTAAACCTGGGTTAACCACTTGTAGTCAGTCTCGTGGGGCTTCAGGCATAGATCTGGCGATAGTGCTTCCCACAGTCGGGAGAGTACCGAGTAGTCCGCCGCGAAGCGGTCCCGGGTTTCGTTGTCCGGCAGGCATTCCTGGGCGGCGATGAGACCTTCGTAGCCACCCACGGTCCGGTCCACCTCCGGGAAGAAGGCCAGACATCGTGCCACCATCACGGGCAATTCCTCCTTCAATTCGTCCAGGTTGGTGATGACCTGCTGAACCGCCTTTTCATCGAAGTCCAGCGCCCGGGCCACGTCATCGAAGATGCCCAGGTAATCCACCACCAATCCGTGGGTCTTGCCGGGGTAGACGCGGTTGGTGCGGCAAATAGCCTGGAGCAGGTTGTGGTCCTTGATGGGTTTGTCCAGATACATGACCTGGAGAATGGGCGCGTCGAAGCCGGTCAGCAGCTTGGATGTGACGATAAGGAACTTCAGGGGATCGGCGGGATCGCGGAAGCGGTCCAGGAGTTTTTCTTCGGCATCCTTCTCCAGCCGGTAATCGGCAAAGGGGTCGTCCTTGCCGCCCTTGGTGTGCATGACCACGGCACTGGCTTCCTTCCCAATCAGGGCATCCATGGCTTGTTTGTAGAGTGCGCAGCACTCCCGGTCGAAGGTCACTACCTGGGCCTTGAAACCATTAGGCTCCACCTTGTCCCGGAAATGGCGGACGATGTGGGCGACGATGGTCTCCACCCGGCTGGGGGATTTGATCAGCACCGCCATTTTGGCGGCCCGCTTGGCCAAATCATCCCGGTCCTGCTCGGAGAGATCCCCGGTCAACTGGGCGTAGGCCTCGTCCACGGCGGCCTGGTCGATGCGCAGCTTGATGTCCACCGCCTCGAAGTGGAGCGGCAAGGTGGCCTTGTCGCGGATGGAATCCTGGAAGGAGTAGCGGCTGAGGTAGCCCTGGGCGTCTTCTTCCGCGCCAAAGGCCCAGAAGGTATTGCGGTCGGCGCGGTTGATGGGGGTGCCGGTAAGGCCGAACAGGAAAGCGTTGGGCAGAGCCTCGCGCATGCGACGGCCCAGATCGCCTTCCTGGGTGCGGTGGGCCTCGTCCACCATGACGATGATGTTGGCGCGACTGTTGAGGACGCCGTCCGCCTCGCCGAACTTGTAGATGGTGGTGATAATCACCTTGCGCACGTCCTGCGCCAACAAGGTTTGCAGCTCGCCGCGATTGGCCGCGCCGATCAGGTTGGGTACGTCGGCGGCATTGAAGGTGGCGGTGATCTGGGTGTCCAGATCGATGCGGTCCACCACGATCATCACTGTGGGGTTGCCCAGGACGGGGTGCATTCGCATTTTCTGGGCGGCAAAGACCATGAGCAGGGATTTGCCGCTACCCTGGAAATGCCAGATCAGCCCTTTCTTGACTCGCCCCTGGATGACCCGTGCCACCATCAGGTTGGCGGCTTCGTGTTGCTGGTAGCGGCAAATGGTCTTGATACGGCGGTGCTTCTTGTCGGTGGCGAAGATGGTGAAGTTCTGGAGGATATCCAGGATGATCGCCGGGGTTAGCATCTGCTCCACTGTTCGCTGCACATCGGCTAGGGTGCCTTCATCGGGGTTGGTCGGGTCGCGCCATGGACCCCAGATCTCCACCGGCATGCGCACCGAGCCATAGCGATAGGCTTTGCCCTCGGTGGCGAAGGAAAAGACGTTGGCCACGAACATGCCCGGAACGGTCTGCTCGTAGCCGTTGTGGATGTCGGAGGCTCCATCCACCCAGGTCACCGCCGGGCGCACCGGGGTTTTGGCCTCGCCGATCACCAGGGGAAAGCCGTTGATCAACAGCACCACGTCGAAGCGGCGTCCCCCTTCCACCTTGGGATAAACCCACTGGCTAGTGACCACGCAATGGTTCTGGAGAGAATGGGAGAAATCGATGAGTCGGATGGAGACATGCTCGCCGTTGTGGCCAAAGGGCATGGATTTTTCGCCCCGCAGCCACTCGGCGAAGTGCTCGTTGGCCCGGACAAGGCCGTCGGAGTTGACCGAAAGCGGGATG
>PEAO01000058.1:20555-20907 GCA_002753615.1 Magnetococcales bacterium DCbin2
TCGGACCATGGATTCGACGAAAACATCGTTATGGGCGCGTCCCAGCACGTCAGCGGCCACGAAACGCCAGCCCTGCCTGGAGAGGGTGTCCAGGACCATCTGCTCGACGGTGTTTTCTTCGTTGAACATCCAAGGTGCTCCCTATGGGCAAATCACCACAACGGTTTCCATATTATCTTTTTTAGGCATGAAATCACAATAAGGAATTCCATATTCATTTTTCGGCCTGGAAGATATCCAGGTAGGGCCGAAACCGGAACAAGCGGTTCCTCTGGTAGCCGGTGACCTCCTCCAGCAATTTCAACTCGCCGAGTGCCGCCACCAGTTGGTTGGCGGCCTGGTATTGGAGTCC
>PEAO01000059.1 GCA_002753615.1 Magnetococcales bacterium DCbin2
TTATTTAAATTC
Source organism: Magnetococcales bacterium DCbin2 (assembly GCA_002753615.1). Taxonomy (GTDB): domain Bacteria; phylum Pseudomonadota; class Magnetococcia; order Magnetococcales; family UBA8363; genus UBA8363. The sequence goes on from PEAO01000059.1 coordinate 13, forward strand.
AAAAGCAAAGTCAAAACCCTGGGGGCAATCCCCCCGACCCCTTTTTTCTTTTAATAATTTTATTGAATATCAACACGCCCTAACGAGGGACGCAAATGAAATCACTGTTGGGATTCATGATCGTTTTTCTGACGTTGGCCGTGTCCGGTCAAGCGATAGGATCTGAAGAAGGGCATGGCGGCATCAAGCTGGGAATCCTTTCCTGCCAACAAGTTCCTGGCGGTTACAACATGGTGATCCACTCCTCCAACCCGGTGGAGTGTGAATTTTCATCCGGTAACGCCAGGGAATACTATGTGGGGGAGGCCGGTGTCGCACTGGGCCTGAATCTTGAATGGAATCCCGCCGAAAGCATCGTCTTTGCCGTTTTTGGTGGTGCCAGCGATATCCGACCGGGACAGTTTGCCCTGGCCGGAAAATACTATGGTGCCAAGGCTTCCGCATCGGTAGGCGTCGGCACGGGGGTGCAAATCCTGATGGGCGGCGGTCATAAAAGCTTTTCTTTGCAACCTTTCGCTTTGGAAGGTTCCACAGGGCTTGGTGCCTCCGCCGGATTGGGTTATCTGTATCTTGATCCAAAACGTTGATTAGACTATGATATTTTTATTTTACACTGGCTTGAATGCACCTAAAATGGTGCATCTTCCGACTTCTCCCTTGACTTTTCGGCTGAAATCATAATAATCGTCCGGCTCCGGTTGAGGAAATCGGGATGCCGGGCGTCCCCCAAATCGGGCCACTGGCCGCTTTCGGGATGTGGCAAATCAAACGGCTTACAAGAAGAATACGAGACAAACGCTGACAAACGCTGATGAGCCAGCTTACGAACCAATCGCTGGCCAGGAGGACTATCCGAAATGAGTGCCCAAATGTATGCCATCGTCCGCACGGGCGGCAAGCAGTACAGAGTCGCGGTTAACGATATCCTGCGGGTGGAACTCCTCCCTGGGGCCAAAGGCGACGAAGTGATCCTCAACGATGTGGTCATGCTCTCCGATGATCAGGGGCCGAAAACCGGCACCGAAGTCGCCGCCGCCAGCGTTACCGGACGGATCATGCAGCAGGTACGTTCTAAAAAAGTGCTGGTTTTTAAAAAGAGACGCCGGAAAAATTATCGGCGTCACCAGGGACATCGGCAGGATCTGACCGAGCTGAAAATTACCGCCATCCAATAGGAATGGTGGCAGTCTGCGTTTTGAGTCTCTTGTGTTGGATCCCTTGTCTGGGAATTCCCCTCAATGACCGAAACGCCTCGTAAACGGCAGGCGATGGTCTGCTGATTGTTATGGATTGGGAGCATACGTTATGGCACACAAGAAGGCGGGTGGTTCGACCCGCAATGGTCGCGATTCCGAGGGGCGTCGTCTGGGGGTTAAGAAGTATGGCGGCGAAGTTGTTGTCTCTGGAAACATCATCGTCCGTCAACGCGGCACCCGTATGCAGCCTGGTACCGGGGTTGGTATCGGCAGGGATCATACCCTGTTCGCCCTCATCGACGGTCAGGTATCGTTCTGTATGCGTAATAATCGCCAGTTCGTCAACGTAACCCCCTCCTGATTGAGACCAGCTCGAACGTTTGAACTCGTCTCAATCCCAAGCGAACATGACTGCCGGGTGATGGTCCGACCTCACCCGCAGGTGTTTCGTGGTCTTTTGGGCTATCGGTGTGGGTTGAAGTGGTCGGACGATGCCGTATCCTCCGTGCCCCGTGATGTCACCCCATGCGCTTTCTGGACGAAGTTAAGATTTATGTGTGTTCTGGCGAAGGGGGGAGTGGTTCTGTTTCCTTCCGACGTGAGAAATTCATCCCTTTCGGTGGCCCCGACGGCGGCGATGGCGGTCGTGGGGGTGATGTCATCCTGCAAGCGGATCCCCAACTCAATACCCTGATTGATTATCGCTATCGTCCCCATCGTCCCTCCCGTAATGGGGTTTCCGGCATGGGGAGAAGTCGCACTGGACCTTCCGCCGAGACCGTTTTAGTTCGGGTACCGGTGGGCACTTTGGTCCGTGATGAATTTTCCGGTGCCATTTTGTGTGATTTATCGCGCCCAGGACAACAATATCTGGCGGCCAGGGGGGGGGATGGTGGTCGGGGAAATCAACATTTTAAGACCTCCACCAATCAGGCACCGCGACGCGCCGACCCCGGCTTTCCTGGGGAAGAACGGACGTTGCGCCTGGAACTCAAGCTGTTGGCGGATGTGGGTCTGATCGGCCTGCCCAACGCGGGTAAATCGACGTTGATCTCCAAAATTTCCGCCGCCCGTCCCAAGATTGCCGACTATCCGTTCACCACCATCACCCCCAATCTGGGTGTGGTCAAACATGACGATTTTAGCTTTGTGGTCGCCGATATCCCCGGCTTGATCGAAGGTGCCCATGAGGGGGCCGGTTTGGGACATCTGTTTCTCAAACATGTGGAACGGTGTCGGCTTTTGGTTCATCTGGTAGAGGCCGACCCCTTGGACGGTTCTGATCCCGTGGCTAATTTTCATTTGATTGAAATGGAATTGACCGCTTATTCCGAGGCCTTTGCCGCCAAACCGCGATGGATTGTCATCAGCAAGGGTGATTTGATCGACGATGCCAAAAGTCGTCGTTTGGAAAGGCGATTGGCCAAATTGGGGGAGAGAGTGACGACCCTCTCCAGCGTCACCGGGAAAAATCTTCAAGATTGGCAGGGAAAACTGGCTGGGCGCCGCCCGGCTGCCCAGGAGGAGGCGGCCCTGCACCCTGGTGGAACCCCATTGGAAGACGCCCCGACCCGTGCCGGTCAAGCCTTGGCTCTCCGTGATGAAGAATCATGGGATATCGCTGAGGATGCGGATACGGATGATAGGGACGATGGGGACGACGAGGGCAAAGGGGTGGAATGTGTCTGGGTTCCCTGACGATCCGGCACTGTCAGAACGTTCCTGGCAGATGGTTGGTGCCGCTCGGACCATCGTGATCAAGATTGGCTCCAACCTGCTGACGACAGCGGGCAACGGACTGAATCGGGACTGGATTGCCCGACGTGGGTTGGAAATGGTGCAACTCATGGGTCAGGGGCGCAAGGTTGTCATTGTCACTTCGGGTGCGGTGGCGGCGGGTTATCCCCGCTTGGGTTTATCGGTCCGTCCCAAATTATTGCGTGAAAAACAGGCGGCGGCTTCTGCGGGTCAACCGATTCTCATGGGTTGTTATCAAGAGGTTTTCGCCGCCCATGGTCTGCAAACCGCCCAGATATTGCTGACGCGCGATGATGTCGAACATCGGCGACGCTATTTGAATGCCCGTGACACCTTGAGAACTTTATTGGATTTTGGTTTGGTTCCCATCGTCAATGAGAATGATACGGTGGTGGTGGAGCAGATTAAATTTGGGGATAACGATACGTTATCGGCCAACGTCGCCGATTTGGTTGGTGCCGACCTTTTGATTCTCCTGACCGATGTGGACGGTTTGTTTGATACCGACCCCAGGCACAACCCCCAGGCCAGACGCATCCCTTTGGTGACGGAGGTGACCCCGGAGGTGGAAAAACTGGCTGGTGGCAGTGGTACGGCGGTGGGACTGGGGGGGATGGTGACCAAGCTGAAGGCGGCTAAAATGGCTTCTCTCAGTGGTTGTCCCATGGTATTGACCAATGGCTTTACCGACAATCCCATCCTGGCAGTTTTCAGCGGTAAGCCCGTGGGGACGTTGTTCCTGCCGACTGCCGCACCTTTGAACGCCCATAAAAGGTGGCTTGCCAATTCTCGATTGTCTCGGGGGGCATTGACTTTGGATGCGGGTGCGGTGATCGCACTGAATAAGGGAAAAAGTCTCTTGGCGCGTGGTATTGTTGCCGTGGAGGGGGATTTTGATCGTGGCGATGCGGTATTTTGTTTGGATCCCGAAGGAAATCGGATTGCCAAGGGGCAGGTTAACTATCCGTCTGCCGATTTGCGACGGATTGCGGGCCAACACAGCACTGATTTTGAGGCCATCCTGGGATTTCTCGGTGATCCTGAGGTGATTCATCGGGATCATATGGCGATGATCACCAATGTAGAGATGTCATAAAATTAAAATTATTAAAAGAAAAAAGGGGTCTGGGGGATTGCCCCCAGGGTTTTGATTTTGTTTTTGACTTTAAAAAAAAAGATTTCCATGTTCCGCTTTTGATTCTTCTTTTGATATTTAATCAAAAGCTTCAATCTGGAAATCTTCTTGTTTAAATTCAAAAACTAAGGTCAAAAGATGAACATGGAAACCTTTTTGTTTAAGGTCAAAAGCAAAACCCTGGGGGCAATCCCCCAGACCCCTTTTTTCTTTTAATAATTTTGGGGAGGGGGGCAAATGGCTTTTAGAACGATTGACTTATTTGCGGGGATTGGAGGTATTCGTTTAGGCTTTGAAACGCACGGATGTGTGAATGTTTTTTCATCAGAAGTGGATATACATGCTCAAAAAATGTATGAAGAGAATTTTGGTGAAAAACCATTTGGTGATATCAATGACATTGCTCCAGATAGAATTCCAGACCACGATATTTTATTGGCTGGGTTTCCATGCCAACCATTTTCAATAGCTGGAAAAAAACTTGGTTTTGAAGATATTCGTGGAACTTTATTTTTTAATATAGAGTCTATATTGGAAAGTAAGAAGCCTGTAGCATTTTTATTAGAAAATGTAAAAGCATTAAGAACGCACGACAGAGGAATGACTTTTTCTGTTATAATGGCCCATCTAAAACAATTGGGATATTTTACTCATCATGCAATATTGAACACGCTTAATTTCGGCTTACCGCAGAAACGGGAGCGAATTTATATTGTAGGTTTTTTTGATAACATAGAATTCTCGTTTCCACGTCCTCCAATGACTTATAAAAATTTATCGGAAATACTTGAGCCTGAGCATGAAATTGATAAAAGTTTCTTTTTATCTGCTGATATAAAAAAGAAACGCTGGGATTCTGTAAAAGGGAACCCGCCCATGCCTTCTATATGGCATGAAAATATCGGTGGAAATATCTCCGCATTGCCTTATAGTTGCGCTCTTCGTGCAGGGGGAAGCTACAATTACTTGGTCGTTAATGGAAAAAGGAGGCTTACCAGCCGTGAAATGTTAAGATTACAGGGATTCCCATCCTGGTTTAAAATTCCGTTACCGTACTCACAGGTTCGTAAAGTGGCTGGAAACTCGGTATCGGTACCTGTTATTGAGGCAATTGCTGGTCAAATGATCAAGGCATTAAAAGAGGCTAAACCATCAAAAACAAAATTACAGGATTCAACAATACAATATACGCTTGAATTATCATGAATAAACTTGAAGCAAAAAAAGCATTAGACTCTCTGATCAAAAAAGCGAGAGTTCATCTCTACAAACCAATTCAAATAGCCGAAATTTTGTATCGTAACAGAACAGTCGGTGATAGTGATCTTTCCGTTTTAGAAACATATAGAAATGCCTCTAAAAAATGGCGCGATGAGATTTGTCAAAGATTCCTGGGAAAGGTAAGTACATCGTCAGCAAGATACCAAGATGATGTGTTCAACGAAAATGCCATACCTCCTTCTGTATTGAATCATTTAGGAGAGATTAATATTCAAAAAAATGGCATTATTGAAGCTTATATCTATCGCCGATTTCTTGATCGTATGTCCCAGATGTCTATTGGTTTACTTTATGTCAATGAGCATAATAAAGATACTTTTGAACTTCAAAAATTTTTGGATCTCTTTTGGCATGAACCTGGACTCAAAAGAAGTATTGATAAGGTTTATGAAATTGTTGTATATTCCCTTTTTTCGGCATTGGTGGATGCCCTTGGTGTTCAAATCGAAGTTCGTATGAATTCTGAGAAAGAAGGGATCTTGCAGGAATTTGCTGATTTTGCACAAATGGTGATTCGTTTAACACCAAGTCAACAATTTTTCAATGTTAAGGCCACAATTCATCGTCTTGGAATAACCAATGCTTCTGACCGTGGCTTAGATATGTTTGCAAATTTTGGGTTGGCTATTCAAATTAAGCATCTTTCATTGACGGAAGAACTTGCTGAAGGTATCGTAAATTTGGTCTCGTTTGACCGGATTCTCATCGTCTGTAAAGACAGTGAGAAAAATGTCATTGTCTCTTTATTAAATCAAATTGGTTGGAAATCAAGAATTCAAAGCATTATCACGGAGAGTATGCTTCTTGATTGGTATCAAAAAGCACTCCGTGGAAAATATTCTGGAGAATTAGGAACAACCGTTTTAGAAAACATACGTAAAGAAATAATATCTGAATTCCCGGCAACAAATAGTCCTGATTTTTTATCATTCATCACCGAAAGAGGCTATCAACAACTCCATGATTCTCTATGGGTGTGAGTCTGTTTAATGCTTTGGATGCCGGATTTTTTGTTGAGATTAGGGCGTGTTGACATTTGATAAAATTATTAAAAGAAAAAAGGGGTCTGGGGGATTGCCCCCAGGGTTTTGATTTTGTTTTCGATATTGAACAAAAAGCTTCATTACTTCGCTTTTGACTTTGTTTTCATTCAAGAGCAAATTCAAAAACAAAGTCAAAAGCGGAACATGGAAATCTTTTTTTTTAAAGTCAAAAGCAAAACCCTGGGGGCAATCCCCCAGACCCCTTTTTTCTTTTAATAATTGAATCCAGGAGGATAATGCCATGGATCCTGTAAAGGAAATGACCCAGATTGGCCAACAAGCACGCCAAGCAACACGACACCTGGTTCGAGCATCAGGAACCGCAAAAAATGCGGCACTGTCCGCCATGGCCCAAGGTCTGATTCAGCACAGTGCCAGTCTCCAACAAGAAAATGAAAAAGACCTCCGCGCCGGACAAGAAAAAGGGTTGTCCGCCGCCATGCTCGACCGCCTCACCCTGACCCCATCCCGCATCGAAGCCATGGCCGAAGGGATCCATCAAGTGGTCGCCCTGGAAGACCCCGTAGGGGCCATCACCGAAATGAAACCCCGCCCCAACGGGTTATTGATCGGACGGATGCGCGTCCCCCTGGGAGTCATCGGCATCATCTACGAATCACGCCCCAATGTCACCGCCGATGCCGCCGCCTTGGCCGTCAAATCGGGTAACGCCGTCATTCTACGCGGTGGATCCGAAGCCATCCACTCCAACCGCGCCATCGTCTCCATCCTGGTCGCAGGACTAAAAACAGCCCAACTCCCCCGAAATGCCGTCCAATTCGTCAATACCACCGACCGCGCCGCCGTCGGGGCACTCCTGCGTCTGGATCGCTATGTCGATGTCATTATCCCCAGAGGTGGCAAAAGTTTGATCCAACGAGTCATCGCCGAATCCCATATCCCCGTCATCAAACACCTGGACGGTATCTGTCATACCTATGTTGACGAAGATGCGAACCTAGACATGGCCGTTGCCTTGACCCTCAACGGCAAAATGCAACGTACCGGCGTCTGCAACGCCACCGAAACCCTACTGGTCCACACCGCCATGGCAGCAAACTTCCTCCCGATCGTCGGACAAAAACTCACCGAAAAAGGGTGCAGTCTGCGGTGTTGTCCCCATGCCCTCCCCTACCTAGCCCCACTGGGTGGCGTCTTGGCAACCGAAGAAGATTGGGATACCGAATACCTGGATGCCATCCTCTCCATACGGGTGGTCGCCACCATGGAAGCGGCCATGGATCACATTCAAACCCATGGCTCCCAACATACCGATGTCATCGTCACCCAAAATCATGAACGGGCCATGCGTTTCTTAAAAGAGGTCGATTCTTCCTCCGTCATGGTCAACGCCTCCAGCCGTTTCAGCGATGGTTTTGAATATGGCCTAGGGGCGGAAATGGGAATTTCTACCGATAAACTTCATGTGCGTGGCCCGGTGGGCCTGGAAGGGTTAACAACCCTGAAATATATCGTACTGGGAACGGGCCAAACACGGGGATAAATCGTGAAGTTGGGTATTTTAGGTGGCGCATTCAATCCACCGCACTACGGCCATTTGCGAGCCGCCTTGGAGGCCAAGGAAGGGCTTGGGCTGGAAAAGGTGCTGCTTATCCCTTCCGGTCATCATCCTTTCAAAGGGTCCGATGTTCTGGCAGCCCCCAACCATCGTCTGGCCATGACAACACTCGCCTGTGCCGCAGATCCAGGATTGGAGCCGTGCGCTATCGAAGTCGTGCAAGCGACCACCACATTCACCATCGATACCCTGGAAACACTTTCCCAGCACTATCCCGACCAGGAACTGGTCTTTCTCATGGGGAGCGATTTGATGAACGAATTGCACCTGTGGAAATCATGGCACCGTTTGTTGGATGTGGCCCATCTTTGCCAAATGACCCGTCCTGGATCATGCACCAAAAACACGGAAATTGCCCAAGAAACACAAGAATGGTTGCGTCACCATCACCGTCCCAACTTAACCAGTATCCCCCAAAATCAAGGGAGCCGGTTTGGATTTTTGCAATGGCCCATTACCCAGTTGGCCATCAGTTCATCCGATATCCGTCTTCGGGTTCAATCGGGAAAATCGATCCGTTTTCTCACGACGGAATCGGTCATTGATTATATTCATCACCATGGTTTATATCATAACACCGTTCAAAGCCCTTAAACCACCGAGGCAATCGGAGGGATCATTCCCCTCCATGGAGATAACATGCCGAATGAAGCGTTTCTCAACACCCTGAAGCTGGCACTGGAAGAAAAAAAAGGGCTGGATATCCAGGTAATCGACCTGCGTGAGCGGGCGATGTTTACCGATTATTTCCTAGTCGTCACCGGGACTTCCACCACCCATGTTTCCGCCTTGGCCCACGAAATTGATCGGATCGCCACCGCCCAAGGGGTCACCGTCCTGGGGATCGAAGGGATGCAGGAGGCCAGTTGGGTACTGATGGATCTGGGCGATGTGGTGGTCCATGTATTCCTGAACCAAACCCGTGGATTTTATAATCTGGAAAAACTGTGGAGTCCAAAAACCATGGTATTGACAACACCCTCTCCCCAGGCCATCGAGGGGTGAAGCTGACCGTCGTCGCTGTGGGACGGGGGATGGACCCGGCCATCGCCCATCTGACCAAAGATTATCTGGGCCGTCTCCAGCGCATGGTACCGGCAGAATTGGTGGAAGTGGCCGATGAGCGGCGACTCCCCGGCCAAAGTGGACGAAAAGCGGAAGGGATGGCGCGTGAAGCCAAACGCATCACCGGCAAATTGCCCGATGGGGCCATGGTCGTCCCGTTGGACAGTCAAGGGACCGCCTTGTCGTCTCTGGCACTGTCCCAACGTTTGGGAAAGCTCATGGAGCAGGGGGTACGGGAAATCGCCTTCATCATCGGCGGACCCGATGGTTTGGACCCCCCGTTGCTTCTGAATCGCCCCTGGACGTTTTCTTTGGGGCCGATGACCTATCCACACATGTTGGTGCGGGTGTTGTTGCTGGAGCAACTCTATCGCGGCATGAGCATTTTAAAGGGATTACCCTATCACCGCTGATAGTAACCGTTCACCCCCAGGGTTTTGATTTTGAATTTAAATAAAAAGGTTTCCATGCTCCGCTTTTGATCTTGTTTTTGAATTTGAACAAAGTCAAAAGCGAAGAAGGAAGCTTTTTATTTAAGTTCAAAAACAAAATCAAAACCCTGGGGGCAATCCCCCAGACCCCTTTTTTCTTTTAATAATTTTAATGTGGGGAGGGTCTGAACGGTTACCGCTGATGCGATATCCACGTCAATGGTGGCGATCAACAGAAAAAGTCGCCAGTTGGATCAGGGCATCGCGTTCGCGCGATACGGGAAAGCGGGAGGCGATGGCGACCGCTTCATCGGCCAGGAGACGGGCACGTTCCATGGCATAATCCAACGATCCCCGCTGACGCACCAGTGCGACGGCACGCTCCAGACTCCCTTCGGGTTGTTGCCTGGATTCGATGCAGTCGGTCCAAAAGCGGCGTTCTTCCTCGGAGCCATGATGGAAAGCATGAATCAGGGGCAGGGTGATCTTCCCCTCCTGAAAATCATCGCCAATCCCCTTGCCCAAGGTTTCCCGGGTTGCAGAATAATCGAGGGTATCGTCAACCACTTGGTAAGCCTTGCCCAAGAGGAGGCCATAGTGTGCTAGGTTATCTTCTTCCGCGACAGAACGCTGATTGAGGACGGCACCGATGCGGGCGGCGGCAGCAAACAGGGTGGCTGTCTTTCTGGAAACCACCTCCATGTATTGGTATTCGCTGGTGGCCAGATTGTTACTGACCAACAGTTGCATCACCTCCCCTTCGGAGATGACGGCGCAGGCATCGGCGATAATTTTAAGGACACGCAGATCACCATGTTCCACAAGCATCTGGAAGGCGCGAGAAAATAAAAAATCACCGACCAAAACCGGGGCCTTGCTGCCCCAAACGGCATTGGCGGTCTGCCGCCCCCGCCGGGTTAGGGATTCATCCACCACATCGTCATGCAGCAGAGTGGCGGTGTGAATAAATTCCACCACAGCCGCCAAGTGATGCTGTTGCTTGCCACGATAGCCAAACATGCGGGTCGTCAACAATGTGAGAATGGGCCGCAACCGTTTCCCGCCGCTGTTGATCAGATGGGAACCCAATTCCGGGATCAGGGGAACCTGGGAATCAAGCTTTTCCAGGATAACCCGATTGGTCTCATTCAGGTCGTCTCCAATGATTTCATGGAGATAATCAAGGACCGATTGATCCTGATGCCGGGGGGATTCCGGGTTTTTGGCTTGTGAACGCACGTCCATCTAGGGAAAAATCCGAGCGGAGGTTTTCATCTTTTCGTATGGACTTATCGCTTTGAAGGAAAACAGGGCAACCACCTTGGCACTCGCCTTGGAAAAGCGGCAGATTAAGTCCTGGCCATCCACGACGTCAAGTGTTCATCCCTCACAGAAGAACACGGGAGTTTAAAAAACATACCCCGAAGTGGCTGGTCAAGGGATCATGAGGTAACTGGTTTTCCTTGCCGAAATCCCAAAGTTGACGGAAGATGAATGGCATGGCTCCATTCGTGATGAGGGAGGCAACCGATTGGGCAATTCCACAACCCGCACCTGCTGGCACTGTCTGGTTGGTGCCACACTCAAAGAACTGTTGGAACCGGTGGGCATCGAGGTCCGCACGGAAGTTCCAGTCCTCTCGCAGCCGCCAAAGGCGGACATCATCCTTTTGCAGCGCAAGGCGGGCCGCACTGAAGCGCAGCGGCTGCTGATGGCCGATGGACTCTTAGACCTGGACGTTGCGCAGATCTTGGTCGATGTCAAGGTGACCCAAAGCCTGAACGAAAGAGTCTTTGCCAAGGCCTATCGCTACGATGATTCCTACCTGGAATATGCCAAGTTGGAACGCCACCAGTTGCGGACGGTCATCATCAGTTCGATCACACCGCAAAAATCGCTCCTCGAAAATTATTCATTTCAACCGATTGGAATCAATGGCGTCTATGAGAACCAGCCGATCTTTGGCAGAACTCTCCGCTTGATTTTACCCAATCAACTCGATAACCATGCCAGGAATGCCCCCCTGAAATGCTTTGCCTCCCGCATGGAAGAACGAAAAAAGGCATTCGAAACGTTGGAGATGGATAGTTATCCTCATGTATCAGAATCTTTCCATGCTGTTGTAACCGGTTTGAGGAGTAATTTCATGAAAAACTCATTGAGTCATCTCGACGATGCGGGCCTAACTCCCGATTCCGTGATGCTGGTTGGAAGGCGGACGCTTGAAGCGACGCTTAACGTGATGTCTGATGAAAGGCTCTATGCCATCCCAAAGTTGGAGCGACTTTTTTCGCAAAAGCTTCAGGATGGCCGTAAGGAAGAGGCTGCTTCCATGCTGCTCAAACTGATGCGGCGCAAGTTTGGCCAAACGCCCGATTGGGTGACCGAGAAGGTCAAGGCGGCGAAACTGGAACAGGTCGAGGTATGGGGCGAGAATGTCTTGTTCGCCAACTCCGTAGACGAGATGTTCGGCGACCAGCAATGACTAAGCTCCGATCCAGGGTCAAGTCTTGCATGACGTGACCCCATTCTCCTGCATTCTCTGACCTTTGGGGTTTTCATGGCAGACGTGTTATTACGCCCCCCCGGTTTGGAACATTTATCCCATCTTCGGCTGGCATCCCAATCACCCCGACGCTTGGCCTTGTTACGCCAGATCGGATTGGAACCTGAAGTGGCCCCTCAGGATGTGGATGAAACACAACGACCTGGAGAAACACCACGCGATTATGTCGAACGGATGGCGCAAACAAAAGCACAAACAGGGGCAAGCCCAGAGATGCCGTTATGCCTGGGAGCCGATACCGTCGTCACCATGGATGGCGAAGTCTTTGGCAAACCTCAGAATGCCATGCAGGCGCGACAAACCTTGAAAATGCTTGCGGGCCGTAGCCATCAGGTATTGACCGCAATCGCGCTCGCCGTGGGAGATCCACCCATCATCCGCAGTGCTGTTTCGACAACAACGGTTTGGATGAACACCGCAACCGACCTAGAAATCGATGCCTATATCGCAACCGGCGAACCCATGGATAAGGCGGGGGCTTATGGCATTCAAGGATTGGGATCTTTTTTGATTACACGGATCGATGGATCCTATACCGGCGTTATGGGATTGCCACTTTTTGAAACTGTGGTACTTTTACAGTGGGCCAACCGTCTGCACCTTGCATGAATGGGGAACACTATGATTCGATCCTTGAAAAAAATCGCAAGACCCATACTGGAAAAACTCGGTTTATTGACCCCCTTTGATCAACCGGACAATCGGGAGACGATTTTCAATGCCCTGACCCGCCTTAAGCCCACACTGCACGGCCACCGGGTTTTAGAAATCGGCCCCAAAGATGGAAAAGACTCGCACCGCTTGGCCTCTCTGACACCAGAAACCTTGATCATGATGGATATTCCCGCCCAATATACGCAAAACATCACCTCAAGTTCCAGAACACCGCGAGAAAGCATCCCCTCCTGGTTTCAGACCATCCCCCTACCGGGAAAATTTTACCAGGAAGGCAATATTCTCTACCTTTCCCCGGAAGCATTGACCGCATTGGGCCATTTTGACCTCATCTGGTGTACTGGAGTCCTTTATCATAACCCGGAACCCTTGCGATTTATCAAACGTCTGTTTCATCTCCTGAAACCGGGGGGATTGTTGATTCTGGAAACCTCCCTGACGCGGCATCCGGTGTTGAAACATCACAACTGCGTTGAAATTTTATGGCCCAAATCCCAACTCTGCCTGCGGGTTGGGGAAGATGATCATCGATTGATCCCCAGCACCGTGGCTCCCGATGGTCAACAATCCCTGTCGATCCAAAGCAATGTATCCCATCTCCCCTCCCGTCAAGCGGTATTGAGTTGGTTGGAGATGTGTGGTTTTGAGGCTATTTCCGAAATCGCCACACCCATCCCCGACAATCTGCGCATGGGTTTATCCGCCAGGAAAGGGACATTCCCCGGCCATACGTACAGCAACCGCGGACCCAATCCTTCGCCTTACGCCATCGGTGATTCTTTGTAATCATTTTTTCAATGGAGCAGGGTCATGAGACGCCTGGTCATGGTGCTGATGGGATTTTGGACTGTGTTATTCGCCAGTGGTTGCGGCGGTGGTGGCAGTACGTACTCTGGACAAAAAACCACGGAAAACTCCGAGCAAACCGCCACATCCAGCACGGGGACATGGACGACGGCGGCAAAGAATGAATTTGTCTTACGCCAAATGCGGGAGTGGTATCTGTGGTACGATCAGATACCCGCCAGTCTCAATGCCGATGATTATGCGTCACCCGAAGCGGTCCTGGAAGCGGCCCGCTATACAGCGCGGGATCGATGGAGTTATATCGAATCGGCACAAACGGTCACCGCGCACCTGTCAACGGGAGAATTCACCGGCATCGGCATTCGCACCTCGCAAGATGCCGAAGCGAGACTTTGGATCAATCAGATATTTCCAGGATCTCCCGCTAAAGCGGCCAATATCGTTCGGGGCGACCAAATCCTGCGCATCAATGGTCGTACCATCGCCGAGATCAACGCTGAAAACAGTTGGGACACCGCATTCGGCGAAGATGCCGCCGGAACTCTGGTCACTCTGGTCATCCAGCACCAGGACACCACCCAAACCAGTTATTCACTCTCCAAGAGTACCTTCATCGTCGATGCCGTATCCACCACCAAGGTGCTGCAACAGGGTTCGGTCAAAATCGCCTATCTGGTTTATGATACCTTTACCAGTTCCTCGCGTAGCTCATTGAATCAAGCATTTGAAACATTTAAAAATGCCGGTGTCACCGAGATGGTTTTGGATTTACGGTATAATGGTGGCGGTTACATCGACATCGCCGCCTACCTCGCCAGTTTGATACGCGATGCCTCCGACAAAGAAATTTTTGCAACCTTGCGATATAATAAAAACCACAGCGATTCCAACTATTCGTTAACCTATACCCGACTTTCCACCGATCTGAACCTGTCACGGGTATTTGTCATCACCGCCAAAGGCACTTGTTCCGCCAGTGAGATGGTTATTCAAGGACTCAAACCCTATGTGACGGTCGTGACAATCGGTTCAACGACTTGCGGCAAGCCCGTGGGGATGGATTTGGTATCGTTTGATGATCAGGTACTGGCCGCGATCAGTTTTGAAATTGCCAATGCGAATGGCGAAGCGGAATATTATGATGGCATCGCCCCGACGTGTCCCGCCAACGATGATTTGACCAACCCCCTGGGGGAGAGTGCCGAATCCTCATTGGCCACCGCCTTGGCATTTTTGTCCCAAGGGAGTTGCCCCACGACGACCCAACGCCGCCTCCCTCCCAAAATTCTTACGTTATGGCCCCGGAAACACCCGGATCAAGGTGATGATGGGATGTGGTAAGCGTCTCTTTATGGCATAAGTGTTGCATTGTCTATAAGGCATTACCCCTCTCTCTCTCTGGCCCGATAGCCGTTGCTGCCGGGCCACTTTTTTTTCCCACATTTTTAATCGTTATCCCTCAGATGGATACCTATCTTTGCGTTCACCCGGTTGTCCCAACCATCTTCCGGTTTTCAAATGAAATAAAATGTGACCAATTGTCAAAATGATGACACCCGACAAAACATAACGCAAATCCCCACGAACTGCACAATAAAAGAGCAGTATCAAAAAGATGGTCAAAGCATTGACCTGATGGGAGGATGGGGTTTGGCAAATCATGGAGATTCATCGGGTGACCCTGGGTGACACTTGAGAAAAACAGTATCCCCGCACCCGTGTTTACAGGTAAGATGTCCTTTCCGTGAACGCCCGTCAGGACAGTATCCATATCTGGGGATGCATTCCCGCTGGGGGGTCAAAATATTCAACAGCATCTCGCGCTCCGAACAAAGACACATGGATGCCATGGCCATGATGTTACAGCGCTACCAAATTCCCGATCCGGTGACCCATGATCGCCACGGTGCTTTCTTAAACGAATCACTTGCCAAAAGCTATCAAACATTGATCGCCAGAGGGATGAAATCCATGGACGAGGCGTTGGTTGTCGGCGGACTCATCGAAGAGATGGATATTGCTGACCTGGAAGAAGCGATACGGACCAGCCTGCACCCCGATTTAAACCAAGTTTATGAGGCACTCCGACAAGGTTCCTTCAACCATTTGCGGGCTTTTGTCCATGGTTTAGAATTGCGGGGGACCAACTATCAGCCGGTCAAGATGAGTCCCCAGGCGTTGGATACCATTCTTCACAGCCCCATGGAAACAGGGCCGATGTGGAACGGAAGGCCGTTATAAAATCTGCAAATAAAGGAAAATAAAGCGATGTCTTTTAATCTTGCCATGTTTTTAGCAAAAAGCACCGGAGGTGTTGGTATCCTCGGAGCTGTTGTCGGTGGTTCTGGAGCCTTGGCAAAAAATATCAAGCGAAAAGCCCGCCATGAAATCAGCCAACGAGAATTAATCGTTGATACCAGTAAGGAGGCAGCCGGTGCTGGGGTTGCAACCGCATTCAGTGCCTTCACGGCAGGATTGGTGGGTGGCGGTTTGGCAACATCCCTAGGTACCGCATTCATCGCGGCGGTCGTTGGCAAATATGCATGGGATTACACACTGGATCGGATAGAACTTCAAACCGCAAAAAAACGCCAAAACACAATCCAAGACGATATGGATGAAGTGTTATTGGATCCTTCAGGAACGGGATCAAAGACATGATCCAATCATAGGCAACGATTCGGTCAAGCCCTGCCGGATCACCGACAGGTCTCCCTGCTTGCCCAATGCTTGGAAAGAAATCAAAATATCATTTCATTCTCAGCCGACAACCATCTTGAAGAATGGGTGTTATTGGGTGTATTACTGGTTCCATGCTTCGCTCTGACACCCTTCAGATCACCCCTGAGGAAAGCATCGGATCATCCGCCCGTATCGAGGGGAGCAAACTGACCGAAAGGGAGGTGGAAAAACTACTTTCCAACCGAGCCATCCAATCCTTTGGAATCCGCGATAATTGATCATGGCATCGGGTACATTTCATGGATTGCTGAACGGGATCTATGGCCTCACCACTTTTATATTTCCCCACCCCTTGAATAAATTACTCATAATATCAACATCATTGGTTATAACAGAGAATAACTTATTCCTGTTTTCTGGCGAATTATTTAATATATAAGTCAGTATTCCAACTCCAGTCATTGATTTACAGTTCGCCCTGCTCATATCCAGAACGATCTCATCGCATTGGTTAATCTGCTTGGAGATAACTCTCACGTTCCGCATCAAGCTTTGCGCCAAATCATTATGAAATCTTATAATCATTTTGCCGCGAACAATGTAGTACTCAACACGTGGCTCCAGTTTTTCCAAATTAGAACCATCTCCGTCTACAGTGCGCAAGTTAGTCTTGGCAATACGATCTTCATGCCTATGCGGTCGCGACAGGATGGTATTACGTAACCTGATTATCATGGAATTCCAGCCAGTTTGAGCAACCGCTCAGGCACAGGTGAGGTATGGCTCCCACATACCCAAGGCGAGGGATCCTATCCACCATTCAAACCGCCGGTTCTGGCGATATTCAAACTCTGCAAAACACCCGGCAGCAGGCTTCCCGTTAAACTGCCGTGCCAAAACAAGACTTGATATAACCTGACGTCCCTTGATTTCACAGTAGTGGTTCCGACCGCACTCTGGACAAACGAACTCTTCGGGTCATCGCCAGGAAAGCACTGCTGCCCGGCTCTGATCCACAGTCCCGTAACTCGACAGAAAACCACTTATGCTCAGTCCCTTCTGAAATTGCACCCTGTTTTGGCCATCATCCCTTTTGCACTTTCAATAAATAACACGTAGAAATTACATGCTACCATAACCGTGGCTGATTTTTAGGGGAGTCTAAACGGTGGCGTTTTATTATCGTTTCACTCCAACCCATCCAACAGGGTCAACTGAAGATCCTGCGAAGATTCCGATGAACGGATGGGATACGCCCCAGAGAAACAAGCGTCACAATAGCCCCTCCCCTGACCGCCAACGGCTTCGTACAACCCTTCCAATGAAATAAACGCCAACGAATCGGCGGCAATAAACCGCCGCATCTCCTCCAAAGATTGCCCCGACGCCAACAACTCATCCCGGGATGGGGTATCGATTCCATAATAACAAGGGTGGGTCGTCGGTGGCGAAGAGATACGCATATGAACTTCCTTCGCACCTGCGGCACGAACCATATTCACAATCTTTTTACTCGTCGTCCCCCGCACGATGGAATCGTCCACCAAGACCACCCGTTTACCCTGAAACAGGGTCCGATTGGCGTTCAATTTGATCTTGACACCAAAATGACGAATCTGCTGTTGCGGTTCGATAAATGTACGTCCAACATAATGGTTACGGATGATCCCCAATTCAAAGGGCAACCCCATTTCCCGGGCATATCCCAACGCCGAAGGGACACCAGAATCGGGAACCGGCACCACAAGATCGGCATCCACAGGGCTTTCCTTGGCCAGACTGGCTCCGATCCGTTTACGCGATTCATAAATATTCACCCCATCCAAAGTCGAATCGGGACGGGCAAAATAGACATATTCAAAGATACAAAAATGGCGTTTTTTGGGGGGGAATGGGGAAAAAGATTGCAAACCCCCTTTGGAAATGACCAACATTTCACCCGGTTCGATATCCCGGACAAATTCTGCTTCAATCAAATCCAACGCACACGTTTCCGAAGACAACACCCAACCATCATCACCGACGCGACCCAACACCAACGGTCGCAACCCATGGGGGTCGCGCACGCCGATCATGCACTGGGCATCCATGGCCAGCAAGGCATAGGCCCCCTTGACCTGCGACAGGGCATCCACCAGCCGTTCCGAAAATTCAAGCTTCCGCGACAACGCCGCCAAATGGACAATCACCTCGGTATCCATCGTCGATTGGAATATGGAACCCCGTTGCTCCAAAGATTTGCGTTGCTCGACACCATCCACCAAATTGCCGTTATGGGCAACGGCAATCCCCCCCTGATAGGTATCGACCACCAAAGGTTGCTGGTTACGGGAACTACAGCTCCCCCCAGAGGTGGAATAACGGACGTGTCCGATGGCCTCATGCCCTTTCAGACGCGCCAAATCGCTTTCCTTGAAGACATCTGCCACCAATCCGCGTCCACGGACCGTGTGCAAGATGCGGTCATCCACCGAAACGATCCCCGCCGATTCCTGTCCACGATGTTGTAGGGCATAGAGTCCCAGGTAGACAAGGTTGGCCGCCTCTGGGTGATTAAACACGCCAAAAACGCCACACTCTTCCTTCAAATGGTCGTCATCTATTGAAATCAAAGGCTTTATCCAGGAAAGGTCAAAACAGCCAGCCCAAGCCCAACCGATGCATCCTAGCACCCAAGGCTTCAGTCTACGGAAAGGTGGTTGGCAACCACCGTGATCCCCTTTTTTCCATAGGCATACAACAATGAGCCATCGGTCCAACGGGAAGCAGGTGCCCCCATGGCATTGTGGACCACAAACGCCAAAACCAGGATCAGCCCACCCCGGACCAATCCAAAAACAAACCCCCCCATCCGATCACCCAAAGACCCTCCACGACCTGCCCGCAAATGCTTGATCCAGCGGCCAAAAAGGGCAAAAACCAGCAAAACGGCTGCAAAAATCAGTAACGATGCCACACGTTCTGGAGAGATCGGAAGATGAATCCAAGAACCCAACCGTTCCCCAAAGGCTTCCGAAAACGTAGCAGACAGAAAAATGGCCGTTATCCAACCGATTAGGGCAACCAATTCCCGGACAAATCCACGGACCACAGCCCACAGGGCAGACAACCCCACGACCACCACACAGAGATAATCCAGTTCATTCACTCGAAGAGTCCACAGCATCTTAGGATATGTCGGCCTAGTATCCAACCATCCAACCGACCCCTGACTATTTAAAACATTTAATGGACCCATGCAATGGCTCTTGTGCAAAGGGATCACGGTAATTTTTGAATCATCTCCTCCACCGAGGAGACCGCCGCCAGCTCCATTTTGGGGACATCGGCGATGGTTTTCATACATTTTTCCGGCAGTATTGCCCGATCAAAGCCCAGTTTAGCCGCTTCCCGCAGACGGGTTGCAACATGGCTGACCGCCCGAACCTCGCCCCCCAAACCCACCTCGCCCACAACCACCAATCCTGAGCCAAGGCTCAGATTTTTCAGGGAACCAAACAAGGAGGCCGCCACCGCCAGATCGGCTGCCGGTTCTGTGATGCGAAAACCACCGGCAACATTTAAAAAAATATCATGATTAAAAAATCCCAATCCCAGACGTTTTTCCAACACCGCCGTCAGCATAGCCAAACGGTTGGGATCCCAGCCCAGGGTGTTGCGTCGCGGTTGCGGGAATACGCTGGGGGCCACCAGGGATTGAATCTCCACCAGCACAGGACGGGTTCCCTCGATACCGGGGAACACCACCGATCCTGTTGCTCCCCGAATACGCTCCGACAAGAACAATTCTGAGGGATTGGTCACTTCTCTGAGGCCACTTTGGCACATTTCAAAAACGCCAATTTCGTTGGAGGGGCCGAACCGATTTTTGACCGCACGCAAAATACGATAATCGTGTCCCCGCTCCCCCTCGAAATAAAGCACTGTATCCACCATGTGTTCCAACACCCGTGGACCGGCGATTTGACCATCTTTGGTGACATGGCCCACCAAAAAAACGGCCATGTTGCGTGTTTTGGCTAGATGGATCAACCGCCCGGCGCATTCACGCACTTGGCTGACTGTGCCAGCGGCGGAGGGGGATGATTCGCTGGCCATGGTTTGGATGGAATCCACCACCAGGACTTCTGGTTGTGCCACTTCCACCGCCTGGATCACCGCTTCCAAACGATTTTCCATCAAAACTGGAAAACGTTCACCGCTCACCCCCAAGCGGTCGGCCCTTTGGCGCAATTGCTCTAGGGATTCCTCACCCGAAACATACAGCACCGGCCAGGATTGGGAAAAACCGGCCAGTGTTTCCATCAACAGGGTTGATTTGCCAATACCGGGATCTCCGGCAACCAGCGCGACGGAACCGGGCGTCAAACCACCACCCAGGACACGATTTAATTCCGAACCCATTCCAACCATCCGTTGGGCGGCACTTTGTTGCACTTCGGACAACAACTGGGGGACAACAGGATGGGAAAATCCTCTGGGGTGTGTTCCGGGGACGCTACGGGCGGGACGAAATTCTTTGATGGAATTCCAGGCACCACAGGCACCGCAACGTCCCTCCCAACGGAGCGACTGGGCACCACAGGATTCACAAAAAAATTGCTGCTTGGTTTTTTCCTTGGACATCAAACCAAAACCATAAAAACTATTAAAACTATTAAAACTATTAAAAGAAA
>PEAO01000060.1 GCA_002753615.1 Magnetococcales bacterium DCbin2
GGGGGCAATCCCCCAGACCCCTTTTTTCTTTTAATCATTATTTTTTTAAGGCACGAAAAAAGGGGATGGCATCTTCCGCCATCCCCTTTTTTTTTAAACTTCAAAATTTTCAGCAAGTTTCAGATATTAAAAAACCAACTGTACGCCAGCCTGCGCATAGTAGGCGTTATCCGTGTTCGCATTGTTGATCCCCTTGGGATCGATCATAGCCGCTTCCAACAGCAGGGTGGTGTCTTTTTGAATCTGTGTGGAAAGCAGCAAGCTGCCACCAAACGCTGAATCCAAGGTGTCGGTAGCAGAATTTTTGGTCACTGCCGCATAGTCAATCATCGGGTTGATGGTCCATCCACCCGTCTTGACTTTCAAACCGACACCCAAACCCGACATGTTTTCACTGGGCGAAGTATTGCCAACACCCGCAGCACCCGCCGAGTTGGCAAAAACATTCATCAAGTCAACATTACCAGGCCCACCTTGGTCCCAAGTCGCTGACCAAATCATGTTGTCGTTGGTAATATTGTTGAAACCCTGGGTGGCGATAAAGCCATAGGAATTCCACTCACCAAAGGGGGTGCTGCCATTCAAGCGCAACGCCCCCAACATCCCCGATTTTTCCCAAAGATTCTTGGGCTTGGCACCGGTGGTATCCACCGCCAGATCATACCCGTTTTCATAAATTCCAGTCGCCACGGCGTTGACCGCACCCAATTTGCCACTCAACGTCAACGCAACCCACAAATTGCTGCCGTCAGTCGTTGTGCAGGTTGCAGGCGCATTGCTGGCGGCACAAACCCCCTCCAATGCTTCCATAAAGTCCGATGCCTTTCCAAGGTCGGCATAGGCCAAAGTCAGGTTATAATCGGCCAGACCCGCTTTCCCAAACAGGCTTGTGGCCCACAGGTTGGCGTCATCGGAGTTGGCACCCGTACCCTCTCGAGAAGAGGCCCCGGCAGCACTGTCTTCGTTGATGCGAATGTTGCCAACCACCGCAGTGATATCTCCAAAAGTCTTGGAAAGCAACAAACCACCATTCGATGAAAGATCATCCCCCACCAAAATGCTGTCGTTGAGGGAGAGGGGCATCTCACCAAACTTAATGCCAATACCCCACGCTTCCGTTTCCAACCACGCTTGCCGAATTTCCCAAGGATCGGGAATATTGCCAAACTCAGCTGCCGTGGCCGTCGTTTGCGTCACCTGGTCACTGGCTGCTGTGGGGCTGACACTTCCCAGGTCGGCACCTTCAATCCTGGCACTGTCCAATACCAGAACGCGCATGTGTGCGTGGCTCTTCTCCGAAGCGATCATGTCCATGTTCAGTTGCAGATCATGAACATAACCCTCACCCGTGGTGGTACCCGCAGCTTCATCAATCATGTTGGCATCATAAGCCTGCCAACGGCCAAAATAATTGCCACCCAATTTGACTTCACCCGCTTCGGCAAGCGGTACCAGGGAGGCGGTGGCCAAGGCGGCCAAACCAAGAATCAACGTCTTTTTCATGAGCTTCTTTCCTTTATTTTCTTGAAGAGTATCTTTCCGGGACGCCGGAAATCTGTGATGGCCGACGACTCTCATTAACATGGATGACGCCATTTTGCAACTTTATTGAACAGATGGTCCTGATCAATGATTTAATCAATGAACGATTCAACCTTTGGGCGGTACGTATAGGGTATTTTGCATCAATGGTGCCACATGTTGCAAATCTTTCTGAAATTTTGTAAATTATTGATAATACAATGAAATATAAAGATCAATTTTTGTTGCCGAAAAGCAACACTGTCATGTTTTAGACACAGGGGTAAAAACGATGGCATGTCGTCAGGAGGTGAAAAGCAAAAAGGGATGGCCGGTTATCTGGCCATCCCTTGAGTGTTCATCGTACTCGTTACTGCTTGTCAGTCACGGACCCCATACTAGAAGGTCATCTTGATGCCAGCTTGAGCATAGTAGGCATTATCCGTGGTTGCATTGTTGATCCCCTTGGGGTCAACCATGGCCGCTTCCAACAGCAGGGTGGTGTCTTTTTGAATCTGTGTGGAAAGCAGCAAGCTGCCGCCGAAAGCCGAATCCAAGGTATCGGTAGCAGAATTCTTGCTCACCGCCGCATAATCGATCATCGGGTTGATGGTCCAACCAGCTGCCTTGACCTTCAAGCCCAGACCGATACCGGACATGTTTTCGCTGGGGGAGGTGTTGACTCCTGCCGCATTGGTAAAGTTGTTCATCAGATCCTGACCACCCGGCCCGGATTGATCCCAAGTCGCCGACCACACCATGTTGTCGTTGGTGATGTTGTTGAAACCTTGGGTGGAGATAAAGCCGTAGGAATTCCACTCGCCGAAGCCGGTGCTGCCGCTCAAGCGCAAGGCACCCAACATACCCGATTTTTCCCAAAGGTTTTTCAGCTTGGTACCCGTGGTGTCTTGCGACAAATCATAGCCATCTTCGTAGATACCGGTTGCGACGGCATTGACGTAGCCCAGCTTGCCACTCAAGGTCAAGGCAACCCAAAGATTGCTGGAATCGGTTCCGGCGCAAGTCGCGGCATTCTGGCTCGTACAAACAGTCTCCAGGACATCCATGAAGTCAGACGCTTTTCCAAGGTCGGCATAAGCCAAGGTCAGGTTGTAATCGGCCAGACCCACTTTCCCGAACAAGCTACCAGCCCACAGGTTGGAGTCGTCGGAGTTGGCCCCAGTGGCCTCCTGAGAAGAACCACCGGCAGCGGTGTCTTCGTTGATGCGGATATTGCCAACCACGGCGGTGACATTGCCGAAAGTCTTGGAGAGCAGCAGACCGCCATTGGAGCTGGTATCATCACCGACGAGGATGCTGTCGTTGAGGGTGATGGGCATTTCACCAAACTTCACGCCGAGACCCCACGCTTCGGTTTCCAACCATGCTTGGCGAATTTCCCAAGGGTCGGCCAGATTGGTTCCGACGGAAACTTGCGCATCGGCAGCACCACCGTCAGTCGCAGAACCGAGGTCAGCACCCTCGACATTCGCACTGTCCAGAATCCGAACGACCATGTGGGCATGGCTCTTTTCGGAAGCGATCATGTCCGTCTTCAACTGGATACGATGAACATAACGCTCACCCGTGGTGCTGTTCGCCCCGGTCTCATCGGTCATGTTGGCGTCGTAAGCCTGCCAACGGCCCATGTAATAACCGCCCAACTTGACTTCACCGGCATTGGCCAGGGGGGCCCAGGCGGCGGCGGCCAAAGCGGCCGCACCAAGAATCAGTGACTTTTTCATTCCTTGCTCTCCTTGTTTTAAAGAACCTGTCCCCGGAAGGTCCGGAAACCGTGTCTGTTGACATCCTGCTTGATCTCGGGCAACCCGGGCGTCAATAGTTTCGGCCTGGGTTTCAGCCTGGGTTTCAGTCTCGTCTCGTTTGTTTCATTTGCACCACACTGTTGCTAATCAGCAACAATCAAGCTTATAAAGAATCTTCTCGGTCACGTCAAGAAAAAAAATCAAGCCAAGTTTTTTTCCCGCTTGCTCCGGGTTGATCGTGACGCTACCCAAATGAGATTTACCCGATGTTTCCCTGTGATCCATGGGGATGTCGATGTCAGTTGACCGGTGACAATGCAACCAGGAGGCCAGTTTTGATTAATCTTTAAGAGGTTTGGTCAACGCATTGATTTTGCGTGATAATAAATAAATAACGCAACTGTTGCAAAAAGCACACGCCGTCATGTTTTTGCTACATCGTCTTAAAAAGTGTTGCTTTTATGTCATTCTCTTTTGCCGATGTCATGGCGTAAGATAGGCTTACGTGTGGGCATTGACGTGGTGGTCCTCCCTTGGATCAACTCCGGTGGGGTGCGACGTGGGAAATGGTCGTGACGGGAAATACCGAAACATGTCCCAACGATGAATTTGATATCCCATGGAAAGATATCTTGGAGGGCTATTTCCCGGAATTTTTGGCGTTTTTTCTCCCTGTGGCCTATGTTTAATCAGAAAATTTCGCTCATGTTGCAAACTGTGTGACGCCGCATAGAATCCTTCGTCTTGAATCTGCGCGAATCTGCGAAATCTGCGGATAGCACAGAAGAAAAGTTCATGAAGCGTATGTGGAATACGGAGGGTATGTCGTGAATCCGCAGATTTCGCAGATGAACGCAGATTTTTTAAAGAGGGATGAGCAGACCTATGCCATTATCGGTGCGGCAATGTAGAATTAGAAAAGTGACGTTGGAATTCCTCAGGATTCCATGTGGCGTCACACAGCTTGCAACATGAGCGGAAAACTTTATCAAAATTTCCATGTTCAGGGGGGAATTTTTAAATCATGACCACAGAAAAAGAATCCATCGTGTTGTCCGCAGAACAGACCTTATCAACCCTGGATCGTTTGGCCACGCGCTTGGTCAGGACCATTACTCGGCCAGAAAAGCGGGTGATTGTCGGGATACGCCGAGGTGGTGCGGTCGTTGCACAACTCCTTTGTGAACGGTTGAATCGTCTGTTGGGTATTGAAATGCCCCTGGGATTTTTGGACATTTCCTTTTATCGGGATGATTTAAACACGGTGGGACCCAATCCGGTGGTGGCCCCAACCGATCTTGAAATGGATATCGACGACAAACGGATTGTCCTGGTGGATGATGTCCTTTTTACGGGACGTACCATTCGCGCTGGACTGAATGCCTTGTTTGATTATGGACGACCGGAACTGGTCGATCTTCTGGTTTTGGTGGATCGCGGTTGCCGACAGTTGCCGATTCAGCCTAATTTTGCAGGACTGGTCATGGAAGCGGATCGCCATGAGACCGTCAAGCTGATACAAAGCCCCGAAGGATGGAAAGTGGTGTTGAAACAAGTGAAACAGATGTCATAATTTTGACGATCTTTAGGAAGCCATGGGGATAACCGGATGGTCAGGGCGATGAAATCCAATATTTGGAATCGAAAACATTTACTGAGTATGCGGGGTATTGGTCAGGAGGAAATCCTTTCTATCCTGGATACCGCCGCCTCGTTTCGCGAGGTCAATCATCGGGATATCAAAAAGGTTCCCACGTTGCGTGGTAAGACCATCATCAACCTGTTTTACGAAAATTCCACCCGAACCCGGACCTCTTTTGAATTGGCGGGCAAACGGATGTCCGCCGATGTCATCAACATGAGTGTGGCTTCCAGTTCGGTCAAGAAGGGGGAAACCCTGATTGACACGTTGGCGACCCTCCAGGCGATGAACCCGGATGTTGTTGTCGTGCGTCATTCCGAATCGGGTGCCCAGGAATTTTTGGCCAGACATCTGAATGCGGCCATCATCAATGCCGGAGATGGTCGCCATGCCCATCCGACCCAGGCACTGTTGGATATTTTGACCATTCATGATCACCTTCCCATTATGGGCCGGGAAGATTTCCGGGGATTGAAGGTCGCCATTTGTGGAGATATCCTGCATTCGCGTGTTGCCCGATCCAATGCCCAGGGGTTGGCAACCATGGGGGCGGAGGTCCGTTTTGTCGGCCCACCGACATTGATGCCGGCCAAGGTGGAAGAGGCCTTCAACGTCAAGGTGTTTCATCGGATGGATGAGGGGATCGAAGGGGTCAATGTGGTGATGATGCTCCGGTTGCAGCAGGAGCGGATGACCAAGGGATATGTCCCCAGTGTCCGCGAATATTTCCATTATTGGGGCCTGACGCGAAAGCGACTGGCATTGGCGTCGGAAACGGCCATCGTCATGCATCCTGGCCCCATGAATCGTGGGGTGGAAATCGCCTCGGAGGTGGCGGATGATCTGGAACGCTCGGTGATATTGGAACAGGTGGCCAATGGTTTGGCCATTCGCATGGCGGTGTTGTACCGTTTGTGTACCCCCGGATCAAGGAGTTGAGGTCATGGAATCCGTACCATTTGTATTGATCCAAGGTGGTCGCGTGGTAGATCCTGCCCGCGATTGGGATGAAACGGCGGACGTGTTGATCGAAAATGGGATCATCCGCGCCGTGGGTCGTCCTGAGATTCCCAGGGGTTGCCGGATTATCGATGCGGATGGTTTGATTGTGGCACCGGGGTTGGTGGATATGCACGTCCACCTGCGCGAACCGGGCTATGAATACAAAGGGACGATTGCCAGCGGTACACGCTCTGCCGCTGCGGGTGGCGTCACTTCGGTGGCGGCTATGCCCAATACCAAGCCGGTGACGGACGATCCCAGCGTGGTGGGTCATGTCCTGGAGAAGGCTCGGGTTGGCGGCATTGTCAATGTGTATCCCGTGGGTGCCATCACCAAGGGACTTCAGGGGGTGGAGTTGACCGAGTTTGGGCTGATGTTGGAGGCGGGTTGCGTCGCTTTTTCGGATGACGGAGCGACCGTCGCCGATACCGGCGTGATGCGCAGGGCGTTGGAATATGCGCGGGCTTTCGGTGCTTTGCTGATCCAACATGCCGAAGATCCCAGCTTGGTCTCTGGGGGGTGTATGAATGAGGGGGTTACGTCCAGCCGTTTGGGACTTCCGGGGATTCCGGTGGAATCGGAATCCATCATGGTGGACCGTGATATTCGTCTGGTCGAATTGACTGGAGGGCGTTATCATGTCGCCCATTTGTCCACGGCGGGTGCCTTGGAGGCGGTGGCGGGTGCCCAGGCCAAGGGGTTGCCGGTGACATGTGAAGTGGCTCCTCATCATTTTTCTTTGACGGAAGAAGCCGTTGACGGATACGATACCTATGCCAAAATGGCACCTCCCTTACGGAGTGAGTTTGATCGCAACGCTTTGTTGGAGGGGTTGGCCCGTGGTACGTTTTCGGCCATCGCCACCGATCATGCACCGCACGATGAGGATAGCAAGAAAGTGGAGTTTTGCTGCGCCGCCAATGGGGTGATCGGTCTTGAGACCCTGCTTCCCATCAGCCTGGAGTTGGTTTCAGGCGGTGTCATGACCCTTTCCCAATGCCTAGCTCTGATGACCTACAAACCGGCAAGACTTCTGGGTATCCACCGTGGAGAATTGACGCCAGGTTTTCCCGCTGACTTGGTGTTATTCGATCTTTTGGAATCATGGCAGGTGGATTTAAACCGGATGTGTGGCAGTGCCCGCAATACCCCGTTCCATGGCCGTAAGGTCCGTGGTCGGGTTAAAAAAACCATGGTGGCGGGTCACATTGTTTTTGAAGATGGCCAGTGAACATCTCTTCAACCGTACAGCGGGTTCGTGTCCGGGTTTTTGAGAACCGCGTGTTGGGTGAGCGTTTACGGTCTCTTGTTCTTGAGGCCCCGGAGGTTGCCCGACGGGTTTTGCCGGGCCAGTTTATCCAATTGGATTGTCACCCCTCTTTGACGTTGCTACGCCCTTTTTCCATCATGAACGCCGATCCTGAAAAGGGGACGGTGGAAATTTTTTATCAAGTGGTTGGGGTGGGGACAAGGGCCATGGCAACGTGGTCCAAGGATCATGAAACCTGGATTTTGGGGCCATTGGGATCGCACTTCACGGCTCCAGGCCCTGGGGAACGGGCCATGTTGGTTGCGGGCGGCGTTGGTTTGGCTCCATTGCGTTTTCTGGCGCATCGATTACACATGCAGCAGATTCCGGTCACACTTTTGTGGGGGATCGAGGCGGAAAAGATACCGTTTGCAACGGTATCCGCTTTTGGCGGTGTTGGGGTTGATGTTGTGGAAAACCCCTTGGTTTTGGCACAGGAAGCGGCGATGGGTATCGTGACTTGTTTGGCTTCTGCTCAAAAGAGAGAAGGTTTTTTTCACGGATTGGTCAGCGATCTGATGGATCGGGTTCTTGAAGTCGGAACGGGTTTGGGTCTCCGTCCGCGTCTTTACGTGTGTGGACCGACGGCCATGATGGCTGCGGTGGCTGGTTTGGCTCAAAAATGGGCGTTGCGGGGTGAGGTTTCGTTGGAAGGTCATATGGCGTGTGGTTTGGGTGGTTGTGCAGGCTGCGCCGTACCGGTAGTTCAGGGGGATGGTTGGCGTTATGTCAGGAGTTGCACCGAAGGACCGGTGTTACCTTTGGACCAAGTTTTGTGGGATGTCCCGATGGTGCATGCGGGTGGGTGTAGCACAAAAAGGGGGACTTAAATCATGCCGTTGATGCGAACTTTTTGGTTGCGGTCGCGTTGTCTGTTGATTTTGGCCATCGGTTGGCCATGTTTGGGGTTTGGGGCTGAAAAAACCTCTTTTCGTCAGCCTGCCTATATCAGCAACGCTTATTTTTCCGATAAAATGGTCGAGCAGGGGGATGCGGTTCAGCCGACTTCTGTTGTTAAAGCACTGAAACCGCGTTCTCGTGGGGTAGCGGGTTATTTTATTCTTGATCTGGTGTTGACCCGCTCGGGTTCACACCATTTTAAGGTCAATGTGATCGATGGCAAGGGTGATAAGGCCACCGATCTGGATTTTCCCCCGGTACAGGCAAAACAGGATGATCAATTGCCGCTTTACACGGCGGCGAGTGGTTTGTCGGGTGCATTTTTTCCCGGATTATGGTTTTTCAAGGTTTACGATCAGCTTAATGGTGGTTTGTGGGAACATTTGGGCACTTTTTCCATCATGATGATTGGCCCGGATGCCGAAAAGAGTAACAAGGAAGTTGAAAAAAGTGGCGAAAAAAAAGCCCAGGCGTTGCAATCGGGTACGTAGTGATGTATTCAAACACACCTCCTGGTGTTGGTTGGGCGAAGGTGGGGAGGGGCGGGATCTGCTTGCCCTGAGGTCTTGAGTAGGGTAGGATTTGGCTGGTTTTGTGAAGTGTCGGAGCGTTTGCGGTTTGTGGTACGAAGGTTTCAGGAGGGTTTTCCGGGGTGTAGCGCAGTCTGGTAGCGCATCGGCTTTGGGAGCCGAGGGCCGGAGGTTCGAATCCTCTCACCCCGACCATCCGTTACTTTTGCTTGGGGAACCGATGCAAGCCCAATTCTCTGGGGTTTCCTAAGGAGCAAGCCCTTGTCGGCGCCCGTGGCTCAACGGATAGAGCAACGGCCTTCTAAGCCGTGGGTTGCAGGTTCGATTCCTGCCGGGCGCGCCAGAATCCCGAGCCGTCGGGCTGGCCATTGGCGGGTGTGTTTTACGCGAAGGTGTGGTATTTTTATCTTTGTCATGGCGAACGTAGCTCAGTCGGTAGAGTCCCGGATTGTGATTCCGGTTGTCGCGGGTTCGAGCCCCGTCGTTCGCCCCAATTGATCAATAAGTTCAGACTTCCTGATCCCGGACGGTATTTTCACCAATCTAAAGAATGGAATTGGTGGAAAGGGAAAATCTGGAGATAATTGGGAGGAAAGTGTCGTTTAATTCTTCTGAAAAATTGTCCCTGCAATGGGGTCCACCTCATCCCAGCCATTCATTTGACTTTTGTAGCAGAGTCAACATCTCAAGCCGCGTCCTGAACGGTGACCATCAGACGCTTGCCAAGAACAGCCAGGGCGTTTTCCACTTGTCCTATATGGGATCGGTGCCGAAGGTCAAGGAGTCGCCGGACTACGTTTTCGGTTACGCCCAACTCCCGAGCCATAGTCACCCTCGTCATACCCTGCTTGCGCATGCCCTCATACAGAGCCAGTTTGGCGACTACCAAGGGAGGCAGGATAACCGTCCCTTGCCCAACATTGGGTTGACTAGGAAGCGGAATCGCTCCTCTCAGATCCATACAACCCTCCATGGCTTCGATCAGGCAATTCAACGCACCAGACCTAGTTTCCTCCTCGGTGTCATCGCCAGTCAATGCCCCGGGCACATCTGGAAACGAGATGAAAAATCCAGGGTAATCCTCGTGAAGTTCGTAGGGAAAAACGGGATTCATAACCCTTCCTCCTTATTCAATATCATGCTTGGTAAGTCCGAGTTGTTTGAGCATGGCCGACAACAAGCCAGTATGAATCTCCTTTTTACGATCCTTGATCGTGGAAAATTTGGTCCCAAGGTAAATCCGTCCATGGCTACCCTTGCCCTGCCCAGGAATAAACCGGATGTCCAGTTCGTTTGCCTTGGCATATCTGTGAAGCTTCTTGATGAGTTCGTTACCGTTCATGAAGTCATATAATCGCACATATATGTACGAGACGCAAGAAGAAAAACGTACAAAAATGTGCGGTGCAACCAATTTCGCCGACCTAACCAGAAGAGGAGTAGCATGGAACCCATTTATTACACCGACGATTACCCCTGCCAACGGTGCCGAACTGGCGGCAATCATGCAAGCAGGACGTTGGAAAAGCCCAACCATGCCAGCGCGGTATTCTGAACGCTTGGCGGCAGGCCGGGGGGCTGTGGCAGACCTTTAACAAGAAGAAAGGGGGTGGGGTTCAGGGAAGAGAGCGAAGAGAGGAAGCCTCTGCCCTCCGCACAAGGCCGGCGACCGTAGAGAACCATCGGGATGTGGCCCGGTCCAATACGCTCAACCAACCAATACAAAAACTATCTGCCGAAGGCAAATGAAATGTTGATGTTTGGTAGACTTTTAACGCAATGACTCAACGCGATTGTCATTAATGACAATGTCGCAGGGTATGGTGCAAGACTCTCTGGAATCACCGTAAAATAGTAGCATCTCTGAATTTTGCCATCTCATGTTATATCTCCCGATGATAAAATATGCGGATTGCTCATCGTTTGTACCCGTTCAGATTCCGCCACACCTTAAAATTATTAAAAGAAAAAAGGGGTCTGGGGGATTGCCCCCAGGGTTTTGCTTTTGAATTGAAACAAAAATCTTCATTCTTCGCTTTTGACTTTGTTTAGATTCAAAAGCAAATTCAAAAACGAAGAATGAAACTTTTTATTTAAAATCAAAACCCTGGGGGCAATCCCCCAGACCCCTTTTTTCTTTTAATAATTTATTCTTTTCGAGGCATTTGGACGTGCCAATTGCAAATGCGATTGCCCTGGAATCGGCGGACCAATATGAGTCAGCAAGTTAGAATTATCCTGGCCGATATATTGGCGGATCTTTTCCAGGTCCAGGATAGCCCTTTTATACCAAACCAACTTCATCGGGGCAGTTCCATCTCATTCTCGGAACCCCAGGATGCCAGCCAGTTATCTACTTTTTCATGCTCGATGAAATCATCTTCGGAAGCGGTCTCCACTTCCTGGACGACCTCCTGGATGGCCTGAATCTGCCAAGCCTCTTGTTCCAGGTATTGGCGCAAGGCCTCATTGGTCAGGAACGATTGGGTCCTTTCGGTGGATTCGACCAACTTTGACAGGCCATCTTTCAGGTCGTCATTGATGCGCACACTTAAAGGTAAAATTCCTGGCATGGACTTCTCCTGTTCTTTAGTCATACAAGGGATACTTTGTATGATGATCGTCGGCAGGAGGGGGCAGAGTCAATCAAAATAGTGACGGCTTCATGGAATCAAGGCGGTCCCAACCCGTCTGGGATTTATGCGAAGTTGGCAAATGGATGGAACCCAACACCGCCTCGGCAATCGCGCCGGTTGCTTCGGGCAGGTTGGAAGAAAGTCCCCGTAACGTGCGCACCGCAAACCATGCAAACGCCTCTGCCTCCAAAAATGCGGTATCCACACCCAAAGAATGGCTGGATACCACCTCAGAACTTTGCAACCGTTCCTGTAACCCCGCCACCAAAACGGGATTGTCCGCCCCACCACCACACAACACCACCCGATCAGGAGATGGCGGCACTAACCGCTGGCAGGCATCCGCTACCGTCTCCACCGTCAGTTGGGTCAGTGTCCGAAACCGATCATTCGCCGTCATATGAGGAAACCGATCCAAAAATTCATCCAAATAGTGCGTACCAAAAATTTCTCTGCCGGTAGATTTTGGAAAAGGCAAATCAAAGAAGGGGTGTTGCAACAACCAGCACAACGCTTCTGTGTCCACACCCCCCTGAGCCGCCCATGCACCATCACGATCACAATGAACACGGCCATCGGTGCATCGATCCGCCCAATGATCCATGAGCGTATTGGCCGGTCCCGTATCCCCCGCCACCATCCCCCCATCCGCCCGCAATGCGGTGATATTGGCAATGCCCCCCAAATTGACCACAGCCGTCGATCGCCCTTCACCACCAAACAATACCCGATGAAACATCGGCACCAAGGGTGCCCCCTGACCACCACGCACCATATCGGCCATGCGAAAATCGGCCACGGTCACAACGCCACACCGATGGGCAATTACAAAAGGGTTGCCAATCTGCGTGGAAAATGCCGGGGGGCGATGACGTATCGTCTGACCGTGACTCCCGATCACATCCACCGTACCGGGTAAACATCCCCCCGCTTGGCATACTTTTAACGCTACCTCCGCAAAAAACTCCCCCAATTCCCGATCCAAAACCCCCATCCGGTCCAATTCATCCGCTCCTGGTTCATAAAGGGCAAGAATCCGTTGACGGAGTGTTTCTGGATAAGGTTCCATCAACCGGGATATCACTTTGGGGACCGATTCCCCATCGGTTTGGAGCAACACCGCATCCACACCATCCGCCGAAGTCCCGGACATCAACCCTATTGCACGATAAATTGTCCCCATGTCTCCTGGTTCACCTTTGTGTTAGAGTGATGGTTTGTCGTGTGGTCAACCTGCAACTCAAAGTTGGGTCAAAAAAACATGTTCAAACCCGTATCCGAACAGATGGATCTTATCCGCCGTGGCACGGTCACCATCATTCAGGAAGAGGCCCTTGAGGAAAAACTCCATCGTAGTTTGAAAACTGGCCAACCCCTCAGAATCAAGGCAGGATTTGACCCTACCGCCCCGGATTTACACCTGGGTCACACCGTGTTGATCCAAAAAATGCGCCAATTTCAACTATTGGGACACGAAATTCTGTTTCTCATTGGCGATTTTACTGGCCTTATCGGCGATCCTACCGGAAAAAGTGAAACGCGCAAACCACTGACACCCCAACAAATCGCCATCAACGCCGAAACCTACAAAACCCAGGCGTTTCATATTCTCGATCCCCAGGCGACCCAGGTTGTGTTCAATAGCACCTGGATGAATTTGTTCAGTGCCGCCGACATGATCAAACTCGCCTCTCATCTGACCGTAGCTCGGATGTTGGAACGCGATGATTTTTCCAAGCGGTATAAAGAGAACAGGTCCATTGCTATCCATGAATTTCTTTATCCTTTGGTGCAAGGATATGATTCGGTGGCACTCAAAGCGGATGTGGAGTTGGGGGGGACCGATCAAACTTTTAACCTGTTGGTGGGACGGGAATTGCAGCGGGAATATGGTCAGGAACCCCAATGCGTCTTGACGATGCCCATTCTGGAGGGGTTGGATGGTGTCAATAAAATGTCCAAATCTTTGGGTAACACCATTGCCATTCTTGATCCTCCAGGGGAGATCTTTGGCAAAGTCATGTCGTTGTCGGACACCCTCATGTGGCGTTATTATGAACTGCTTTCGTCGCGCTCCATGGCTGAGATTCAGGCGACCCGGCAAGCGGTGACGGAAGACCGGCAACATCCCATGGAAGTTAAAAAACAACTGGCCATGGAATTAACCGCCCGCTTTCATGATGAAGCGGCGGCTCTCAAGGCACGCGAATCTTTTGAATCTGTTTTTAAACGTGGGGAAACCCCCGAAGAAATTCCCCAGGTGACCTTGGCATCGGATGGTGGATCTCTGGGATTGGCGACCGCTTTGCGTTTGGCGGGGTTGGTAACATCCAATGGCGAGGGGATGCGGCTTATTCAACAAAACGCCGTGAGTGTGGACAATCAAAAAGCGGACGATTCCAAAATGACCTTGGCTGCGGGTGGTCGTTATTTGGTTCGGGCAGGAAAACGCAAATTTGCCCAAATCATCGTCACCTAAACCTTAACCTTAACCGCTTATTTGATGATCAATCGAATTCCAACCAAAACTAAAAACACGCCAAATCCTCGTTTTAACAGACTTTGTGGAAGGGTATGGGCCAAGCGAACCCCAACGGGGGTTGTCAGGAGGGTGCCACACACAATGCCAAAAAAAGCGGAGGGTAAAACAAAACCAAACGCCCCCGCAGGCAGGTTGGCGTGACCCCAGCCCGATTGGATATAACCCAACGCCCCAGAACAAGCCAGAAAAAAGCCCATGGCCGATGCCGATCCTACCGCTTTGATCATGGGTAAACCGCGCAAAAGGTTCAAGACCGGCACCGCCAAAGTACCACCGCCAATGCCAAATAAACTGGAGATAGTACCAATCACCAAACCCAACGCTGGATTGAAAAATCCTGGAATCACTGAAGTCTCTGCCCCCCCCCCCCTTTTTCCACGCAACATCTGAAGACCTACCGCGACTTCAAAACAGCCAAACAACAACCGCAATAACGCCCCATTCATGGTGGCTGCAACCTGCGCCCCCAACCAAGCACCCAATAAAATTCCCGGGGTAAACTGGATGACATGCTTCCAATCAACCCCCCCGCGACGATGATGATTGAGCGTGGCGGAAATATTGGTCACAACGATCGTGGCCAACGAAGTCCCGACCGCCAAATGCATGATCACTTCGGGATTGACTTCATAATGGGCAAACAAAAACAACAAGGCAGGGACGATGATGATCCCACCTCCCACACCAAAAAGACCGGCAACAACCCCGGCCAGCAACCCGGTGATCATGGCGGCGACAAACAACATGGAGATCATGTCAAGGTTCTCCTCAAAAAGAAAATGCAATACCGCCAAAATAGGGGGTTGCCCGTGTCATAACCGTTCAGACCCCCCCTTAAAATTATTGAAAGAAAAAAGGGGTCTGGGGGATTGCCCCCAGGGTTTTGATTCAACTATCAAAAAAAGATTCAAAAGCAAGAAATTGAAGCTTTTGATTTAAAGTCAAAACCCTGGGGAAAGAATTCCCCAGACCCCTTCTTTCTTTTCAATAGTTTTTTAGGGGGGTATGAACGGTTACGCCCGTGTCATAATCGTCAACTGCATTCCCCATAAAACGA
The DNA here is from genome assembly GCA_002753615.1 of Magnetococcales bacterium DCbin2. Lineage (GTDB taxonomy): Bacteria > Pseudomonadota > Magnetococcia > Magnetococcales > UBA8363 > UBA8363. Next base: position 14,906 of record PEAO01000060.1, read on the forward strand.
TTCAAACTCTTCCTCCCGAAATACCGGATCCACCTGCCCGTTCCAACGACCGTGGAAGGCTTCCAAGAGACGGTCCGCAGGAGATTGGCCCAATTCGGCCCATTGGTAAAGAACCTTTAAAAAAATAGATTCATCACAGCCATTCGCATTGCATTCATTGTGGGTTTTCAATCCATCACGGGCCAAATCCAACAACGCCAATGCCAACTCCCGCAATGTTCCGCCACCCGGTACCGCCGTTGTAAGACCCAGTTTGGGAACCTCGGCATTGAGCCGCCAACGATCTTCTATGGACCAATCCGCCACCCGTTCCCAAGCCCCCTCCAAAGCGTCGCTATCATACAGCAATCCTTTCCAGAAGGCGGGCAGCGCACATAGCGTTGCGGAGTTGCCCGCATCCGCGCCCCGCGTTTCCAGATATCGTTTTAACCGGACATCGGGAAACAACGTGGAAAGGTGTGTGGCCCAATCGTCGATGGTTGGCCTTTGACCCGGAAGGGCCGGAAAGCGGCCTTCAAAAAAACGCCGGAACGGGACACCCCCGGCGGCATGATATTTTCCCTGGCGATAATAAAATAACATGGGAACATCCATAGCCCACTCCATGTACCGCTCAAACCCGAAAGAGGGATCAAACACAAACGGCAAAAATCCACACCGATCCGGGTCGGTGTGATGCCAGATATGGGCACGATAGGAGCGAAATCCATTGGGTTGGCCATCCAAAAAAGGGGAATTGGCAAACAGGGCGGTCACCACCGGTTGCACCGCCATGGACAAACGAAATTTTGCCACCATGTCGCTTTCGTCCGCATAGTCCACATTGGCCTGAACGGTCGCTGTCCTGGTCATCATGTCCAGGCTGAGTTTTCCCTTGGCGGGTAAATAATCCCGCATCACCCGATACCGCCCTTTGGGCATCCAGGGGATTTTTTGAAACGACCATTTGGGTTGCGCCCCAATGCCGAGAAAGACGATATCCAAATCACGACAAACCTGCCCCAACTGGTGCAAATGTTCGTTGATTTCATTCTGCGTTTCATGAATCGTCCTGAGAGGTGCCCCCGAAAGTTCCAACTGTCCACCCGGTTCCAGGGTGATGGCCGCAGGCCCTTTGATCAGGGCAACCGGTAATCCACCCTCCAAAGATGGGGTCCAACCAAATTTCTCCGCCATGTTGACCAACACCGCATGGATGCCGTCGTTTCCCTCATAAGCGATGGGTGATAAATCTTTCTTTCTAAAACCAAATTTCTCATGTTCTGTGCCAACCCGCCATTGGTCTCGCGGTTTGTTGCCTTCTGCAAACCAGGCAATCAAGGCATCGGTGGATTCAACCACAGGTATGGATGATTCTATTTTTTCGGTAGTTTTCAAGAAAGTGTCTCTTTTTTTCAGGTTTATCATCATTGCGCCATGTCGGCACTCTTGTAACCCACCTCTTAAAACCCCGGCAACACCATCCCCCATAACATTTTTCTAGCGAACACAGGTTCCGACACCCTGATCGGTAAAAACTTCCAGCAGCAACGCATGTTCAATACGACCATCGATGATGTGGGTGGAGACGACGCCACCTTCTCGTGATTTAACGCAAGTTTCCACTTTGGGGATCATGCCACCCGTCACCACCCCCTGATGAATCAAACCACCCACATCTTCTTTGTTCAACTCGCTGATCAATTTTCCCGATTTATCTTTCACCCCCAGGACATCGGTCAACAAGATCAACTTTTCTGCTTGCAAGGCAACCGCCAAAGCACCCGCCACCGAATCGGCGTTGATGTTGTATGTTTCCCCATTTTCTCCCACACCCACGGGAGCCACCACCGGAATTAACATGGATTGCGATAAAAGATCCAACAGGGTGGTGTCAATTTTTTCCACATCTCCCACCCATCCCAGATCGATGATTTCCGGCGTCTCCAAATCGGGTCCCTGGCGTACATGCTGACGTTTACGCGCCTGAATCGTATGCCCATCCTTGCCCGACAACCCCACCGCACGACCGCCGTTCAGGTTGATCAGACTGACAATGTCCTTGTTTACCTTGCCAGCCAACACCATCTCAACTACATTAACGGTTTCCTGATCTGTCACCCGTAACCCGTCCACAAAATGCGGTTTAAGCCCCATGCGGGTCATGATCTGCCCAATCTGGGGACCACCGCCATGAACCACCACCGGCTTGATGCCCACTTGACGCATGAGAATGATGTCTTTGACAAAAGAAACTTTCAACGATTCCTCAACCATGGCATGTCCTCCGTACTTGATGACGAAGGTCTTGCCCTCAAACCGCCGCATGTAGGGCAGAGACTCAATGAGAATTCGCGCCTTGTTAACCCGATTTTCAATGGGCATATCAGCCTCCTTTGCGGTTGGGAATATCTTGTTGCGATCAAAAATCTGTTTGTGCAAACAACAAACCAATGTCAATTCATGATGGATACCATACCCTGCATTCGGCCCATTTTGTCCAAAAAATCTGCCGCACTATTCTCAATTCTTGGGGTTCTCCTGTTGGCCATCCCTGGAGAATCTCGCGCCGTGGAGACTGCCGACGTGATTAATTATGTCGGCGATAGTGTGGACATTTCCATGCGTAGCGGACCGGAAATCAATTTTCGGATCATACGTATGCTCAAGAGCGGGATGAAATTGCGCGTTTTGGAAAAAAATGGCAATGGTTGGAGTCGCGTTGTCGATGAGAATGAAAAGGAAGGTTGGATCCTCAGCCGTTATCTCACCGAAAAAATGCCGGCCTCTTTGCGTGTTGCCCAGTTGGAACAAACCATGACGACTTTGCAGGAAGAGCGGGATACTCTGGAAGAAAAATTAAATGAAATCAAAAAAAGCAATCAAGCCCTCAGCCAGGACCGGGCGGAATTGGATCGATTGCGCTCTCTGATGCAAAACACCTTGAAAGTCGATGCCGAAAACAAACATCTAAAACTCAAGACCGACCAGCTCAGTTCCGAACTGATGCGGGCTTTGGACGACAAGCGAATTTTGGAGCGGCAGTCGGACGCCTCATTTTTTGTCGCCGGGGCGACCGTGTTGGGACTGGGGATGATTGCAGGATTTATCTTTGCGAAAAAACGGCGCAATCCTTACAACTCTCTGTGAACGGCGTGTCGCGGTGTCATTTTTTTGTCTGGCGTTTCCAGGTCCATGGGGCCACGGGGTGATCATCGGCCCACAGCCCACGCCGCATTTTGCGTGCTTGGCTTTCAAGGCTTTTCAGTATTGGATCTTGGGAATAGCGTTTGTGTCTCCAGGCCAGCCCTTCACGCACCAATTCCTGATTTAAATTGCGGCCAAAGGGTAAAATCACCTCCGCGAGTACCCGGTTGTACTTATCCAAACCGAACACCTTCAGCGTGATGTTTTGACCCAACGCCTCCTTGCGAACAAATCGAGTCGCTTCCTCGCCGTAAGGTTGATCTACTTCTGGGGTATCAATCCCTTTCAAACGGATGACATGGACTCGGTTGAGAAACCGAACCCGGATGGTATCTCCATCGTGGACAGCGACCACCTTTCCTGGCCATGCCTCTTCATTTTGGTCAGCGTACAGAGGGGCTGACAGCAACAAGGCCAGCACCAGACTCCAACACTGGCAAATGCGGATAACAATAACGGAGTAAAAATCCCATCGGTTTGGTACGCCAACCTTTTTTATCCCGGATATTTTCATCGACGATTCCGCCTTTAAAAAAACATTCAAACCGTGGGAAGTCCATATTCCGACCAGCGTCGGGTCACTTTTGCGGCTGTTTCTGGATCGGGGATCAGGGGTTTTCCCCACTGGCGTCCTGTCTCTTCCAGGGTACGCCGGGTAGCATCCATGGCAAAGCGTCCTGTGGCCGCATCACGAATCAAATCCCGTCCGGGATCGGTTCGGGTCGCCATGGACCATAGTAGATCATCCCACGAATCCAGGCGACAATCTTCATCAAGAATCCAAAATTGGCGGGGACCCGTTTCAGGAGGGATGGTTTGCAGCAAAGCCTGCGCCGCCAGCATCCCCCGTCCTGGCGTTTTGCCATCCACCCCCACCACCGCCAGTTTTCCTTGAAACCACAGGTGTGCATGGGTGATCACCGCGTGGGCTGCGATGATGTCGGCAACGGCGTTATGCCGACAAACGCCAGGATCGTTTGGAGGTACTGTTTCGCATTCCACACCCATTTTGGTGGTGGCATCGATCCCCAGTTTACCGCCCAGTCCACACTGGCACGAAGCAAAATCGAGATAATCGATGGGGGTATGTTTCAGGCACACCAGATCGCGTTCTCCATGACAGTGTTGCGCCATGGCCGCCATGACCTGGCCGGGGTCTGTCAGAGCAACATTTTCATCGACCACGATGATGTATTTGGTATACAAAAATTGGCGTAGAAATCCCCAGACTGCCATCATCACGCGGAAGGCATGGCCCGGATACCCTTTTTTCAAGCCGACAAATGCCACACGGTAGGAAGCTGCCGCCATGGAGAGATGAAAGCCGGTGATTTCAGGAAATTGTTTTTTCAGCAGCGGGGTAAAGACTCGGTTTAAAGCGAGGGCTAGAATAGCGGGTTCATCGGGGGGGCGACCGGTATAGGTTCCCAGATAGAGGGGATTGCGGCGCATGGTGATCCGTTCCACGGTCATGACGGGGAATTGTTCCACCTCATTATAATATCCGGTGTGATCGCCGAACGGTCCTTCAGGGGCCAATTCTGCCAGGTCCACGGTCCCTTCCAAAACGATTTCGGCGGTAGCGGGGACGGGCAAATCTGGAACCCATCCGGGTGTTGTTTCCACCCGCCGTTCCCGGAGTAGTCCGGCAAAGGCATATTCCGATAGGGTTTCAGGAACGGGTGTTACTGCGGCAAGGATTGTTGCCGGATCGCATCCAATGGCCACGGCAACGGGCATTTTTTCTGTGTATTCTCGGGCATGTTGTGCGCCACCGCGATGTTTGAGCCAGCGCATGATCACGCGATTTTTGCCCAACACCTGCATACGATAGACGCCGATATTGACTGGTCCTCCTTGGCGTCCACGGGTAATGACCAATGGCCAGGTAATCAACCGTCCTATGTCTTCTGGCCAGCATGTCAGGATGGGTAGCCGTCCCAAATCGACTTGTTCTCCGGTCCAGATGATTTCACGGCAGGGGGGGTGGGAGACGGTTCGCACGGGCATGAACCGTCCTTTGGCGAATAATTGTGCCAGTTTGATTAGGTCACTGGGGTTTGCGGGTGGTTGTGGTTGTTTTAAGCGGGCGAGATCTTCTCCTAGGGTTTCCAGTTCGTCTGGTGAACGGCCTAAGGCGAGTCCGATACGCCGTTCGTTGCCAAAAAGATTTGTGACTACTTTCATGTCATATCCTTTGACACGGTTGAATACCACGGCGGGTCCATCCATGAGCAATAATCGGCGGCATCTTTCAACGATTTCCAGTTTTGGATCCACCACGGCATCAACGCGAACGAGTTCTCCGTGTTTTTCCAGAAAGGTCAGAAACTCTCGGAGATCGGTAAAGGCTCTGGACATGATGAATTTCCTTGGAATGTTGAAATTCTTTTTAATTATTAAAAGAAAAAAGGGGTCTGGGGGATTGCCCCCAGGGTTTTGCTTTTGACTTTGCTTTTGACTTTGCTTTTGA
>PEAO01000061.1 GCA_002753615.1 Magnetococcales bacterium DCbin2
AAATGCTTCGGGAGAAGGGGCGCGTGAAAAACAAAGTCAAAAGCAAAATCAAAAGAAAAATCAAAACCCTGGGGGCAATCCCCCAGACCCCTTTTTTCTTTTGATAATTTTATTTTATTTAATGTCAACGCGCTCTATAGGAAAAGAGTTTCCCGATAAACAACCTCTTCAGGACGTTTTTCAATTTGTTCGATGGTTGTGGCCAAGCAAACTTCCACCCGTGTAGGCCCTATCGCCTGGATAAAAAGCTTTCGTCCCTGCGCTCCAGGGCCAAAAATCAAGCTTTTTTCCTTGAGTTCTCTGGATCCCCTGCGTAATTCGCCCACACCAGCCTGAGGGGAGGTGGAAAAAACCAGGACGAAAGTACCCCGCGTCGGCACCCCCATCTCTTCCCAAACCGAATAGGGACCGTTTTGCATGAGAACCGGGTGGAAACGTCCCCGCTTGATTTTTCCAACAAAGAAGGAAAAAGGTGCTTCTCCCTGCTTATTTTCCTGACTGGGGCCAATGGCCAGGAACGGCTCGCCGGGCACCAACTTCAACAAGCCAATGGCGACACCCGTTTTTGCCGTGGGTTTGTAAGGGTTCTCCGGGTCACCGGGTGGCGGGCGATGGATGATGAGTTTGTTACAGCCTATGGACTCTTGAATGTGTTCGAGAATCTTGTTTTTCTTCAGTCCCCCCTGGGGAGGTTCCCATTTGAACATGCGCTCTTGTGTCAGAGCGGAAAAAAGGGCCTGAACCAGTAAAGCCCTGCTGGCATTGCCCGCTTGCAAAACATGGATTTCCGCCGGTTCCATGTTCCGGGAACTGAACGCCTGTCTCATGGCGATGAAAAAACGATGGACCCCTTTCCCGACCCGAGCCACCAGGAAATGATTGATATGGTTGCGGTCCACCTGAAAGCGTACCGGTGTTTTTTCGCGCGAGCGGTTGAGGAGTTCCAGTTCAAGGACGCCAATGCGTTTGTTGGCGTGACAACTTTGGAACTCAGGACGCAGATTAAAGCCTGAATCCATAATCTCCTGGCTAAGGACATCACCGATACGATCGGAAAGTCGGCGTGGTTGTGTGGGGCGGTCGTCGCTTTCTGATGTTTCGGAAGTGTTTTCGTCTCCCAGCATGTCCCACTGAAAATTTTCCCATAACTCCCGCACCTGAGCCATGACCAGGGCGGTATTGGTCTGTGCGACGTGGGAATGGTCCAAAAACAGTTCATAGCCCGGAAAGACTTCCCCCTCCGGCGGCAGGGAGAAGGGGATACGATATTCACGGCAGACCTCCAGGTTATCGCGGAATACCAGATAGGCGAGATTGGCGACCAGATTTTCTCCCCCCAGATACATGTCACCACTGGCCCCGAAATGGTTGATCACCTGTTCGTATCCACCCTTGGCCTCTTCCTCGGTGGGGCTGCGATAGATGCCAAAATCAAAATCGGTGCTGCCACCGCCAAAGTCAAATACGGCATAGGCGACCCCGGTATCGCTGAATTCAATATCCAGTTCTTCCAGGGCGCAGGCGGCATAAGCGGCGGGTTCCGAAGCCTCTTCCGTGACGCGGAAGCGATGAATTTTTTCCGAATCCATGAGGATGGCCGGCAGACTGCGCATCAAGCCACGGGCAAAACTGGCGCGGATCCGATTTTTGACCTCTTTGGGGTAGGTTACCGGGAATGTCATGCAATATTCCAGGAACAGGCCATTGGAGCGACTGTTGATAAATAAACCCAGATAATAGGCGTAGAGTTCGATGGGATCGAATGGATCGTCTTTGCCGACTGTAATGCGTTGGCCAGGGACTGGCATGGGGGCAAAGGACGGGACAATTTCCATTTCGTACCCGGTGGCCTGATCGGTGACGCGGGCAATTTCGCCCATTTGGGCTTGTAGCGGCCACTGTTTGATCGCGGTCAACATACTGGCAACGATGGATTGATTGGCCTCGTTGGCGCGGAAGTTATTCAAGGCTTCGTGGGAAAAATGGAAATCATCCCAGCGGGTCATGGGACGATAGGCTTCCGATCTCCAGATATCGAACAACTGCGGCAGATTGATAAATTCTAGGATAGTCGGGTTTTGATAATCATTGGGGCAGGGTTTACGGAAGAAATCGGTCATACCAACGCGCAGTAACGCGATTTGACCATGGACACGGCATGCGACGACGGTGGAACTGGTTCCAAAATCGATGGCGACCACCCCCTCTTTGACATCCCGTTCTGGATTGCGGGCTTCCCACGGTTGTTTGAGTTCCACCCCCACCCACCCGGAACCGGTCGGTTTTTTGGGTTGATACAATTCCCACAACCCTTTTTCCATATCCAACAGATAGGATTCTTCGAGGACTGGGAGTCGTGCGCGATTATAATCGCCTTCCAGCAATAATTGTTTGAGTGCCCGGATAGATGGGGGGGAAGCGGCTTGTTTTTTGTTGGCATTGAGGGTTACAGAGTAAAGTTGATTCAATTTGCTGGTGATAATCCCGGAACTATCGTGAGGGAGCAGGGAATTGGCGACGATGAATGAGAAGACATCCCGTTGAGCGACCCGGTGCAGGGGGATGACCATGTTCAGGTCACCGGAAAGTCCTATTTCACCGGTATTCATTTTCACCGTATGGAAGCCCTGGTCTAGGGGGGATTGTTCCCCAGAGAGGAGGGGTTCACGACAAAATTTTTCATGTTCTGCGAATAATTTTTCGCGTGCGACCGATTTCAGTTCTGCGATATCGGGCAATTCCCAATTTTTAAATGTATAGACTTGCAGTCGGGCGAGATATTGGAACACCTCTTCGCCACGGGCTTGGAAACCGTGCAACAGCCACAGGCAGCGCAGCTGGTTATCGAAGAAAATTTTGGGTTGTTTGATGAAGGAGACAAACCGTTCTTTTTGTAGCAGCCTGAGGATTTCCTGGCGCAGGGAACGAATTTCCCGTTCACGGGTGGGATCATTATTGGGAGGGAGTTGGGGTGTTAGCTGGTTTTCACGAAACCAGACCTTACTGACTTTCATAAAATCTCCGTAAAAAGACAAGCCACAGCATCTTGAGGAAAGTTTGAAAGGTTTTTGGTATACAGGCAACACCACCTTCTACAAGGAACCTTTGGCAACATGCTAACACGATTAAGATACGGTTGTCAGTTGGTCCCATCTTGTTTGCCAAAAACGGCGTTATTTAGAATTGTCGGACATGGCATAGCCTTTTGCTGCACCTGGAGTTATGGCAGACTCGTTGAGATGGAAACCCGTTCAAAGATCAACCTGGAATGGAATGACAATGTCTGAGACTGTTTTTATTTTTGATACCACATTGCGTGATGGGGAACAATCTCCTGGAGCATCGATGAACATTGAGGAGAAACTGCGTATTGCTCGGCAGTTGGAGCGGTTGCGGGTCGATGTGATCGAGGCGGGATTTCCTATCGCTTCTGTGGGCGATTTTGAGTCGGTCAGGGAGGTTGCGCTCCATGTTCGGGAGTGTAGTGTCGCCGGGTTGGCTCGCGCCAAGTTTGCCGATATCGACCGCGCCTGGGAGGCGTTATCGGGTGCGGCCAATCCGCGAATCCATACGTTTATTGCCACCAGCCCCATTCATCGGAAGCATAAGTTGGGTATGGATCAGGACCAGGTTTTGGAGGCGGCGGTAGCGGCGGTGCAGCGGGCGGCACGCTATACCAGCAATGTGGAATGGTCAGCCGAGGATGCGGGGCGTACTGAATTGGATTTTCTCAGCCGGATTGTTGAAGCGGTGATTGCTGCCGGGGCGACGACGGTCAATATTCCCGATACGGTGGGTTATACCTTGCCGGAGGAATTTGGCGCACGCATTGACTATCTGATGCATCATGTTAGCAACATTCATCAAGCGGTGGTTTCTGTCCATTGTCACAATGATCTGGGGTTGGCGGTGGCTAACTCTCTGGCCGCTGTTGCCCATGGGGCGCGTCAGGTGGAATGTACCATCAACGGGCTGGGGGAACGGGCCGGTAATGCCGCTTTGGAAGAGGTGGTCATGGCGTTGCGTACCCGTCATGATTATGGTCCATTCCATCATCTGACCAATCGGATTGAGACGACCGAAATCATGCGTACTTCAAAGCTTGTTTCTGGGATTACTGGGTTTCCCGTGCAGCCTAACAAGGCCATTGTTGGGGCCAATGCCTTTGCCCATGAATCGGGTATTCATCAGGATGGTGTCCTCAAGGAGGTGACCACCTATGAAATCATGACCCCCGCATCGGTGGGGTTATCGACCAATCGGATGATTTTGGGTAAACATTCGGGGCGTCATGCGTTTAAAGAGCGGCTGAAAGAGTTGGGGTATGAACTGGATGATGGCCAATTGGATCGTTCTTTCCGCCGTTTCAAGGCGTTGGCGGATATGAAGCAGGCGTTGTTTGACGAAGATATCCAGGCTTTGGTCGATGATGAGGTGATTCGTGAGGATGATTATTATCGTTTGGAGCGGTTGCATGTCGCTTCGGGGACTCAGGATACCCCGGTGGCGGCGGTGACGATCCAGGTTGGGGGTGCGGCGATTGTCCATGCGACGGGTTCTGGTGTGGGGCCGATCGATGCGGTCTTTCAGACCATCCATACGTTGATCCCTGAGGCGGGGGCGGCCCGGTTGAACTTATACCAGGTAAACGCCGTGACCGAGGGGATGGATGCCCAGGCGGTCGTTACGGTCCGGTTGGAACAGGGGGGACGCTTGGTTCAGGGGCAGGGGGCGGATAATGATGTCATCGTCGCCTCGGCCAGGGCGTTCATCAACGCTTTGAATAAACTGGTTCGCCGGGAAAAATCACCCGGTCAAGGGGTATGATGATCGGTCTTGAAGTAAGGATGTCTGCGTGTGAAACATCGCCAAGGCGGAATTATCTTCTCTGGAAAAGGGCGGAACGGTTGTGGTTTAGATTCTTCAACCACCCTCGCTTTTTTCCAACATCAGCAACATTTGTTCTGCTGCCGCTTGCTCCGCATGACGTTTGGATCGACCGGAACCGATGCCCGACTCTTGACCGCCGACGAGGCATTCTACCTGAAAATTTCGGTCGTGCGGCGCACCACTGACCTCAACGACACGATACCTTGGCAATGGTAAGCCAGAACCCTGAAGTTTTTCTTGGAGTACCGTTTTGGAATCCTTGTTCCACCGCCCCTCTTTCAGGTTTTCCATGCGGGAAGAGAGGATACTCTGGGTGACCTTCAACGCCGCTTCATAACCACCATCCAGATAAATGGCACCAAACAGGGCCTCGATGCCGTTGCCAAGGATCGAAGGTTTGGTACGGCCACCACTACGCTCCTCCCCCTTGCCCATTTCCAAAAGATCTCCCAGTCCCAACTCCACACCGACACCACCCAATGTCCGGGTATTGACCAAGGAGGACCGCCATGTGGATAAAAGTCCCTCTGGAGCCTTGGGAAACCGATGATAAAGCAATGTTGAAACGGCAAGATTGAGGACTGAATCTCCTAAAAGTTCAAGGCGTTCATTATGACCGTTGACCATCACACCATCGACCGTTTCTGCTGATTGCCCGGGTGATTGCTCGGGGTCTGATGGCCTGGGGGCGGATCGATGGGTCAAGGCCAACCGCAGCAAGGTCCGGTCGGAAAAATGATACCCCAAAGTCTCTTCAAGGGTTAAAAGCAGATCGATCGGTTCGGCGTTGTCGTCCACGAAGGGGTCATTTGCCAGCTTCATACTTTAAAACCATTTCTTCATGCCCTTTCCAAGCCAGAGTTCGTCCACCAATCTCGAACACCAACGGGATGCGTTGGGTCACGACGACTTGGTAGCCCAATTTGGCTTCACGAAACTGGAAGGTTTCTGGGGTCGTTTTAATGTTGGAACGATCCAACTCAAAATTGATGCGTCGCATCACCTCTTTTTCGGGAAGATTGGCATATTCCAGGACTACCCTGTCGGCCAGATCCTTCATAAGATAATAATCATAGATGCCCGGCCCCGCTTTGCCTAGAAAAGTCAGAAACAGGCCGAGGATCCCCCCAATCAGTAGCAATCTGGACATGGTTGATTCCTAAGTATTGGATGTTGATGAACCGGATGACGCCAAGAAAACAGGGTCTCGATCTTATCGGACCAAACTTCCAAGCCGTTCCCAACGCAACCTGTTGTTTTGACCATCCCAGGACCAGAAAATCGCCAGGGCACGCCCCACAAGTCGATAGGCGGGGACAAACCCCCAGAAACGGCTGTCGTTGCTGTTATCCCGATTGTCTCCCATAACAAAGTAATGCCCAGGTGGGACCACCTCATCGGTAATTTGGTCGGAAAAAGAGAATGGGCGAACGAGTATGGAATGGGGATTGTTCTCAAGTTTTTCAACAAATTGGGATGAATCAACTTCCGAACCGCGCTCGTTCAGATACACATAGTCGCCCACGGTTTCGTATTCCACCGGCTTATTGTTGATGTAAAGGCGTTTGTCCTGGTAGACGATGCGATCTCCCGGAAGGCCGACGATCCGTTTGATGTAATCTTTGCTGGGGTCGCGTGGGTATTCAAAAACGGCGATATCACCCCGCTCAGGTCCGTTTCCCATGAACAGTCGTTCTCTGGTGAAGGGGATGCGGTGGCCGTAGGTAAACTTGCTGACAAACAGATAATCCCCGACCAGCAAGGTGGGAATCATGGAGCCGGAAGGTATTTTAAACGGTTCCACGACAAACGTGCGCACCAGTAGGGCGATACCCACTGCCAGGACAATCGCTTCGTAGTATTCGACGACGAGAGACTCTTTTTGTAGGAAGGATCGCCCTTTCCAAAAGAACAACAATCCGACCGCCAAAAGGGCTACGGCCACCATCGGTTCCCAATGGAGGGCCGGTTCTTCGACCCCATCGCCGCTGGTGGTATAGCTACCCAATATGTAGACGCCGCTGACCATGAACATGGCACCGTGCCATAGATGCTTGGCCGATGGTTTGGTGGGAACCTCCCTGTTATTTTCTCTGGTATCTTCCACGTCCGATCACCTATTCCACTTTCAATACGGCCAGGAATGCTTCCTGTGGGATTTCAACTTTTCCGACCTGTTTCATCCGTTTTTTTCCCGCCTTTTGTTTTTCCAAGAGTTTTCTTTTTCGGGTGATGTCACCGCCATAACACTTGGCGGTGACATTCTTCCGTAACGCCGTGACTGTTTCCCGGGCGATGATTTTGGCTCCGATAGCGGCTTGAATGGAAATCTCAAACATTTGCCGATGGATAATTTCTTTCATTTTCTTGGCCAAGTCACGCCCTTTTGCCTGCGACTTTTCACGATGTACGATACACGAAAGGGCATCGATGGGTTCGCCATTGATCAGGATGTCGAGTTTAACCAGATTGCCAGGGCGATATTCGAGCCATTCATAATCCATGGAGGCATATCCACGGGTGAGCGATTTCAGGCGATCATGAAAGTCCAGCACCACTTCATTCAAGGGGATTTCAAACTTGATCAGGACGCGGGTATCGGAAACATAAACGATGTCGCTTTGGATGCCGCGACGATCGTTGCACAATTGCATGATGGATCCCATATATTCGGCGGGAGCCATGATGGAGGCTTTGATGAATGGTTCTTCGATGATATCCCAATGGTTGGTCGGGGGGAGATTGGCGGGATTGTCCACCTCCATCAGGTTGCCATTGGTCAGGACCACCCGATAGACGACGCTGGGGGCGGTGGTGACGAGTTCCAGATCAAATTCGCGTTCCAACCGTTCCTGGACGATTTCCATGTGAAGCATCCCCAGGAAACCGCAGCGAAAACCAAACCCCAGTGCGGGAGAGGATTCGGGTTCGTAGAGGATGGCGGCATCATTGAGGGAAAGTTTTTCCAGTGCATCTTTGAGGGATTCATAGGCGGAGGCTTCGATGGGGTAAAGGCCAGCGAATACCATGGGTTTGACCGCTTTAAAACCGGGGAGCCGTTCCGATGCGGGTCGGGAGGCGTCGGTAATGGTATCACCGACGCGGGCTTGGGAGAGTTCCTTGATGCCGGCGATGACCAAGCCGACTTCACCGGCACTGAGTGTTTCCACATCGACCACCTTTGGGGTGACGACGGCGAGGCGATCCAAGGCGTACTCCAGGCCGGAACTCATGAGGCGAATTTTTCGGGTGCGCATTTCAACCCGCTTTTGCGTCGAGAGGCTTCCCTGATAAACACGGACCAATGCGACCACACCCAGATAATTGTCATACCAAGAATCGACGATCAACGCTTGCAAGGGGGCATCTCGGTCCCCTTTTGGGGGGGGCATTCGCAGGACGATGGCCTCAAGAATGTCATCGATGCCGATGCCCGATTTGGCGGAACATTGGATGGCATCTGCCGCATCGATGCCGATGACATCTTCGATTTGCGCCCGAACTCGGGGGACATCGGCGGAAGGGAGATCGATTTTGTTGATGACCGGGACGATTTCCAGGTCGTTTTCCATGGCGAGGTAGACATTGGCCAAGGTTTGCGCCTCGACCCCCTGGGCGGCATCGACGACGAGCAGTGCCCCTTCGCAGGCGGCAAGGGATCGTGAGACTTCGTAGGAAAAGTCCACATGGCCGGGGGTGTCGATCAGGTTGAGGATATAGGTCTGTCCATCGCGGGCGGTATAACTCAAACGGGCCGATTGGGCCTTGATGGTGATCCCCCGTTCCCGCTCCAGGTCCATGCTGTCGAGGACCTGGTTGGACATGTCACGCATCTCCATCGCCCCGGTCCGTTCGATCAAGCGATCAGCCAGAGTACTTTTGCCGTGGTCAATGTGGGCGATGATGGAAAAATTTCGGATTCGATTCAATGTTAGGCACACGCAAGGTCGAAGGCTTCGGGTTCTGCCGGTCAGCCTGTCGAGAACGTATCAAGGAGGCGGCGGAATACCAGGAGACCTAGTTATAATCTCCCCGTTCGCTTTTCGCCAGTTCTACTGTTGCCAAAACCGTCGTTCGGTGCAACAAATCCCGTTCCAGACCGGTTGTTGGGGTATCGGATAGGGTTCGCAGGGCACTGTCTCTTGTTTTGCGCAGATGAGAGCGCAATTGGACGTTCTCCAACGACCCGCTTTTGCTGGAAGATGAAATATCCCGACCCATGGCGGCGAGAGAATCTAGGAGTTCCCCGGTTTGCAACAGTTGCTCACGGCGTTGGTGGGAGGTCGGTTCTCGATCACCCACAGCACCGACCTGCGCGGTTGCGGCGACCTCTTCGACCCCTTCCACTTCATGGATTCCGGCAACATCCGCCAGGTGACGGGCAAAAATTTCCCCTTTGATCCCCTCGATGTTTCGACTTTTGGCGGATGACACCGAGCCAGAGGCTGGGGTTCCAGCCTTTCCCACACGGCGGATGCTCATGATGGGCTCCTTTTTTGGAGTTGAATGGTTTCCACTTCGTCAGATCCCTGACCTGATAGAGACATTACAAGGGGCGTGCCAAAGATAGTCTTTGCTTGCGGCATCAGGCAGCCCAGACCCGATTTTTCGTAGAGATCATTAATTCACCAAATTTACACGGAAACAAACGCTGGAACAAACCATCATGGGGTGACGGAGTGACTTTTTTTGTGCGCATCGTTTGAAATAATGAGGGTATTATTTTTTTATATTTGATAAATTTGATAACAGTGATACAATTAGAACATGTTTTGAGGGGTTATTGAAGCAATGAGGCCAGCCCATGAAAAAAAAACTGAATGAATTGATTACAACGACAGAGGCAGCCAAGTTGCTTGGGGTTGCCCGGAGATCCGTTCAACTTTGGATGGAGAAAGGGGTGTTACGGGCGATGAAAACCCCAGGGGGGCATCGCCGCATCACGCGGGAATCGGTGGAGGCGTTACTGAAAGAGTGGAACGCCGTCATGGAAAGTGAGACGGTGCCGGATCAACTGACACTTTTGATTGTGGAAGACGATCCGGTTTTTTTAGAATTTTATCGGGGAAACGTGACCGAATGGGGCGCGGATATTCGCATCATTACTGCGGAGAATGGTTTTGAAGGGTTGCTCAGGATTGGCCAGCAAAAACCGGACATTGTGATTGCCGACTTGAAAATGCCCATGATGGATGGTGTCGAACTGATTCGATGCATCAAGGCCAATCAAGATTTTTCGATGACCCACATCATTGCGGTCACCGCCATGGATGATCATGAAATTCGAAAGCGGGGAGGGCTTCCCGATGATGTCGCGATTTTTCACAAGCCGCCCCCCATGGATCAAATCAGGAAGATTGTCGAAGACACTTTGCAAGCCAGACGGCAGAGCAACAGAGAAGCGATATGATGTTTTGACGATTTCCTTATGCAGAAGGTGGAGCATGGCTATGACTGGGATGACAACTCCGAATTCCGTTGCCAGCATTTTCCATAATGTGGTGACAGCATGGATCATTTTGATTTTGTCTCTTTTTATCACCATCATTAGTTGGCATGTTTCCAACCACTATGTCCAAAAGCGTGCTGATGAGAACTTTAACTATAAGGTTGAAGAGGCACGGTTGGCCATCATCAAACGGATGGAAGAATATCAACAGGTTCTCCGAGGCGGTCTCGGCCTTTTCACGGCTCAGAGAGATTTGTCGCGGTGGCAATGGAAAGCCTATGTGGAAACCCTGGATATCGATGCCTTTTGGCCCGGTATCCAGGGTATTGGGTTTTCACGCATGATCGCGCCAGAGGACAAAGAGGCCCATGAACAACAATTACGCCGGGAGGGATATCCCGATTATGCCATCAAACCGGCAGGGAAACGCGAAATCTACAGTGCCATCATTTTTTTGGAACCTTTTGACAAGCGCAACCAACGGGCTTTTGGCTATGATATGTTTTCCGATGCGGTACGTCGCACCGCCATGGAGCAGGCACGCGATACCGGACGGCCAACCCTATCTGGGATGGTGACTCTGGTGCAGGAGACGGATCGGGATATTCAGCCCGGCTTTCTCATCTTTCTCCCCCTTTATCGGGAGGGGGCTTCCTTGAACACCATTGAAGAGCGTCGCGTCGCCCTGGAAGGGTTTGTTTACAGTCCATTTCGCGTCAAAGATTTATTCCGTGGTATTCTCGGTCATGGGGATTCCTACCTCGATTTTCAGGTTTATGATGGTGATACCGTGACCTTGCCATCGTTGCTCTATTCTACGATCAACGCGGAGGGGGGTGGTGAAGTTGTCCAGCGAATCCATCATAATCAGGTTCGATCTATCGCCCTGCCGGGGCGCAACTGGACCGTCAGTTTTCAAAGTCGTCCTACCTTCGACCATGAGATGGAGAGTAGCCAACCCTTTTTGGTTGCCTGTTTGGGGATGATGGTCGATATTCTATTGTTTTTGATCCTCAAGTCGATTTCCGGTCAAAAAGATCGCATCCAAAAAGAGGCCTTTCGTATTGGACAGGAATTGACCGCTTCTGAAACCCATGCGCGGCACCTTGCGGAAGAGGCCAATCGCACCAAAAGTGAATTTTTGGCCAACATGTCCCACGAACTGCGTACCCCCTTGAACAGCCTGCTGATACTCTCCAAAATTTTGGCTGACAACCGCGATGAGAATCTGACCCCAAAGCAGGTGGAATTGGCACGGATCATCCACCAGAGTGGCTCCGATTTGCTCCGATTGATCAATGATATTCTGGATCTATCCAGGGTTGAAGCGGGAAGGGTGGTGGTTGTTCCGACGGAAAAACACATCTTCGATCTGGTGCAATATCTTGATCGGATGTTTACGTCGGAAGCGGTGGAAAAAGGGATTGCATTTCGGGTCACCACCGATGCGAAATTACCCGCAACATGGTGTACCGACTGGAATAAAGTGGAGCAGATTTTAAGCAAAATTCTTTCCAATGCGTTTAAATTTACCGAGCGAGGATTTGTCACGGTCACCCTAGGGTATCCCCCCTCAGGCCATCTTTTCACAAACCCGCGCCTTGGGTCGGAACCCTGTCTGGCCATTACCGTGGCCGACAGCGGAATTGGTATTTCAGAAACGCAGCAGGGGCAAATTTTCAAGGCGTTTTGGCAGGCCGATAGCTCGACCAGTCGCAAATATGGTGGCACGGGTCTTGGGCTTTCCATTTCCCGCAAATTTTGCGAACTTTTGGGGGGTGAAATCCGTGTAGAAAGCCAGGAAGGGTGCGGGACTTCCGTGACCCTTTTTCTTCCGGCGCACGTTTCCGCAACACCCATTATGCCGACTGAGACTTTGAGGGTTCTAGACGCACCCGACCATGACCAGACACCAGCGGCGGCTCCCAGGGATGATGGCACGGAACACCGTGTTGAAAAAACAAGCGTCTCCTGTGTTCCAGAGGTGTGTGGAGACGATCCTATCGCGCAGAAAAGCGTCCAGGAAGACGTTGTTTTTACCGTCCTCATCGTGAACGATGATATGCGCTATTCCTTTTCTTTGGCGCAGTTTTTTCAGGGGCGGTCGATCCGTGTATTTTTTGCACGGGATGGCCAAAAGGCTCTGGTGGAATTGGAAAAAAAACGGGGAATTGACATCTTATTGGTGGATGTTTCGCTCCCCAATAGGGATGGGTTGGTAGCGATTTATAGTATCAAAGGGCGCGATGATTTTCGGCATTTCCCCATCATCGCTTTGGTGGATGCAGATAGACCTGAAGATCGGGAGATGTCCCTTCAGGCCGGGGCGGATAATACGGTCGGTAAACCTGTGGAATTTCCGGTACTTTTGGAAACCATGCAAACGTGGTTTGCCTCGAAGTCGGCAGGCAAAGAAAGTGAATCTGCCAAGTGACAGGATGGAGGCCCAAACAGCATGAGTAACCTTCCTAAACCAATTATTCTTATTGTCGATGACCGGGAAAGCAATTTGAAAGCATTGCGTATGCTGCTGTCTCAAGTCGATGCGGAGGTCTTGGAAGCGCAATCGGGCAATGATGCCCTGGGTCTCCTGGTGGAGCATGAAATCGCCCTTCTCCTCCTGGATGTGGATATGCCGGAAATGGATGGTTATGAAGTTGCCCGAATGGCCAAGACGCTGGATAAAACCAAAGATATACCAATTATTTTCATTACGGCGGCATACCATGATGACTTTCATAAGTTGAAGAGTTATGAATTTGGGGCCATCGATTATATCGAAAAACCGATTGTCGATACGATTCTCCGCGCCAAGGTGACCCTTTTTTTAGGTCTTTACGTGGCGCACCAGAAGACACGACATACCAACAGTTTGTTGCTTCAGGAAATTGAAAAACGGATTTCGGTGGAAAAAGCACTTTTGGAGGAAAACGGTGAACGCAAGCGGGTAGAGAAGGCTTTACGGGTGAGCGAAGAGCGGTTCCGATCCCTTGTGGAGTCTACGTCGGATTGGGTCTGGGAGTTGGATACCCAGGGCCATTTCACCTATGCCAGCCCGCAGGTGAAGGAAATTCTTGGTTATGATCCCGAAGAGATTGTCGGCAGATTGACCGGTTTTGATCTTATGCCGCCTGGAGATGCGGAAAAAAACCGGATTGAATACCAGAAATTTGTCGCAGTCGCGGCACCATTCAAGGGGATGGTCAATCGAAATCTCCACAAGGATGGGAGAGAGGTTTTTCTGGAATCGAGTGGTCGCCCCTATTGTGACAATACGGGAAAGCTTCTGGGGTATCGTGGCATCGACAGAGATATCACCGAACGCAAACAGATGGAACGCCGCTTGTCAGAGAGCGAAGACCAGCATGGAACTTTGATTGCCAATGTCCCTGGTGTCGTTTTTCGGTGTGCTTTGGATGCGGACTGGACTATGAACTTCATTAGCGAAGGGATCAAAGTGCTTTCGGGATATCCCCCCTCGGATTTTATTGACAATCGCATCCGCTCGTTTGCCAGCATCATCGATCCCGATGATCGTCACGGTGTGGAGACGACCATTTTGGCATCGATCAAGGAGCGACGGCCTTATGAGGTGGAATATCGCATCATCGATGCCGCAGGCCATGTCCATTGGGTGTTTGAAAAAGGTCAAGGGGTTCATTATAGCGCGGGGCGACCGAAATGGCTGGATGGGGTTATTTTGGACAATACCCGCCGCAAACATGCCGAAGAGGAGACCTTGAAGTTTCGGCGGGCGGTGGAACAAAGCCCTGTTTCCGTCGTCATCACCGATTTGCAGGGTAATATTCGCTATGTCAACCCCCGATTTTGTCAGATTTCGGGTTACAGTACCGAAGAGGTTTTGGGGCATAATCCGCGTTTGCTTAAATCGGGCCATACGTCGGCGGAGGAATATCAACAGTTGTGGGGGCGGATCACACGCGGGGAGGTGTGGCAGGGAGAACTTTTAAATGTTCGCAAGGATGGTTCTTACTATTGGGAATTGGCGACCATCAGCGGGGTTCAGACAGAGCCGGGCCAGGGGATTACCCATTTTATTGGGATTAAAGAAGAAATTACGGAACGCAAAAAGGCGGAAAAAGCTTTGAATGAGGCCCGGCTTCGGGCCGAGCAGGCAAGTCGTGAAAAGAGCAATTTTCTTTCCACGATGAGTCATGAAATTCGCACACCCATGAATGCCATTTTGGGTTTGGCCGATCAATTGGCGGATATGCCATTGGGTACCCAGGCCCATCAATATTTGGAGATTATTCGTCGTAATGGAAACAACTTGTTGGCGTTGATCAATGACATCCTCGATGTCTCCAAGATTGAGGAGGGGCATCTGCACCTGGAGGCGATTGCGTTCGATTTGCACCAACTTCTCGAAGATGTTAAGGAAACATTTCTTTATCGGGCTAAAAGTAAGGGTTTGGAATTGGTTTGGCAATGGGATTCATCTCTACCCGCCTATCGCCGGGGGGATCCTGGTCGTTTGCGACAGATTCTTATCAACTTGGTGGGCAATGCCCTGAAGTTTACGCAACAGGGATCGGTAAAAGTTTTGGTTCAGCAAGATCTATTGATTCCAGAACGGGTTCATTTTCACATCCAGGACACTGGAATTGGTATTGCAAACGAACAGATAGGAAATATTTTTGAAGCTTTTTCTCAGGCGGACAGTACGACGACGCGGGTCTATGGTGGGACTGGTCTGGGGTTGGCCATCTGTAAACGCCTTGTGGAGTGTATGCATGGTAAGGTTACTGTTGAGAGTACGGTGGGCGTGGGGAGTATCTTTAGTTTCTTTGTTGTTTTGCAACTTGTATCACCGGAACAGGTTTTACGGGAACGCCCGGAAGCGACCATGGGTGTTCTTCCCGATGGTGGATGGGATGGTAAACCTTCGGGGCTGCGGATTTTACTGGCTGACGATGTGGATGATAACATTATCGTGATTCAATCCTATCTTGAGGGGACACCGCACCATCTGGAGACGGCCAAGAATGGCAAATTGGCGGTGGAAAAATACAAGAAGGGGGGCTTTGATGTGATTTTGATGGATATCCAGATGCCGGTCATGGATGGACACGAGGCGACGCATAGGATTCGCCGCTGGGAGAGGGATTCTGGGGTCACGCCAGTCCCCATCCTGGCATTGACGGCCCATGCTTTGGCGGATGAGGCGGAAAAATGCAGGGAGGCGGGATGTAATGGCCACATCACAAAACCGATTAGGAAACATCAATTATTGGACACTTTGGCGCGACTGGGTTCACGAGTTCTGAACGCTTCTCCTTTACCTGAGGCTGAACAGAAACAGGTCTCCCCCTTGGAGCCAACGGACCAAGCCATCGATCCAGAAAAGTGGCACTTGTTGCAGGGTGATCTGGGGGCGAGTGTTGGCCGGGTTGTGCGGAAGTTTTTGGAGTGTCTTCCAGAACGGCGGACTTGTGTGTGCAATGCCATGGAACAAGGGGATGCCAAAAGTCTTGAGGATACGTGCCACAAGCTCAAGGGGGGCGCGGCCACACTGGGGGCAGACCGATTTTCCCGCATTTGCGCCGAGATCGAGAAGGGGGCCAAGGGGGGGGACTTGGTTGCGGCAGGTGCGTTGCGGGATGTTTTTGACGCAGAATGCCAACGGATCACCTTGGCACTCAACGATCTTCTCGCGCGGGGAGACCCATGATTCGTGGTCAGGCATCTATGAATGCTTGCCCCCGCCAGTCACATTGGGGATAATCGGCGGGCCGGGGGTGTTCGTGGTGTGTCCGGTGTTTCGCCACGAGCGTCCTGG
This sequence comes from Magnetococcales bacterium DCbin2, assembly GCA_002753615.1. Classification (GTDB taxonomy): domain Bacteria; phylum Pseudomonadota; class Magnetococcia; order Magnetococcales; family UBA8363; genus UBA8363. The sequence continues at coordinate 16,140 of PEAO01000061.1, forward strand.
ATTTTGCGCATGTTTTAAGGTTGCGTCGTTAAGCTAAGGTGTGTTGTGTTGTCTTTACCAAAGAGAGGGATTCATGAGCGGATCATCCAACATGGTCGTCTCCTCTCCTGAGACCGATACCAGCAACCCCGTCAGTCTGGTGGAGGACTACGCCATACGGCAGGATTGGGGTGCGGAGAGGTCCAGTGAGTTTGAGTTGTGGGCGGAGGTTCCAGGTCAGTGGGGTAGTCAACGGCTGTGGGCTGTGTATCATGACGACACCTGTTTTCTCCAGTTAAACTGTTATTTAAACTTAAAAATACCGGCTCGGCAATTGCATAAGTCCAGTCATCTCATCACTTTGATGAATGAGCGGGTTTGGCTGGGGCATTTTGAGATTTGGAGTGAAGAACAGATCCCGGTATTCCGCGTGGTCGTCCCTTTGCGCAATAGTGAACTGAAGGAAGAGCAACTCGAAGACATCATGGAGGCTATCCAGGAAGAGACGGATCGGTTTTTTCCGGCGTTGCAGTGGGTTCACAGGCGCGGTAAATCACCTGAAGATGCCATTGCCGCCGCGATCATCGATACCGAAGGGGAGGCTTGAGAGAAAAGTGGTGTTGAATTTCTGTTAAGAAATCATCGGGTTTGTGTGGATATTGTTGCGCCAGCCTCTGTTGTTGGCGACGGAGTGGCAACATGAGCCATTGGATAAGCCTGTGTATTTTGGTATACTCTCGTGCATGTTTGCGGCAATTTATTAGAAAACCGGGATTGAAAAATTCCAAGGACGAGGTGTCGATGCTTGGCGGGTTGGGTGTGCCGAGTTTGGTGTTTCGGCCTGTTTTGGGGCAATGACGATCCGGTTGAACCTCCAAAGACGTACCGGGGAGAAAAGTTGATATGGAAAGCATCAAGAACGACGTGATGGAGTTTTTATTTGCACCCCATCAGATCGATCAGATCATTTATGGCGATTGCCGGGATCCTTTTTCCGCGTTGGGGATGCACCTGATTCCATCGGGTGGTGTGAGTGTGCGGGCTTTTTTGCCCGGTGCCCTCAAAGTTGAGCTGATTGCCCGAGACACGGGGAATAAAGTTTGCGACATGACCCGGATACGCGACGAGGGGTTGTTTGTGGCAATTCCCCGTGGCATCAAGGAGATGTTTGGTTATCGGTTCCGGGTGGACTTTGGCGGCGGTCTGATGGAACTGGAAGACCCATACCGGTTTTGGACTGTCCTGGGCGAAATGGATGCCTATCTGTTTTCCGAGGGACGGCATTGGGAGATTTATAATCGGTTGGGTGCCCATCATCAGACGCTGGATGGTGTCGAGGGTGTTTTGTTTGCCGTTTGGGCACCCAATGCGCGGCGTGTGAGTGTTGTGGGTAGTTTTAACAATTGGGATGGGCGTCGTCATCCCATGCGTTTGCGGGTGGAATGCGGTATTTGGGAATTGTTTGTTCCCGAGGTCAAACCGGGGGATCTTTACAAGTATGAACTCAAAGGGGCTTATGGCGATCTGCTGCCACTGAAGGCGGATCCCTATGGTCGCGCCTGTGAACCCCCCCCTGGGAATGCCTCTATTGTCGTGGGTAAAAGCCAGCATGTTTGGCAGGATGCGGACTGGATCAAAGCGCGTGAATCTTGGGATTCGTTGCACAAGCCCATGGCCATTTATGAACTCCACCTGGGATCGTGGAAGCGCAAGCCCGATGAGAACAATCGGTTTTTGACCTACCGGGAACTGGCCGACGATTTGGCGGAATATCTCACGGTGTTAGGGTTTACCCATGTGGAGCTGCTCCCCATCACCGAATTTCCATTTGATGGTTCGTGGGGTTATCAGCCGACTGGTCTGTACGCGCCGACGTTCCGGTTTGGGACGCCAGAGGATTTTAAATATTTTGTCGATCGTCTGCATCGGGCCAACATTGGCATCCTGATGGATTGGGTTCCGGGCCATTTTCCCACCGATGGTCATGGGTTTGGACGGTTTGATGGTACCGCTTTGTATGAGCACGATGATCCCAGACAGGGGTATCATCAGGATTGGAACACGCTGATTTATAACTTTGGCCGGACGGAGGTGGTGAATTTTCTGGTAGCCAATGCCTTGTTCTGGATCAAGGAGTACCATCTGGACGGTCTGCGTGTGGATGCGGTGGCCTCCATGCTGTATAACGATTACAGCCGCCAGCCGGGTGAATGGATTCCCAATTATTATGGTGGCAACGAGAATCTTGGTGCCATCGGCTTTTTGCGGACCCTCAACGAGCAAGTTTACGCCCAGGGTCAAGGGGCGATCACCATTGCGGAAGAATCGACCTCCTGGCCCATGGTTTCCCGACCCACGAGCATGGGTGGTTTGGGGTTTGGGTATAAGTGGAACATGGGGTGGATGCACGATACGTTGCTCTATATGGCCAAGGATCCGGTACATCGGCGGCATCATCAGAACAATCTGACGTTTGGCATGTTGTATTGTTACAGTGAGAACTTCATTTTGTCGCTTTCTCACGATGAGGTTGTCCACGGCAAGCGGTCGTTGATCGATAAAATGTCGGGGGATGCTTGGCAACGGTTTGCCAATTTACGCACCTATTACACCTTCATGTTTACCTATCCGGGCAAGAAGCTGTTGTTCATGGGGATGGAATTTGGCCAAGGGTTGGAGTGGAACCACGATACCAGCCTGGATTGGCATCTTTTGGACAATGTGCCGTTTCATCGTGGGGTGTGGAGTTTGGTTCGTGATTTGGGCCAGCTTTACAAGAATAACCCCGATGTCCATGGATTGGATCATGAGCCGGGTGGGTTTGAGTGGATTGACTGCCATGACACCGATCAAAGTGTCATTTCCTATATTCGCCGCGCCAAGGATAGCAAGGGTGTTGTGGTTGTTGTGTGCAACTTTACACCGGTTGTTCGGGAAAATTATCGCATTGGCGTGCCGTATCTGGGTACCTATCTTGAGAAGATCAACTCAGATGCCACGGAGTATTGCGGTGGTGGCATTGGCAATGAGGGGAAAGTGATTGCGGAGGAGATTCCGGCCCATGGGCGTCCGTATTCGGTGAATCTGCGGTTGCCGCCATTGGCGGGTGTGGTGTTTGTGTTGGAAGCGTAGTTTAAAAGACGATTGCGGGGGTCCGGGGGGGATTATCCCCCCCGGCGGGGGTTGGGGCAGTGCCCCAAGGTTTTTCTTTTGAATTTAAACAAAAACATTTCCATCTTTAGACTTTTTATTCAGAGTCAAAACCCTGGGGGCAATTTCCCAGACCCCTTTTTGCTTTCAGTAATTTTCTAGGGGGGTAGTGATTTATTGAATGTCAATACGCCATAAGGCATCGAGGAACGGCAACTTAAGCTTTCTTCTGGGTTGGATTCCGCTACCATGAATCGTTCAATATGGAGGTCAGGGACATGCCGAAAACCATGACCATCGATGACATCTGGAAGCTGTTCCAGGAGACCAACCGGATGTTCCAGGAGTCGAAACAGGAGTGGGACCGGCGTTTCCTGAAGTCCGAACAAGATTGGGAAGAAACCCGGCGTCTCATACGGGAGAGCAATGCCGAGACGGAGCGGGTCGTCAAAGAGGTTTCCCGCCAGATTGGCCAGTTGGGTGGTCGTTGGGGTGAGTTTGTGGAAGGGATGGTTGCCCCTGCCTGCGAAACCTTGTTTTTGGATCGAGGCATTCCGGTACACCGGGTCTATCGCAGGGTGAAGGCCAAATATCCCGGCAACCGCCATATGGAAATCGATCTTCTGGTGGTGAATACCGATGGGGTGGTGCTGGTGGAGGTCAAAAGCAAGTTGCGGGTGGAGGATGTCCGGGAACATCTGACCCGGTTGGCGGAATTCAAAGGTTTTTTTCCGGAGTATGCCGATAAGCGGGTGATGGGTGCGGTGGCGGGGATCGTGGTGGAGGAACATGTGGAAGGATTTGCCATGAACGAAGGGCTGTTTGTGATCGTCCAGTCTGGGGAGGCGGTCAAACTGGCCAATGACAAGGAGTTCAATCCCAGGATATGGTAGGCTTGATTCAAAGTTCGGTCTTGATCATCGTTTTTGCCGCGCAGGTTTCCAGATAAAAATCGACAGATTCCCGAAAAGCTTGTTTTAGATTTGGGCCGCATAGCCCTTGTGCATCATGGGGGTCATGGTTTGACTCCAGTTCGTTTCAGAAATTCACGGGGTAACCGTTTAGTCTCCCCCTAAAAAACTATTGAAAAAAAAAGAAGGGGTCTGGGGAATTCTTTCCCCAGGGTTTTGACTTTAAATCAAAAGCTTCCATTTTCTCTTTTGACTTTATTTTCGATATTAAATCAAAAGATTAAACATGGGAACATTTTTTTAAATTCAAAAACCAAAGTCAAAAGCGGAACAT
>PEAO01000062.1 GCA_002753615.1 Magnetococcales bacterium DCbin2
AAGGGGAAACACCCGATCCCATTCCGAACTCGGCAGTTAAGCCCTTCAGCGCTGATGATACTGCAACTTAAGTTGTGGGAAAGTAGGACACCGCCAGGAAGCTTTATTTTAGAATGAAGGCCGTTAGGATGAGCGTGACACCGAGTTGATGTTTAGGTGGATGTTTGTAGGGGCGGCAGTAGGACTGAAACGACGACGCGGGATGGAGCAGCTCGGTAGCTCGTCGGGCTCATAACCCGAAGGTCGGGGGTTCAAATCCCTCTCCCGCAACCAAAAAACACCGCGTTCTTTACGAGAATCGCGGTTTTTTTTTGCCGGTGGTGTTGATCGTATTGAGTGTTGATTTTTGTATTTTTTGTGTTTTGAATGAAGAAGGGGCCGTAGCTCAGCTGGGAGAGCGCCGCGTTCGCAATGCGGAGGCCAGGGGTTCGATCCCCCTCGGCTCCACCAATACCAAGTTCATCGCCGTTCGTTGAAGTAAAGAAACCTGCAAGACATATTTGTTGGAACAATGTGTTCAAGGGAATTTTCCATAATCATGGGTTTCTGCTGTGGTATGTTGTGGGCAAAGGAGGGTTGCCATGACGACGATCACATTTGACACGTTGGAATTTACGGAACGGCTCACAAGGGATTCTGGCGTCCCCGAGGATCAGGCCAGGGGACATGCCAAGGCGATGGCGCGTGTGTTTGAGCAGGTGGAAGATTCTCGCCTTAAAGAGTTGGCCACCAAAGGTGATATTCGACTGCTCGAAGGCGATATTCAACAACTCGAACTTAAGATTGAGGCCAGGATTGCCGAGTCAAAGGCTGAAACCATCAAGTGGATGATTGGCCTTCTTTTGGCTCAGACTGGATTGATCATCACTATTTTCAAGCTGTTCCCCTCGCATTGAAATCGTTTTTGAATTCAACGGAAATCCGGAACACAACGGAAAGCCGGGGACAGTACATCAATTTTTCTACAGTAATCTGGAACCTCTGTGAGACGGATGTACTGTCCCCAGATTTCCAGATTTCAGTTGGCGGAATCATCAAGGGGGAATTTTGTCTGTTGTCTGGTAGTGGCTCGTGGTACGCTTATCCCAGTTGTAACCTTGGAAGGAGAATGCAGCATGGCCACGACTACGTTTGACACATTGGCGTTTTCTGAAGAACTTAGAGCCGCCGGAGTTCCAGAAGTGCAAGCAAAAGCGCATGCCAAAGCGTTATCCGCTATCGCTAGCGAAAAATTGGTGTCGCAAGAGTACCTGGATACGCGGCTAAAGGAGCTTGAATACCGACTTACCCTGCGTCTTGGCGGGATGATGGCAGCATCGGTAGCCGTGGTGGCGGCACTGGTGAAGTTGCTTTGAGTCATTGGACCGCTCCTTCCTGCATAGGCCCCGAAATCTGGGGACACCCGAAATCTGGGGACACCTTACCGTTTTCCCTTTGGCAATCATCAAATTTTATATTGCCCACTTCCCCGATCTAGGCAAAAGAATGGGGTCAGGTCTTGCGTTGCGACATTTCCTTTTCGCAAATCCGGGGACAGTATATCAATTTCCCTACTGAAAAGAATGCAAAAAGAATGGGGTCAGGTCTTGCGTTGCGACATTTCCTTTTCGCAAATCCGGGGACAGTATATCAATTTCCCTACTGTAATCTGGAACCTCTGTGAAATGGATATACTGTCACCAGATTTCACACATGTGGTCCCAGAATGTGCACAGCAAGTTATATGCCAAAATCTTGGGGTGGGGGGTAAAAAAAACATAAAATTGAAATTGTACGATTGACCTTTTCTGTGGTTTGGTAGCACTATTCCCCCTAGTTTCTTTTACCTCATTGGAAAATCTGTGGCGTGTTTAGACGAGGATTACCAGCTTGGGTATCTGTTGTATTTATTGCGATAAAGAGGGGGGGGGAATAATGGATTTTCACCCAGAAACAAAAATATTGATCGTGGATGATGTGCCAACAGATATCAAAGTTTTGGCCAGTGCGCTCAGTCTAGACTACCGCATTTTTATAGCGACCAATGGCTATGATGCAATCAATACCGCAAAAAAGGAGGCGGTGGACATCGTTCTTCTGGATGTGGAAATGCTGGAAATAGATGGCTTTGAGGTGTGCAAACGTTTGCATGATGAGAAAATAACCCGGAATATTCCGGTCATTTTCACATCTTCACGGGGAAGTGCCGAAGACATTGCCCAAGGGCTTTCTCTTGGGGCCTTCTATTACCTGACAAAACCTTTAAACATCGATTTATTGAAAGTCATTATTTCAGCGGCTGTTATTCGGAAAAACGTTCAACAACACTTATGCGGAAAGATACATTCATTTAGTTGTCCTTGTCCGTTGTTATCCCACATAAAGGAGGGACGTTTTTCCATTCGCACCTTTGCAGAGGCACTTGATTTATCAGTTTTCTTATCTCTGAACTGTCCAAATCCCGAAAAGGCAGCCATCGGTCTCAGAGAAATGCTGGTGAATGCCATTGAGCATGGGAATCTTGGTTTAACCTACCACAAAAAAACCCTTCTGAACCAATCGTTCCAACTTGAGGAAGAAAGAGAGCGGCTTTTGGCCTTACCGGAAAATCAATCCAAGCAAGTAATGGTTTGGCTTTCAAAAGGTGACAGAGAGATTTGTTTCCGTATCAAGGATGATGGGATTGGGTTCGATAGCGCACCCTATTTAAACTTCAGTTCCGAACGGATGCTCGATACTCACGGTCGGGGGATTGCCATTGCCGTCAATGCCAGTTTTGACCATGTTCAATACCATGGATCAGGCAACGAGGTTGAATGTGTTCTAAGAGTTTGAGGGAATCCGAAAGAAGGGAACAAACCGGAACCAGAAGAGTGCATGGTTCCTGCCTGACATTATGGAAGAATGGGGTCATATGTAAATCCGGGGACAGTATATCAATTTCCCTACTGAAATCCGGGGACAGTATATCAATTTCCCTACCGAAGTGGATGTATGGTCACCAAATTTCCGTTGGAACCCAAAGAACGCCGTGACGGATGAAAGGCTATATCCTTAGTTGGCGAAATCATCAAGGGGGAATTTTATCTGTTGTCTGGTAGTGGCTTGTGGTACGCTTATCCCAGTTGTCCCCTGGAAGGAGATTTCCCCATGAGTATCGCGATTGCGTTTGACACGTTGGCGTATGCCAAGAAACTTAAAGCTGCAGGCGTTCCTGAATCCCAAGCGGAAGTCCATGCGGAAGCTATGGCCGAACTGGTGGAAGATAGATTGGCCACCAAGTTGGACATTGAGCTTGTTCGGCGCGATATGAAAGCTTTGGCAACAAAAGAAGACTTAAAAGACCTTGAGTTTAGAATCACCTTTCGCTTTGGCGGCATGCTGGCGGCATCGGTGGCCGTGGTGGCGGCACTGGCGAAGTTGCTTTGATTCCTGAAATCCCGCCAGAAATCCGTCCCGAAAATTCGGGGACAGTATATCAATTTCCCCACTGTAATCTGGAATCTCGAAAATTCGGGGACAGTATATCAATTTCCCCACTGTAATCTGGAATCTCTAGGTTCTTGTGTTCTTCCTCAGGTTCACAGATAATCACGGCTGATGGCGATGGAAAATCCAGGGACAGTATATCAATTTCCCCACTATAATCTGGAACCTCTGTGAAGTGGATGTACTGTCACCAGATTTCCGTTGGAACCCAAAAAAACGCCGCGACGGATGAGAGGCTATATCCTTAGTTGGCGAAATCATCAAAGGGGAATTTTATCTGTTGTCTGGTAGTGGCTCGTGGTACGCTTATCCCGGTTGTAACCTTGGAAGGAGAATGCAACATGGCCACGACGACGTTTGACACCTTGAAGTTCACCAAGCATTTGGAAGCTTCTGGGGTTTCTAGGGAGCATGCGGAAGCTTTTTCAGAAGCGTTCAAAGCTGCCAGCGAATCCCAGGTCGAAGGGCTTGCCACAAAAGCAGATCTGAAAGCTCTCGAAGACCGGGTAATGGGCGAATTACGGCTGAATCGGTGGATGCTGGCTCTTGTCGTTGCTGTGACGGTGATCCCGGCACTAAAAGGATTGTTTTTCCATTGATCGCACATAGTCATTGGCGTGAAATCCAGGGACAGTCTATCAATTTCCCCACTGTAATCTGGAACCTCTGTGAAATAGATGTACTGTCACCAGATTTTCGTTGGAACCCAAAGAACGCCGTGACGGATGAAAGGCTATATTCTTAGTTGGCGAAATCATCAAGGGGGAATTTTATCTGTTGTCTGGTAGTGGCTCGTGGTACGCTTATCCCTGTTGTCACCTCTGGAAGGAGATCTCCCCATGAGTACCGCGATTGCGTTTGACACGTTGGCGTATGCCAAGAGACTTAAAGCCGCAGGCGTTCCTGAATCCCAAGCGGAAGTCCATGCAGAAGCCATGGCCGAACTGGTGGAAGACAGATTGGCCACCAAGTTGGATATTGAGAACGTCCGGCGTGACATGAAGGAAATGGAACTGCGACTTGTAATCCGTCTTGGTGGGATGCAAGCCGCAACCGTGGCGATTGTGGCGGCACTGGTGAAGTTGCTTTGAGTCATTGGACTGTTCCTGCTTGCATTGGAAATCCGGGGACATATATCAATTTTCCTGCTGTAAGTCTGGAACCTCAGTGAAATAAGTGTCTTGTCCCAGATTTTCGAAAACAGATAGACTGGGTTACGGTCGCGCTAAGAGAATATGTAAGGTGTCCCAGACTTTATCATCGATAGCTGGAGGAATGAAGAAAATGGCATCCTTTGTAGAGAAGTTGAGTAATTTGGAAAAATTGGTGGAAACCTCTGCGGATTTGTCAGAACCCTTCAAATATTTTATGGATCATATTGGTTTGGATCCTAAGTTTATGTCAGAGTCATCACGCACCAAAAACAATATGGTTCGAAAAATCATTCAAGAGGCACTGAAACGTTATTTTGATCTTACGTTTAACGCAACGCAGTGCATGATTATGGAATACAAGGAACTCAAAACCTTCCATCATGGTACATGCCTGATCAGTGGGCGTCATCTTGTCTTTTTTCATTTTACCAAAATCAACACCGGTATAATCGCTATGAGTGATCTACGTACTGGTATGAATCATTTCTTCCGATTCCGTGCCATTATCGCAAACGGTGTGATGACATTTCATCCTGGAGATCCTTCGGTGAGGCACTGAACACCTGTAAATTTGGGAGGCTATTATATTTTTTATTAATTAATAAAATTTTTATATCACGCCTCCCCTGATTTATTTTTTATTTAAGTTATAATGATAAATAGATGCCCGTGTATTGCCGTTTGCATTTATATATTATATTTTTTTAGTCGATATATAAATTAGTAGAATAGTAAATTAAAAATAAAGAACGGTTTATGTGTCTCAAGATTTAGAGATTTCACTGCGTTCCCCCTTCCTCTCCCCCTCCGAATTGCACGCCTTGAATTTTCCCGTGTCCACCAAGTTTTTTTCTCGAATTTTAACCTGTAGTGCAAATATTCGATTTTTTTGGTTGATTGTCGTCATGTGATGCGGATATATGTTGATCACGCGATGATAATGCGATGTTTTGATTTCCAAGGATAGGATCAATGAAGAGCAGGGTATCATCTCGGGCAATGATCTCCACGCTCCTGGATGTCGGTTGTGAAAATCGGCATTGGGCGGTTTGGAAGTCCAGAGATTGCAAACTCGAAGCCGCCAGGGAGGTCAGGGAACAATGGGGGACTCAATTCCCTTTTTGCAAGTCCGGTTTTACCTCCTAAACAGAGGGGATGCTCCGTTGATCGAAAACCGAGGCGGTCCATTTTTCGCCGAACCAGATTAGGAGAATGATGATGCCTTTGAAAAATTATGGTGTTTTGAAGGGTGCGGTTGTCGATACGCGCTTTGCGTCCGGTAAAAATCCTCACTATCAAGTCAAGGTTGTTGATGATCGGGATGTTTGGCGTATCGCCATCAACGTCCAGTCTGCCGATCAATCGCTGGTTGAATATATTGTTGACAGTCAGTTTCAACATCCCATTCTGGAAAGGTTACAGGGTTGTTCTCGAGGATTTACCCCACTTCCGTCTTCCGAGAAGCATGGGTTGGATTTTATCCGAGGCAACTTGGTCAATTTCGATGAGTTTGTCCCTCTGCCCATGAATTTGCCCGGGCCGGACAATGATTTGAACGAGAAGTTGCATTATTATATCAACCGGGCAAAGCTGGATCAGGATGCGGAGATCTATGCATTTGGTGAGACCTGGGGGCCGGAGGGACAACGGGATAAGGTATTTGAATTTTCTCCTGGCCGGGGTATCCACGATATCCATATGAACCAGGGTAATGAAGGGCCATGGAAGAAGGATAATGGCGTTTGGCAAGATGGTGGGTTGATTCTCCGTTTCCCCGCGACCAGTCAATGGGTGGCCATTTTCCTCAAATTTCAGACCCAACCCAGGCATACCGATGACGTGACAGGCAACAGTTTGTCTGGAACCTCTCCGGTTGTTCCGCCTGGAGTCACACCGCCCCGACCGGTGGTCCCCGGGGAGACCGACGGTCATGTTCGGATTGTGGCCGCTTTGGTGAACGATGATGCCCCGGTGGAACAGGAAAGCGTAACCTTGTTGAATGTCACGCCCAATGCTATCGATTTGACCGGTTGGACCTTGCGGGATCAGGAAAAACGTTCTCTTCCCCTGTCGGGCACCATCAATAAGGGGGAAACCAAAACTGTGCTGGTTCGTCCGCAACTGGAACTGTCCAATCGGGGAGGGATCATCAGCCTGATCAATGCCCAAGGGTTGCGCGTGGATGGGGTGCAATACACCAAAGAACAAGTCAGAAAACAAGGATGGACCATCAAATTTTGATGGCGTTTGCCCGGTCGGCAGGCGTATCCGGTCGGGAATGTGTTCGGGGACACAACATTAAACTCGATGGGGTTGCGTGTTGTGTCCCCCGAATTCATGGGTTTTTCTAAGATAAATTTAAGGTGTTTTGTGCGCAGACAGCTTTCGTGAAATTCACATCCTTGACTTGCGCCACGTTACTCCTGATTGATAGGGGTTGTGGCGCAAGTTTTGGGCATATTCTGACACTCAAGAAAAATGCGTCGTGTGCATTGTGCGCAAATCCCGGTATCCAACCGAGAAACAATGTCCCTGATGGCATCGCTTTTTGTCTCATAAAAATTTTCTTGACCAATTTCAGTTAGGTTACCGGTATCGTTCAGTATTTCCTTAACTTTTTTCTTAACCCGTACCAAGTAAAGCCCGCCACCCAGGGTCCGAAATTTTTGCGCCTCTTCGGCAAGGACCCCGGCTCCAGAAAGATCCACAAAGTTGATGCCGCTGGCAATAATGGCCAGATGTTTGCGGAGTGGAAATTTTTCCCGTTGGTCCGCAAGGATATCCTGAAAATAGCTGACCGCCCCATAGTAAAGGGATCCGTCTACCCGCATCAGCTTGAGTTGGGGACATTCTGGGAGCGAGGCATCGGACGTGAAATTTCGGTTGGGGAGCCTTGGATCCGGTACTCTGGAGAGAATTTGAGGCCGCAACGTTTTGCGCAGATAAAAGCCTAATGAAAAGCTGGTCCCCAACAGAATGGCCCCTTCCAGGCTGAACAGCAGGGTGGATAAGAAGGTTATACCCATCAGGAATGATTCCACACTACTTTGGCGCAATAATTTGAAAATATGGTGAAAATCGATCAGATCCCAGGCTACCACCAACAGCACCGCTGCCATGGCCGCCTTGGGAAGGGTGGAGATGATCGGAGCTACGATCGGGGTCAGCAATCCCAGGAATAGTCCAGCGAAAATGGCCGCCAGGGGAGTCTTAGCCTTTGCCGCATAGTTGATGCCGCTGCGGTTGAAAGAACCTGTAGCCACATAGGAAGAGAAAAAACACCCCACAAGATTGGAAAGACCCTGGCCAATAAACTCTTGATTGCCATCAATGCGTTGGCCACTCTTTAAGCCGATGGCCCTGGCGATGGAGATGGCTTCGGTTAAGGCCAACAGCGCGACCGCAAGGGGTTCCGAGCCAAACTCACGCCAGATATGAAGGTCCATGGCGGGCATGGAGAGTGACGGCAGGGATGCGGGTAGGTTCCCGACGCTTTTAAGAATTTCCCGCGTTCCCGGAATGGCGAAACGCATCCCCTCGGCCATAAGACCACCCACCAACAGGGAGACCAGCATGTGGGGAACCTTGGGTATGAACCGTTTGGACAGAATACTGGCCAATAAGGTGACTCCTCCGACCATCAGCACCGGCATGGTTATGGCGTCCAGATGGGTGAATAGATGTCCCCAAGTCGCGGTGAAGGAACTCCCTTCGGGGATGGAGACACCAAAAAAGTGACCAATCTGCTTGGTGGCAATCAGCATCGCCGCCCCGGCGGTAAAACCGGCTACTACCGAATGCGAAACAAACTGGGTAACGACCCCCAAACGGAGGACTCCCATGACGAACTGGATCGAGCCTACCAGAAAGGTCATGGTGATGGCCATTTGAATATAATCGGGACTACCGGGGATGGCATGCTGGCTCAAAATGGAAAAAATCATGATAGAGGCAGCTGTGGTGGGACCGGAGACCAAATGCCAGGAAGAGCCAAATAGCGCGGCGATCACGGCGGGAACCATGCCGGAATATAATCCGTATTCCGGTGGCATCCCGGCAATGGCGGCAAAGGCTACCCCCTGGGGCATGGCCACGACCGCACCGGTCACGCCAGCCACGAGGTCAAAGCGCATGGTTTCACGGGTGACCATTTTGCGCCATTTTAAAAATGGAAAAAACATTGGGAGCATGATTGCATTCATGTTGCTTGAGCCTCGTCGCAGAATTAACGCTAAAATACGAGTAAACTATTTGAAACGTTGGAAGATGATTGCAACCAACGACTCATGTAATGTATGTTTGACACCTCGACCAACGGCAAAGGATAGCCAAGGGTTTGTGAGCAGAATGTGAGGTATTTGTTAAATCTTTGTTAAGATTTGAAATGATGAAGAGGGGGGGCGTATGCCATCTTATACTTGGGGTCGAAAGAAAAATTGTGCGATGGTCCCCTGGTTCGGTTGACTCTGGATGGTCACCTGCCAACCGTGGTGGTCACAAATGCGTTTGACCAGGGTGAGACCGACACCAGAACCCTGACTGGCCGTCCCTTTGAATGGCTTTTGAAAAATTTTATCCAGGACATGGGGATCCATGCCAACGCCCGTATCGGTAATGGTGAGGCGTTCTTCCTCCAGGTGGATATGGACCTCTCCGTGATGGATAAAGTTGAAGGCGTTACGAATCAGATTGCCAATGACGATTTGGACAAAAACAGGTTCGGCGTTCAATTGCGGTTGGGCGTCGATTTGCACGCGCAGCTTGGCCGATTTTCCCTTGAGGCGAAATTGGTTTCGTTCCAATACTTTATCAATAACTTCAGAAACAAGGCAGACAGCATGACTGGGAGTTTTATCCACCTCTGCCCGTGCCAATAGCAACAGCGCGGAGGTGAGGATATTGATATCGCTCACGGCCCGGGCAAGACGATGGATGGGGTTGGCGATGGAATTCGAGAGGGAGTGATCGTTCTGGAGGATTTCGACCACCCCCTGGATAATGGCCAAGGGATTGCGCAGTTCATGGCTGACATCGGTGGCAAAGGCCCGTTCCCGTTCGATTAAATTTAATAGTTGATCTTGTCGATGGGCCAACACCTTGGCCAGTTCACCCAGGGCATCCCGGGAAAAATGGCGGGATAGCTTCTTTCCTGGCGCGATTTCTGTCATGGCATTCACCTCGCGGGCAAGATCCTTGATCGGGGCAATCACCCAGCTAGTCAACCCATAGCCACCAATGGCGGCGATGACGGTCATACCCAAACTGCTCATGATGAGTATGAACAAAAAATGCAACTCCCATTTCTTATGAAGGAGTGTATGATCATACAGTATAAAGAAACTCATGTTTTGAGTTTTCTTCACCAAGGCGCGGTAGGAGATATGATTGATATCAATGTTGTGGAGACCGGGTTGAAGTTTCAGCAGGGGGGGTGGGACGGAAGGATCGGTCTGCTTGGCGGGGTGGACAAAACCCATTAAAGTGGTGGTTTTCAAGGGGGTGGAGGAGGGATTGCGGGTACGGCGGGGGGGAAAAAAAACCATTTCATCGGTGAGGTTGCGGTCTACAATCCGCATACCGATCTCCTGCACCGCAAAATAGACCCAGATGCACAGCACTAAGCTGATGATGCCGCCGAAACAGGCGAAAGAAAATGCTACCCGGAAAGGGAGTTCACGGGGCCACATCAGTTGGATTCCACCAGTTGGAACCCGACTGAACGGATTGTTTTTAGCATGGCGGAGGCAAACGGTTTATCCAGGGTGTCGCGTAGGAGGTGGATATGGGTTCTCAACGCATCGCTGCCGGGAGGGTGGTCTTTCCAGATGGCATATTCCAGATCGGATCGTGTCACGACAGCCGGATGGTGTCGCATCAGTATTTCAAGGATCTTCATGGCGATGGGTGGAAGAAACAGTTCCTCTCCGCTACGAAAGAGGGTATGTGTTTCCAGATCCATTGTTAACGCACCCACTTTCAGGGTCTTTTTGGTCATTCGTCCTTGAGCCCGGCGTACCAGGGCACGAAGGCGTGTTTCCACTTCCAACAGGGAGAAAGGTTTGACCACATAATCATCACCCCCACTTTCCAAACCCAGGATTTTATCCTGAATGGTATCTAAGGCGGTCAGCATGAGAATTGGGGTATCCTTGCCGCCCGTTCTGCGCAACTCCTGGCACAAGGTGATGCCACTCATCCCCGGCAGCACCAGATCCAAAATGATGACATCGTAGGTGTTGACCATGGCCAGATGGAGTCCCACAAGGCCATCGTGGGCGGCATCGACCGTATGGCCTCTGGCCTCCATGAACTCAAAAATATTGGCTACTAAATCCTGATGGTCTTCTACGATAAGAATACGCATTATTTTTACTTCTCATTAGGGATCAAAATCCGTGGACGGTCGCTGATGAACCCTTTGGATTTTGGCATGTCTATGGCCACCCTGGACGATTCTTCCGATAGTGAATCGATAATCTTTGATTTGTAAAGAGTGCGGCGGGGATAAGTTTATGATAATTGCAACAAACTGCAATGTCTCATGAGGATCCTATTGCGCAATCGTTCCAATTCCATCTCCCCTTGCCACCCCATTTTTGAAAATATTTGGAATATGTCCATCCAATTTGAAAGTCTTGTTACAAAAAAAATCCCACGGTGCCTCTCTGCTGTGATAGGATGCCTCCGTCAGTGATATTGGGTGACGGTGTGGTTTTGGACATGTGGTTGGTAGTGGTTTGACTAATCCATAATCATTTCAATGGGTTTTTCATCCGATTTCTTCCATTTTGATTGGTCAAGTGCATTCATGTGAACGAAAAGTGCAATATGTCCCAGTTGGTGAACGATAGCTTTGTCGATGATGATTTGTTTGCGGAAGAGCGGTTGCCAACTTTCACGGCGGGTTCCTCTTCGGTTTGGAAGGTTTTGGTTATCGATGATGAACCAGACGTGCATCAGTTAACCCGGATGGTCTTGCGCAGCTTGCGGTTTGATGGGCGTGAAATCGAGGTTATCAGCGGCTATTCTGGCAAGGATGCCTGTGCCATCATGGCCCAGAATACAGACATTGCCGTGTTGCTGTTGGACGTGGTCATGGAGACCGACCAGGCTGGTTTGCAGGTGGTCCGTGCCATCCGTGAGGAACTGAAGAATGGTTTTGTCCGTATTATTCTGCGTACCGGCCAAGCGGGGCAGGCCCCTGAACCCGAAGTGATTTCCCAGTATGATATCAATGACTATCGAGAAAAAACCGAGCTGACCAGTCAAAAATTGATCACCTCGGTAACGACGGCACTCAGGGCCTACCGCGATCTGCGCACCATTGAAAATTTGGCATCAAACCTTAAAAAAGAACGGGAAATTCTTAAACGCGCCCAGGGGATTGCCCATCTTGGCAATTGGGAGTGGGAATGTGGACATGGGGACGTTTATTTTTCCGATGAAATGTTGGCCATCGTCGGTTTGCCCCCATCGACGAACCATGCCGATATCACGGTTTTCTTTGACTGCATTCACCCGGAAGATCGCCAACGGGTGGAACATGCCATTTTTGATTTGAATGTTGCGGGAGAGCGTTCCGATCTTGAATGCCGCGTCGTCCGTTCCGCGCGCGATATTCGCACGGTCCATATGGTTTGTGAAAGCCATTCCCAGGGGTCAAACGCATGCAGTCGGGTGTTGGGGACGGTCCATGACATCACCGATACCCGTGAGGTGGAAAATCGCCTGAAAATTGCCCACACAGTTTTTGGTGGGGCTATGGAAGAGGTCGATGAACAACTACGCATCGCCACCAAAGTCCTTGAAAATGCCATCGAAGGGGTCATCATCACCGACGACAAGGGGGTCATCCAAAGCGTTAATCCCGCATTTACCCGTATTACGGGACATGAGGCGGTTGAGGTCATCGGCAACCCCCTGAAGAGTCTTTTGGGACGCCATCAGGAGCCGGAATTTAACGAACAAGTATGGAAATCTTTGCTGGAATGCGGGATGTGGCGGGGTGAGATACTTGACCGCAAGAAAAATGGTGAAGCGTATCCCCAGTGGGAAACCATCACCGTCATTCGCGACCGTGCCGGAAATATCACTAATTTTATTTCTATTTTTCACGACCTGACCGAAATCCGCGCAAGCCAGCGCGAACTGCATTTTAAAACCTACCACGATACCCTGACAGGGTTGCCCAACAGGGATTTATTTGCTGATCGCCTTGCCCAGGCGGTTGTGAATGCCCATCGTAATGAGGGCAAGGTGTTGGTGATTTTTTTTGGGCTGGACCATTTTAAGAAAATCAACAATTCTCTCGGACACCAACTGGGAGATCAGCTTTTGCGGAATGTCGCCTCCCGGCTGCGTACCTTCATCCGCGAGGGCGATACCCTGAGTCGTCTGGCGGGTGATTCCTTTGGATTTATCATGCGGGAGATCCACAACGCCAAAGATGCCGTTCTTGTTGCACGAAAAATCAACAATGCCCTGGCTGAACCTTTTGCCATCGAGGAACACGAATTGTTCCTGACCGCCAGTACCGGAATCACCCTTTTTCCTGAAGACGGTACCGATGCCGCTTCTTTGATCAAAAACGCCGACATGGCCCTGAATCGCGCCAAATTGACGGGACGCGATACCTGCACTTTTTATAAGGCTTCCATGGGTGAACAGGCCAATCGACGCTTGAAAATGGAAAAAGATTTGCGTCAGGGATTGGATCGCGAGGAATTTATTTTATTCTATCAACCGAAAGTATCCCTGGCGACCGGGCATGTGGTGGGTATGGAAGCCTTGGTTCGGTGGCACCAACCCGATATGGGGATGGTTTCTCCGGGTGAGTTTATCCCCATCGCCGAAGAGACCGGCCTGATCCTCCCCTTGGGCGAATGGATTTTAAAAACCGCCTGCCGCCAAAATCGTATCTGGCGTGAATCGGGTTTTGATCGTTTGCGGATGGCGGTCAACTTGTCGGTGCGTCAGTTTCGACAGCGTGACTTGTTTGAACGGGTATCGCGCATCTTGGAAAATTCGGGTTTGCCGCCGCAACTTTTAGAATTGGAAATCACCGAAAGCATGGTCATGGATAATGTCGAGTCGGTCATTGTCACCATGACTCGTTTACGTTCTTTGGGGTTGTTGATTGCTGTGGATGATTTTGGTACGGGTTATTCTTCTTTGAGCTATCTTAAGCGATTTCCATTGCATACCTTGAAGATTGATCAATCTTTTGTCCGCGATTTGACTTTTGATTCCGATGATGCCGCCATTGTCAACGCCATCATCGCCATGGCCCAAAGTTTAAAGTTAAATGTGGTTGCCGAGGGGGTGGAAACGGAGGATCAACTGAGTTTTCTGCGGTTGCATGGTTGCGATGAAATGCAGGGGTATTATTTTAGCAAACCTTTGCCGGCTGAGGAATTTACCAAACTATTGGAAAGTGGTCGGCAGTTGGATGATCCATGTCTGTCCGGTGAAAGATCACCGGACAGATGATGGGTTAATCGTCTTTGATGGGGCGTTTTTTCCGATAAAGTGCGTGAATCAGGCCGTCGGACAGGCCGATGCGTGGCACAAAGATTTGCACAATGTTGCTCCACTGCATGATATTGGTAAAAATCTGTCCTGCTGGAACGATGACATCGGCGCGGTCGGGTTTGAGTCCCAACTTGACCATCCGTTCTTCGATGCTCAACTGGGACAGATCGTTGTGGAGCAGTTGGATCCGTTTCAGAGAGACCGGTTTATCGGGTTTGCTGTTGGTCAGCGAAAATAATTTATTGATGTTGCCCCCGGACCCGATGGCACTCAGATTGGGGCATGTCAGGCAATGCTCTTCAATCCATTGTTTCATGTGCGTCCATCTTTTCGGGGAGACCAACCCTTCTTTGATGCGGATGGTCCCAATTTTGAAAGATCGTGACGCTTTGAGCGATCCATCCTGGTAGAGGGACAGTTCGGTACTGCCGCCACCGACATCGATATAGAGAAAATTACCGATGAGGAAGCGGCCATCCAGGCGGTTGAGTGCGATGAGTTCTGCTTCTTTGGAGCCATCGATAATTTGGATTTCCAGTCCCACCTCCCGGTGCACCTGTTTGACCAGATCGGGTCCGTTTTTTGCGGTTCTCATGGCGGATGTGGCGCAAGCCATGTAATCATCGACACTACAAGCACTCATGAGTTCTTTGAAGGCGAACATGGTATGGATGAACGCCTTGGCCCGTTCTTTGGAAATGATGCCACGGATAAAGGCATCTTCACCGAGACGGACCGGAACACGGTAAAGATCGGCCTTGCGGATGAAAGGTTTCCAGTCGCCTACTTCAAAGACGTTGGAAATCAGAAGACGAACGGCGTTGGAACCGCAATCGATGGCGGCAAGTTTCATGGTGGGCCTTTCCTAGGAGAGGGGTGGCGGGGTAGGGTCAAGGTTTGGTAATTTTACTTAGGTTTTCTTTTTTTTGTTGCGAGAGGTCTCAACGGAACGGTCAGCGGCGTATTTTTCGTCGCTGGGGTATGGTGAAGCTTTCGTCAACGGTCGATCTTGCGATTATTTGATTGTACTCTTCGATGGTGATGTTGGTGCGGATGGAAACCCCTTCATGGGACTCATACGCAAGGGCTTGGTGATGGGGGCAATAGCAGTGTTTGGGCTGACCTGAGGCATGGTGCTTCCATTGTTCTTTGAAGCATGTTTCGCAAACACCGTAAAATCTGAGGCTGGCATTCCGGCTGGGCATGTTTTTTTCCGTTCACGGATTGAGAATTTTGTCACACATGCTGGAAAGCATGGAATGTGCCAAATAACCAATGAAACGCCTGATGCTTGATCGTCAACAATTTTTACAACGGACAAAGGGTTGGAACCATGGTGGGAAATAATAGTCATGTGTGGGAAGATCGTTTGCGCCAGCAAATACGGATGAGCTTGGCGGCGAAGCAGGCTTTTCTTGATGATGTCTCCCTGTTTTCCGACCTAGCTCGCGCTTGCCAGATGGCCGAGGGGGCACTTCGTCGAGGTCATCGGCTTCTCATTGCTGGAAATGGTGGTTCGGCTGCGGATGCGCAGCATATCGCCGCAGAACTGGTCAGCCGTTTTTTCTTCGACAGGCCAGCATTGCCCGCCATCGCGCTTACGACGGATACCTCCATCTTGACCGCTATCGGCAATGATTATGGCTTTGACAGGGTATTTTCCCGTCAGGTTGAAGCCTTGGGGATGCCGGGAGACCTGTTGGTGGTCATCAGCACCTCAGGGAAATCACCCAACATCCTCCGCGCCATGCAGGTTGCAAAGGAAAAATCGATGTCGATCATTGGGCTTACGGGTCGATCTGGGGGGGCGATGAGGCCATTGTGCGATTGTTGCATCCAGGTTGCCAGCGATTCAACGCCCCGAATTCAGGAAAGCCATATTTTGGTAGGGCATCTGATTGCGGACCATGTGGAACAGGCCCTGTTTTCACCAGCGGCACCACAGGGATAATTTTCCGATTTGATTGATAATCGTCCGAGAATATGCCATCCTGCCCAGGGTACTTGTCTGCGATGGGTGTGTGGGTTGAAGTTGGGCGTCAGCGTGGTGTCCGCTGCATGATCCAAAAAAACCATGTTATTTTCTGAGGAGTGTTCCTTATGTGGAGAAGCATCACCAAAAGGGCGTTTCTAGCCTTGATCGTTGGGTTGTCGGTTTCTTGGGGTTCTGCTGCGTCGGCTCGGGAGGTGGAGAAGCCTTTTTCCGATGACGAAATCCGCAAATTCATGGCCGATTATCCGCAAATCGTTCAAACCATCGCCCAAGCCCCGGCCAATCGTCCTTGGATTCCAGGAGTACGTCACGACAAGGGGTTTGCCGATCAATTGAAGGCCAAAGGGTGGGATTCGGATCGGTTTTTTTATATTTTTGATCAGCTTAATCAGGGACTCATGATCAGAAGTGCCCTGAAAGAACAAGCCGCCGCTACCCAACGGATGCAGGAGAGTACGAAAAAGTTCCAGGAGGAGTCCCGTGTTCATCAAGAGGCAGCGGCCCAGGCGTTGTCCGCCGCCCGTAAGGAAATGGCCGAGGCGGAAAATAAAAGACAAGCGTGGATGAAAGAGATTCTGGATACCCAGGAAAATCGTATCCGCAGCAATCCCATGATGCATCCGTTTCAGAAACAACAAGCCCTCGATGCGATACGGCAGCAACGGTCTTCTCTTCGCCCTGTAGCGGTTCAAGCCACCTCACCCGCCGATTCCGTCAAGACGATGCAACGATCCCAAATCCAGGCCATCATCGATAATCCCTTCATGCCGCCCGCACAAAAATATTGGCTGATCCGGCAAATGAAAGCCAATACCGCTGCGATGGCCCGGAATTCTGTCGGTGCGACTGCGGCTCCTGCCCCTGCCCCTATGGATTCCAGCCAGGCGCGGGAACATGCCATCAAACAGCAGAAAGAATGGATTGCCCAACAAAAAGCGAGTCTTGCCAACAATCCGTTCATCCCTCCTGCCCAACGCCAGTCCATGACTCAGCAGATGGACCAATATGTTAAAAACATGGAAGAAAACATGAATCAGGATTTTTCTTCCACGGTGCCCTTGCAAAAGGGTGAGATGGATTTGGTGGAAAAATATGGCGATGCGTTGATGAAAGTTCTCCAACAACCCTGAATCTGTTTCCTTGCTCCAGGGAGTGAACATGCCCGATCCAATGGATTCCTTCTTGAACGGCGGCAACGCCCTGTATCTCAGTGAGTTGTACGCCCGTTTTTTGGAGGATCATCGCTCTGTCGATGCCACCACTGCCCAATTTTTTTCCCAATGGGAAGGTGATCGGGCCGAGGATGTGCTTCAAGAACTCCAGGGGGCGGTTTGGAACCAGCACCGCCCGGGGGGGGGTGGTCGCAAGGATGGTGGTGATGTTTCCGTCACCCCTGTGGCACCGGGGATCCTTCCCGCCCGTCCTTCCGCTGATCTTTCGGATACGCGCAAGGCGACGCAGGATTCCATCCGCGCCTTGATGCTGATCCGTTCCTATCGGGTTCGTGGCCATCTCCATGCCCGTTTTGATCCCCTGGGGTTGGAGGGGAAGGGGACTTTTCCAGAGTTGGAACCGGCGACCTACGGGTTTTCGGAAGCGGATATGGATCGACCGATCTTCATCGATCATGTCCTCGGACCGGAAACCGCCACCATGCGTGAAATTCTCCAGGTCTTGAAGAAAACCTATTGTGGTTCGGTCGGCGTGGAATTCATGCATATCCAGGATGTGGAACAGAAAACATGGATCCAGCAACGGATTGAGGCGACGGGTAATCGTGCGGAGTTTACTGTCGAGGGGAAGTCGGCCATTCTGGAACGTTTGATTCAAGCGGAGGAATTTGAAAGGTTTTTGCAAAAAAAGTTTACCGGTACCAAACGGTTTGGGCTGGAGGGGGGAGAGTCTTTGATCCCTGCGCTGGAGCAAATCTTGAAGCGGGGGGCCAAACTGGGGGTGCGCGATGTGGTTTTGGGGATGGCGCACCGTGGTCGGTTGAACGTGTTGGCCAATGTGATGCACAAACCTTACAGGGTGATGTTTGTTGAGTTTCAGGGGGGATCGGCCAACCCTGAGGATGTCCAAGGATCGGGCGATGTCCGCTATCATTTGGGGGCATCGGCGGACAGGATATTTGATGGTCATCCGGTTCACTTGACTTTAAATCCCAATCCATCCCATCTGGAGTTGGTCAATCCGGTAGTTTTGGGCAAGGTCCGTTCCAAGCAAACGCGCAAAGGGGAGCAGGGACGCCGTGAGATCCTGGCGATTTTGCTGCATGGAGACGCTGCTTTTTCGGGCCAGGGTCTTGTCGCCGAAAGTTTGTCTCTTTCGGGATTGGATGGGTATTCCACCGGTGGGACCGTCCATATTGTCATCAATAACCAGATCGGTTTTACCACCAACCCTTCCGCATCTCGGTCTTCTCCTTATCCTTCCGACGTGGGCAAAATTATTCAGGCACCCATTTTTCATGTCAACGGTGATGACCCGGAGGCGGTGGTCTATGCGGTCCGGCTGGCTACCGAATTTCGTCAGGAATTTGGCTGGGATGTGATCGTTGATATGTTTTGCTATCGCCGTCATGGTCATAACGAGAGCGATGAGCCGATGTTTACCCAGCCCATCATGTATCGGACCATCGGCAAACATCCGACGACGGCAGAACTTTATGCCCGGCAGTTGGATCGGGAAGGGCATGAGGGTTCGCAATGGGCCGCCGGTTTTCGCGCCAACTTTGAAAACATGCTGGAAGAAGAGTTTGCCGAGGCCCAACATTATAAGGCGGACAAAGCGGACTGGTTGGAAGGGGAGTGGAAGGGGCTTTCCCCATTGGGTTCGGAAGAGGAGCATGTGGAGTACCAGACCGATGTTTCTAGGGAGACCCTTCAGGAGGTTGGCAAGGCATTGGTGACCCCGCCCAATGATTTTGCCGTCAACTCCAAGATTCTTCGGCAACTGCGCAATAAGAAGGAAATGATGGATTCTGGTTCCGGGGTGGATTGGGCCACTGCCGAAGCCTTGGCGTTTGGTTCTTTGTTGTTGGAAGGGGTTGGGGTTCGCTTGTCGGGGCAGGATTGTGGCAGGGGGACATTTTCGCAACGGCAGTCGGTCTTGGTGGATCAGGAGAACGAATCTCGCTATTATCCCCTCAATCATATTCGTTCCGGTCAGGCGTTGTATAAGGTGTATGATTCCCCTTTGGCCGAGGCGTCGGTTTTGGGATTTGAGTATGGCTATGCCTCCCACGATCCGTTTACCTTGGTTTTGTGGGAGGCCCAGTTTGGCGATTTTGCCAACGGTGCCCAGATGATCATCGATCAATTCTTGAGTGCCGGCGAATCCAAATGGTTGCGGCTCAATGGATTGACCTTGCTGTTGCCGCATGGTTATGAGGGACAGGGACCGGAACATTCTTCGGCCCGTCCCGAACGGTTTTTGCAGTTGTGCGCCGAGGATAATCTTCAGGTGTGCAATGTGACGACCCCGGCCAACTATTTTCATGTCCTGCGACGGCAGATTCGTCGTAACTTCCGTAAACCGTTGGTCATTTTTACCCCAAAATCGTTATTGCGGCATCCCGAATGTGTCTCTGATTTGGCTGACTTTTCGGCTGGTTCCCGGTTTATGCGGGTGTTGGAGGAACCGCGTGCTGTGCCGGTAGCGGATGCCCAGGTGCGTCGGGTGGTATTGTGTACCGGGAAGGTTTATTACGACCTGTTGGAAGCGCGGAAGGCCATGGGGATGGATCATTGTGTTTTGATCCGCATCGAACAACTTTATCCTTGGCCTAGGGATACCCTGTTTGGATTATTGTCACGCTATCCGGGGGCGAGTGTCGTCTGGTGTCAGGAAGAGCCGGCCAATATGGGGGCGTGGTCTTTTGTGTTTCCAAGATTGACTTATTTGCTCGGTGATTTGGGATATGCCGTGGTATTTCCGGGTTATGCTGGTCGGAAGGCGGCGGCTTCACCGGCGACGGGCCTGCATAAAAAACATGTTGTTGAACAGAAGTTGCTGGTCGAGCAGGCGCTGAGCTGGGAATTCAAGGCGTTGCCGGTGCCGTTTCGGCGGATCACTGGGATTTGACGTGGGTAAAATGATTAAAAGAAAAAAGGGGTCTGGGGGATTGCCCCCAGGGTTTTGACTTTGTTTTTGACTTTGTTTTTGACTTTGTTTTTGACTTTGTTTTT
>PEAO01000063.1 GCA_002753615.1 Magnetococcales bacterium DCbin2
AAAACAAAAGGCGCGAAAAAAAATGCTTCGGGAGAAAGGGCGCGTAAAAAGAAAAAACAAAATCAGAATCAAAACCCTGGGGGCAATCCCCCAGACCCCTTTTTTCTTTTAATAATTTTCTAGGGTGTGCCTCAAGTTATCGGATACCAACACGCCCTAATGTCAAGGGATTCCAAATGCAATTGCCCTGAGTACGAAGTCCATATCGGGAGGGCAATCGCATTGGAAAACAACCGTATAAAAAGGAGTTCCCTGACCATTGGCGCAAGAATCTCCTCGGTCATATCACGGCTTGCCCGAAAACACATCGTCCAGGGACTGGGCATCCACAAACCGAAGACTCCATTCCTCCAGGGAGGATAGTTCAGCTTTGACGATCTTTTCTTGGGCCCAATCCGGTACAGTGCCAAAACGACGTTGTAACTGGCGCGTCAAAATTTTTGCCTCGCCGTCCCGTTCGCCATCCCGGTGAGATACCTCCAGCCGCTGCTCTAACCTTGGCAGAGAAAAAAGTTCTTCTTCTGGCGTTACATCCACCATCGACTCGAACCATTCTTTCCCAAGCCGAATGACATATTCGGGTGTGATCTCTTCCATTTCAGGATAATTCAAGGCACTTTTCATTTTTAACCTCCACAAACCATTAATAACCCGACCAAATGCCTCCGAGAGTTTGAACAACCCAGCGTGTTGGATCGTCGCGAATGCTTTTCTTTGTTCGTCCTGGCGACTGGCGAAACATTTTAGGGGAGCGTTATGGGCTTTATCCGCCAATTCGTTCAGAAAAATCAGTCGGATAACACCACCCCAGGATGGAATGCTTTCATAAACGCCAACCGGTCCAACAGACTTAAAAGAATGTTTTTCCAGGAAATCCTTTCGAGATGTTATGGCACTGATGATCACGCTCTTCAATTGATGGCGTTCCAGCTTTGCTGTCTCCAAATACAGGGTGTCGTACACCGAAAGCCATGTCAGTGTTTTTTCGTTCAGGCTTTCGGTAATTTTCAACTCAACCAAAATCTGGTCGGCCTCAAGATCTTGTAACCCATCCGCCAAACGCAAACGTTGCTCTTGAGTCCATCCCCCGCTGCCAACTTCTTTTCGCTGAATCAAAATAAGGTCCGCCACGGGTGGAGCGGGGACGACTGGGACTTCCATGCGGACTTCGATGCCGACAGGTTCCAGCAGCACTTTCAGCGTTTCACCGACTAAGCGGTGCCAATAGGTTCTTCCCTCTTTTTCCAAGTTGATTGTTTCCATTGTTTTTTTGCTAAATTAATTTTACACGTTTTTTTGTTTAGAAAATAGACATACAAAGGGCGTCGATAGCCGCTTTCATTTCTGGATCATCGGTCAATGCCTGCGTAATTGCCCCCGTACAGGCTGTGACGGGATCGACCCCGGAATGCAAAAGCTTTCCGGCATGAACGAGCAAACGTGTGGAGGCCCCCTCCTCCAATCCGTTCCCCTTCAAATTGCGCGTAAGATGGCCAAAACGGACCAAGGACTCGGCGGTTTCCAATGCGATGCCCGACTCACGGGCAACGATTCGGGCCTCAAGCCCCGCCTCGGGATAATCAAACGCCAGGGCAATAAAACGTTGACGGGTACTTTGTTTCAGATCCTTGAGGACACTTTGGTAACCCGGATTATAAGAGACCACCAAGCAAAACTCTGGCGACGCCTTGAGCAACACGCCACGTTTTTCCATGGGAAGGATACGCCGATCATCCGCCAGCGGATGGATCACCACCGTAGTATCCTTACGCGCCTCAACAATCTCATCCAGATAACAGATGCCCCCATGCCGCGCCGCCCGGGCCAACGGACCATCCTCCCAAACGGTATCACCGCCAACCATCAAAAATCTTCCCACCAGATCGGTCGCCGTCATATCTTCATGACAAGAGACGGTAATCAATGGCCTCTGAAGACGCCACGCCATATATTCGACAAAACGGGTTTTCCCACACCCTGTCGGACCTTTGAGAAGTATCGGCAACCGATTATCATAAGCTGCCAAAAATAACGATACCTCATCCCCTGAGGCCTGATAATGCGGTTCCTCCCGCAAAAAATTTTCTTCGGGGGCGATCCATCGTGATCCGTTCATAGTGTCTCCCAATGACAAACTCACTCAACACCAACAAGCGACAGGATGCCCCATGAAGTCAAGAAATTTCCCAGCCATACCCATTATCGAAGCCCATAGCCATCGGATTGTCGGCAGCTTTTGTTCCACCATGGACGCCGTATCCCAAGACGAACTGGCCGCCCTGACCCAAATCAGGGAATTGACCACACAAGCCAGGGAAATCAAAACCCTGCTCAAAAATAATCCCCCGGAAACAGAAAAGATTTCTCTGGAAAATCGCTTGAAAGAACTTCGCACCCAAGCCAACCTTTGGCAAGAAAAACGGCGGCAGGCGACCCATGAAAAAAATGTCCGCCTCGGCCACACCATCCTCCCCGTGGAAGAGGATCATCCCCCCACCCCATGAGTTACATGGCATGAAGCAGATATTGAATGATAAAAGCGGTATCAAAGGCCAACTGCCCGGTAAACCCGTATGTTTCCCGGATCATGCCAAGCAATTTGTCGGGATTGGTGCGCGTCGCCTGGGGAATTTCACTGAGCCACGCCACAATTTTCTCCCGTCCATGGATACGAATCACGGCATCCACCCAAGACTTCGAGAAATAACCGGGATCCTGGGCATGGAGTTTCACCCCCATTAAGACCAAAGCTTTCAACTCGTCTTTGGTAAACCGCCGCAAACCCGCCGCATCGGCCAAATCGGCGGAAACATTGTCCACATACCCTTCGACCGTCGCCCCACACACATTGGAAGAGACTTCAAAAGAGAGACCCGTGCGCGCAATCTGATTGGGATCAACACCCACAAGCTTGCTTTTGAGGATCGCCCCCGCATCCAGGAAAATATGACGCAATTCACCATCAAAATTTTCTTTCACCATCACCGAATGGACCGTGCTGGAATGGACATATTCATCCAAAACGGCATTATAATGATAATACCGTATCTCTCCCAGAGGGCGATTTTCATGATCCAAATAAGTGATCCTGACCAGCATCCACGCCCGATCATCCTCCCCCCCCATGGCATAAAGCGGGGTAATATCCGCCGAGAGCCGCATAATTTTTTTGTCGATGATGCGCTGGACACTGACCGGACGCTGGCCACTGTCAAAGTGAAGATACAGCATCCCATTGCTGATTTCAGCCAACTGCGGACCAGATCCCCCAAACCCCTCAGATCCCCCAGACCCCTTGCCCCCCCGAGCCGCCTTGCCCGCCGCAGCTTCGATCTCTTGGGAGATTTCCGCAAACAGCTTATGTCCCTCCTGGATCCCCTTGCCGTCTTTTGGCGTTATGGGAGTTTTCTGGGAAGGCCCATCCAGATTGATGCAGGAATGCTGATCAGGGACCAACGTCCACCCTTCCCCAATATCGGTACCGTCAGGCCGATCAAAATTTTCAACAAACTTTTCTTCAGCCCGCAAGAAACCGGGAATCAAAAGAAACAAAATCAGACACACCCGTGCCAAACCAGCACCGGTTCTGATCAACGCTGACCGTGGCAAACGTCGGTTACGCTTCATTGTGATAACTTCAACCCTGCCCAATGTCACATTGCATAACGGTACTGGTTATAAAAATGCAGCACCTTGGCCACATAACGTTTCGTTTCCGGGTAAGGAGGGACAACATTCCCATATTTCCTCACCGCCCCCTCTCCCGCATTGTAAGCGGCCAAAGAGAGCGTCAAATCATTGTCGAACGAGGACAGCAGATCCCGTAAGAACCGTGCCCCCGCATGAATATTGGCACCGGGATCCAACCGATTCTTGACGCCATACCGTTTGGCAGTTTCAGGCATCAATTGCATCAACCCCACCGCCCCCTTGCGCGATACCGCCAGCGGATCAAAGGCAGATTCGGCACGGATCACCGCTTTCAGGAGCGCATCGTTAATTCCGGTACGCCGCGATGCTTCACGAATAATCCCCACATAAGGTTCAACGGAATGCCTTGTGGCATCATACACACTACCAAGCGGACCAGCCTTATAATTTTTTCCGATCCCCACCGTATCCCTGCGCTCGACACGCCGCTGATACGGTTGGGTGCGCATGAGCAATTGATAACGGGGGTCCGAAGGTCTATCCGTCAAATGGACAACCCCACGGGCGTCAAGAATCGGTTAGATATCGGCCCAGGCCAAGCCATGGACTAAGAACACAGCGACCATGGCCACACCACCCACTTGCGACAGAATTCTTGATCTTTTTTTGAAAGAGCAATACTTCATCTGATCTCAATAATGGTTGTTTCAACCCGAAATGGAAAACGTCCTCACTGTGAGAAAATCATGGTATGCGATTATTTTGCCATAAAGTCTTCAGGATAAAAATTTCCCTCCCGACCCTGCGCCTGAACGAGGAAACGGAGGGCGATGCCATCCCTGCCGATACGCACCACTTCGCACGGAAACCGCATGGACGCCCCCTCCGTGGGATTATCTGGTGCAAGCCCAACATCCCCCTCCTCACCCGCCACCAACCCAAACGGGCGATCATGGGTCATCATGAACAGCCCTCTGGTACTCATATCCCTGAGCGTCCCCTGAACCACCGCACCATTTTCCAACACCAGGGTCACGCGGACATGGATTGGAAATCGGGGGACATCGCGTTCATTCTGTTCAGCAGGTCTTGTTTTACCACCAAACAAACGGGAAAACATCAGCCCAACTTGCGCACGATGAAATCGCGCACCAGATCTACACTTGCCGGTAAAATCTGACAACGGCGCGGTCGTTGTTCCAATCCCTCGAACACGGCGGGCCGTTGCGGCAGATGCCCGATCGCCTGTTTCACGGCATCACCAAATTTTGCCGGATGCGCCGTCGCCAAACAGACCATACCTGGCGTTGCCATGGCCGCCGCGACCCCGACAGCCGTATGGGGATCGAGAATGTAGCCACTTTCCCGGTAGACGGTACGGATGGTCGCCAAGGTCTCTTCCTCACCAACGGCCACGGCCCGAAACTCGTCAATGCCATCCCGAAGTCGCCCTGGAACATCAAACCCGCCCTCGGTCTCCAACGCCGCCATTTTTCCCCGCACCGCTTCGGGATTCTCCTGCAACAAGTAGTACAGATAACGCTCAAAATTCGAGGAGACCTGAATATCCATCGACGGACTGACTGTCGGAAAGACCTCCCCGATCCGATAGCTGCCAGTCGCGAAAAACCGCGTCAGGATATCGTTACGATTGGTCGCCAACAACAACCTTCCCATGGGCAATCCCATCCGTTTGGCGACATATCCAGCAAAAACGTCGCCAAAGTTTCCCGTGGGGACCGAAAATTCCACCGTCCGTCCCCAATCCCCCCCCCATTCACCCTGGAACAGACGGCCCCAGGCATAAAAATAATAGACCACCTGCGCAACGATTCTGGCCCAGTTGATGGAATTGACCGCCCCCAGGCAATATTTATTTTTGAAGTCCAGATCGTTGAACAAGCGTTTGACAATCGCCTGTCCATCGTCAAATGTCCC
This sequence comes from Magnetococcales bacterium DCbin2, assembly GCA_002753615.1. Taxonomy (GTDB): domain Bacteria; phylum Pseudomonadota; class Magnetococcia; order Magnetococcales; family UBA8363; genus UBA8363. The sequence continues at coordinate 5,590 of PEAO01000063.1, forward strand.
CTGGATGGCAATATTATGAACATTGGCATCCAGGACCGTCGTCATCTGGCACTCCTGGATGGTAGAGACCCGCCCATGGGGATGGATAATAAAAATTTCCATCCCCGCCTTGCCCCGCACCCCGTGGATGGCGGCGGAACCGGTATCTCCCGAGGTAGCCCCAAGAATATTCAGCCGTCCCCCATCGCGCTGAAGGAGGTATTCAAACAAATTTCCCAAAAACTGTAACGCGACATCTTTGAACGCGAGCGTCGGCCCATGGAACAATTCCAGAATATGATGGCGGCCAACTTTGACGACAGGGGTGATTTCAGGATGGGCGAAGGGACGAAACGCCTCACGCACCAACCGGTCCAAATCTTTGCGGGGAATATCCTCTTCGGCGACGAACAGCGCGAGGATCTCCGAAGCCAAAGGGATAAACGCAAGGTCGGCCCAGCGTTTGAGTGTCGCCGTGGAGACGGTTGGAATCCTTTCGGGCAGCAACAGCCCACCATCGGTTGCCAAACCCATCATGACCGCCTGAGAAAAAGGGATCGGCGCAACGCCTCCCCGCGTGCTGATATACCTCACTGTGCAACTCCTTATCCTGATGGCACCTTGGCGGATACAGACAGTTCCCGGAGATTTTCGGACCCTTGGTTGAGCAAACGCAGCCCTGTGGCAAACTTGGAATGCCGGGAAGGAGTCAGGTGATAACGATGCCGCAGCATCTGGGAAAACCGGAGCATGGCATCGGTAGCACCCGCTTTACACTCAAGTTCCACTTCAAACAGAGGGAGCATTTTTCCCCCGGCCCGGATCTCCCCCTGATCCAACGCCAATTCCACCAAACATTTTTCGTCCGAGGTGTCTAGGGTGATCATCAAAGTTCGCCGTAGAAAGGCTGTTTCCACCAACGGAGTGAGGAACTCTCCTCCTGGGGCGACCGTCAAGGCTTGATTGCGCAAGTCGCCATCCGGCAACAGCGACAGACGATCCACCGGATGATCGATGATTTGTTCCCATTCATCACGGACGCTAAAACCATCGACGATTTCACCTTCTCCCTTCAAACAGGCGAGCCAACGGCCACTTTTGGTATCGACCCGGAACCGAAAGCCAAACCTATGTTGCAAGAGGGCACGATCCGGGGTATCGACGTAGGTGGAGACCAAAGATTTGGAGGTCCATAGGGGATCATTTTTTCGCGCCGCGATATCAGGATCCTGAGAAATCTGTTCCAGCGTCGCCACATCGCGTGCAGTCAATTTAACTTCCTGTTCCAGTATCGCGGATTTTGCCGTCATGCGCCGTTCCTTAAAGTCGGATCTCGTCAACCGCGTTTCACCGGATACCCTTGGCTTTCCCAATGGAGCATCCCGCCGGCGACATTAGTGACTTTTTCCATACCCAGCCGTTTCAAGGCGACAGACCCCATGAGAGAGCGACTTCCGCTGCGACAAATCACCGCGATATCGTTATCTTTTGCCACTTTTTTCATCTCATCGCCCTTGCTGCTCAAACTGCCCAGGGGATACGAACGGGCCTGACCAACGTGACCACCGGCGAATTCGGCTGGGGTACGGACATCGATCAAGAGGATCGGACGTGCGGAGGCCAGACGTTGCGACAGTTCGTGGACGCTCATGGAACCGATCCGATAATAATAAGCCAGCACCGGACCGCGCAACACGAATGCCAAAAAAAGCACCATCATTAAGATTGTCGTACCATTTTCCTGCAACCATGCCATGGCCCATTCTCCGTCAAGATTTCAAGCACGCATCGTTTTTTTTAGGGAGTACAAAAAATAGATTTGGTTAACTCAAGCAATTCCAACACTTTGCAATCACCCACCCGGTAGAACACCTGGTTGGCTTCCCGCCTGGAGGAGAGGATATGTTTATCACGCATGATGGTCAGGTGTTGGGAGACATTGGACTGGGTGGTTCCCACCGCCTCCACGAGATCCTGGACGCTCAGTTCCTTATCGTTCAAGGCGACCAGCACCTTTAATCGGAGTGGATGGGCCAAAGCCTTCATACAACGCGCCACTTTTTCTATATTATTTTGTTCAAAATCAACGGGCACGCTCTCATCCTTCTTTGGGGTGGGAACACACGACTGCACCATAGCTTTTTCACGCACAGGCTGGATTATCAGCCTCTTCTAATAATAAGAAAGTTTGGATATGGCGTCAACATTTCCATTCAGGGCCATTGCATTCAGATGCGGTGGCCGTGCGGCGTTGTCTCGCCCGAAATTCCCATCCATCCCAGTGTTACCCCTCATGGTGGTCCATCGGGTTGGCGATGAGTGGTGCTGGATTGAAGCTAGACACGGCTGCCGATTTCCACGAAAATTGGAGGTGGGACTGGGGTTCGGTAGCTGCTTTTTGATAAATTTTTTGAAACTCTACAAAAAATCGAGAAAATTCGTAATGCCAGTCAATCTCAACAAACCGCAGAAGTGGAAAGCCGATATTGCACTATCCGTCGATATGTATAATCGATGGTTCATGGATTTTGCCCCAAAAGCCTTTCGCGACACCCGGATAGAGGCAACAAAAGATGTTAAAGCTGCCCTTACGAACACGGCTAACCTCTCGAACATAACGCCGAACATTCTCAGGCTATGGCCAGGAGTTCTCCCTACGCTTCGTATGTCATCATGCCCACCTCTTGCAGTCGACCGCCTTATCGGCTTGGCAGGTGTATCTCCCAACCTTGTGAAAAACTTGGAGCAAAATAAACTCCCCGTCAAAATGAAGCGGGCCGAACTTGATGCGGATCTTTCCAAAATCGGTGAGATTATCGAGAAGATGACCGACCCGGATATTTTCGTTTGGATCAACCGCGATTCTCCACCAACCGAGATGGAAATACACCGGGCCGCGACTATCGTCGCTGACCGGCTTTGCGGCAGCGTCGCTAACCCTATCATCCGAAACGCCTAAGAGCGTCGTCAACTGGCTTATATCGCACAATGGCTGGAAACTCGCGGATACAACAAACTGCCAGGCGAATTTCCTGGTACGTTCCGAGAAATGCCCCCAGGCACATACTCATTTCGTATGAATGTCCCCGCAGGGGGGGAAGATGACAGCCATACAGTCAACATTCCCATCGATGCCGTCATCATGCGAAGGACAGCTCAGGATGGAGATTACCCGCTCTTGGTCGAAGCCAAATCTGCTGGTGACTTCACGAACACCAACAAGCGTCGCAAGGAAGAAGCCCAGAAAATCAACCAACTCCGGCACACCTACGGCCCAGGGATTGCGTTTGTCCTATTCCTCTGCGGTTACTTCGATAGCGGTTATCTTGGATACGAAGCAGCCGAAGGGATAGATTGGATTTGGGAACACCGCATTGACGACTTCCAGGAGTTCGCCCTGTGACCACAACACCGGACATGGAACGTTTAGAGGTCAAGAGGCTGACCCTTCAGGCGCAACTCGACAATCAGAAAACCTCTGAAGACCGCAACCGCATGGGACAGTTTGCGACCCCGACTGCACTGGCTCGCGAAATCGTCGCCCACGGCATCCAGCTTCTTCCAAATGATGAGAAGATCAGATTCCTGGATCCAGGCATAGGTACCGGCTCTTTCTATTCTGCTTTACGCACCATCGCCCCCAATGAGCGGATCGCAAGTGCCGCTGGGTTTGAAATAGACCGACATTATGGCGAACCTGCTCAAGCACTCTGGAAGAACACATTACTCAATATTCGCATAGAAAACTTTACCCATGCTACACCCGATAATCCGGGTGCCAACCTTCTCATTTGCAATCCCCCCTATGTAAGACATCACTATATAGACAGTATTCAGAAAGTCGATCTTCAGTACCGCACTGAAAAGGCTTGTGGTGTAAAAATCAACAGGCTGTCTGGTCTATATTGCTATTTCATAGGGCTTGCCCACGGTTGGATGGCTCAAGGCGGCATCGCCGGGTGGCTCATTCCAAGCGAATTCATGAGTGTCAATTATGGACGGGAGATCAAGCGTTATCTACTGGAAAAGGCGACGCTACGACACATTCATCGTTTTAACCCGGAGGATGTTCAGTTCAAGGATGCACTTGTTTCTTCTGCCATTGTCTGGATTCAGAATAGTCCACCACGGAAGGATCACGTTGTTGAATTTTCCTATGGCGGGACACTGGCAGCACCCGCACTATCACGGAAAATTCCCGCCTCTGAGCTTATCCATGATCCCAAATGGACGCGATATCCCCAAGCCAACAAAGCCACGCAGAAGGTTGGAATCACACTTGGAGATTTGTTCGACATCAAGCGTGGCCTGGCTACGGGAAATAACAGCTTCTTTATTATGGACCGCAACAAAATTGAGGCGCACCGTTTGCCGATGGAATGTTTTACACCTATACTGCCAGGATCACGGTATATTCCAAAAGATGTGATCGAGGTTGATCAGAATGGATTTCCACAAATCGACAAACAGCTTTTCTTGCTCAATACCCACTTGCCCGAAAGAGAGATTGCAGCACGGTATCCTGCACTCAAGGCATACCTCGATACTGGAAAATCTGGCTCAAAACCTGTTGCAGGCAGATATTTATGCCGCTCACGAAACCCATGGTATTCACAAGAAAACAGACCTCCTGCTCCAATCCTATGTACCTACATGGGGAGAGGAAATAAAGAAAACAAGCCGTTCCGGTTTATACTCAATGACTCCCAAGCCACGGCATGTAATGTTTTCCTCATGCTCTATCCAAAACATATTCTCGCACGGGCAGCAGAGAACAATACCGGCACGATAAAAACAGCTTGGGAGTTTTTAAATAAGATTGATCCAGATGAACTGTTGAGCCACGGTCGTGTTTATGGAGGAGGACTGCACAAATTGGAACCGAAGGAATTGCGAGGATTCCCCGCTAAGGCGTTAGCCAAGCAGCTTGATTTGGCCATTCCAAATTTTGAACAAGATAATTGATTCCGTTGGGATGTCATTTCTTCCACACATAAGATTGATTCAACAGAATTCTGGAGACATAATATCACATTAGGGAAGCTGTGTATTGTGTCCCCAGAACTCATTCGGGAAGGTGTCCCCCGATTTCGCAGAATTCCCCCGATTTCGCGGAATTCCTCGTATTCGGCAAGAGAGAGTTTCGTATTGTGTCCCCAGAATTCCTTGGGTTTAAGGGAAATAGGTATGGTGTCCCCTGATTTATATCCAGAATTCCTTGGGTTTAAGGGAAATAGGTATGGTGTCCCCTGATTTAAGGTATGGTGTCCCTCGATTTCCCAAAACGTTTTCTATCGCAGCACAAGGGAAATGCGTATGGTGTCCCTCGATTTTTGGTGTCCCTCGATTTTAAGGGAAATGCGTATGGTGTCCCTCGATTTTATCCCTCTATTTCCCGATCATCCTGCTAACATAACTACCAATGCTTGTCAGACGGTTTTTGCGGATTGCCTTACCTGATCAATCATGTGTTGCAACATACAAACTCGCAATGAAGATCCCTGAGCCATCTCATCTGGTGAAAAATCCCGGTATTCATCTGGGTCGGTCGCAGCTTCGAAATTCAACAGCCACCAATTGTCAATCTTTCGTAGCAAGGACAACATCGATTCTATATGCTCTACGGGAATAATCATTGCATTGTCATCCAAAACGATTTTCTCTAACTCGTGGGCCACCACATTCCTGTAATTTCTCCATACATAAACAGCAACCACATCGTCTTCGGTAACAACTCCCCACTCTTTCCACTGATTCAATTGATTTTTAAGCGCATCTCTGCTGGTAAAGAGGTTAATATGCTCACTCGGTATATCAGGAATCATTTCTCCACATTTGTTAATTTTCCAACCATTGGCAAAGAAAGTTTCCAGACGGTTACGGATAGCACCTTTCAGCACCTCCCACGTCAGCAAGTATATTCCGGCAAGTTGAAACTGACTCTCCAGAAAACCATCCTTCTGCAAGAGGATGCGAGAAGCCTTTTTCAAACTGTGCAGGGGAAAATTGGGCAACCCTGAGGAGTCCATGATTGGAATCACCTTACTTTATTGCAAGACTGGACCTAAGTTTGATCATTTTTTCGCTTTTGCGCCGACCAAGTTGGCTATCGAACGAGTCCAATATCAGAGACTCATGTTATTCTTTGATATTCCGACGAAAAAATGAATCCGGTTTTGTCGGACTCACCAGGGGGTGAGTCCAGAGCTTTTGGAGAATATTGGCAGAGAGAGAAGAAAAAGGCAATTTCCGATTCCGGCGGGGGACCAAGTTATTTCTCGAACCGCCCGGGGTCACTACCTGGGGTCAGGGGTCAGGTCACTACCTCTACCTGCTACCTGGGGTCAGGTCTTGCATTACGACATGTAGATCCTGGGGTCAGATCCTTGAATCGGAAATTCCAAGGACAGTATATCCATTTCGGCAAGAGAAATCGGGAAAATTCCAGAAAATGGATATACCGTCCCCCGGGTGTCGAACACGTCGCGACACGGAGCGTTCTGTGGTGACTCTTCCAGAGGCAGACAACACATTCTTCACCACCGTATACATGCTCGCCAACCAACAGACCACCCTTGACAATTATGCCATATATAGCATAGATTACCGGGATAAGTCATTCCTTCAAACCCCTTGTCTGGATCGGCGATTCCAAAAAACGTCTGAGGAGATTTCCCAGAGCCGATCCAGCATACCGTGGACTACGCCTTATTCCGTGCCCAGGAGGGCAAAAAACATCTCGACGCCAAACCTTTGAAGGGATTCATGGGCACTGGCGTATTGGAAATTGTTGATGACTATGACGGCGATACCTACCGCGCCGTGTACACCGTAAAACTGGAAGGTGTCGTGTACGTTCTACACGCCTTCCAGAAAAAATCAAAACGGGGGGCTGCAACCCCAAAACAGGAAATTGACTTGTAAAAAGTCGGCTACAGCTTGCCCAGCAGATTCATGAAAAAAGGAACGCGCCATGAGCGGTAAAACCGATACTCAAGAAAGTAGCGGTAACGTTTTCGCGGATCTTGGACTGCCCAACCCGGATGAACACTTGGCCAAGGCCCAGCTTGCCAGCAGGATCAGCGACATCATTGATGAATTGGGCCTCACTCAGGGCGAAGCCGCCAAACTGCTTGGTGTAGACCAGCCCAAAGTGTCGGCCCTGGTGCGTGGTCGGCTTGCTGGATTTTCCTTGGATCGGCTGTTCGGCTTTCTGAACGCCTTGCATTGTGACGTACAGATCGTCATCAAACGCAAACCTCGATCCCAGCCAGCCCATACCTTTGTGGCACCGGAAAAAAAACGCAAGGCCATGACACTGCCTACCTGACGTTTCCACGCCGAAAATCTGGGGCAACTCCAGAGACACAATACGCAACTTCACAGGTTTTAATATTATGTCACTGGAATTACAAGAAAATATTATATCCCCCAAATTCGTGTTCCTGGAATTCATAGGTGGTCATCACCATTGAACCCGCCAAGTGATCGTCATCGTGCCTTGCCTTGGAGCTTCAAAAACACGCACAATGCGATACGACAATTGTGCGCATACTTCCAGCAAGGAGCTTGGAGCAACCATGCCTTCCCGTTTTTTCCCGGAATGGATCCGGTCATGGCGGCTGCTGTCGCCCATCCTGTTTCTCCTATTCACCACCCAGTCCATGGGTGCCGACGCACCGATCATTCTTGAAAAGGGTCATCCGATCCCCCATAAAGGGGCCATGACCAACCAATTCCGCGAAGACTTGAACGACGAACTGGATGGCCCGGAAACCGTCGTCCGCAAATATGAAGACGAACACGGCAATCAAGTCATCGAATTTTCGATCAACGGCTCCCTGTTCGAACTCCAGGTGATTCCCGCAAACGGCAGACCCTATCTGCTCATCGATACCAATGGGGATGGATTGTTCGACTCAAAAATCAACGGTCACGAACCCCGTCTTATCGTTCCACAGTGGGTCTTCTTCCGTTTTTAAAAACTAAAAGATACCCCAGACCCCCATGGCCCATCTGAAAACCTACCTCTCTCTGGCGGGCTTTTACGCTTTTTATTTCGCCACCCTGGGAATCTGGATGCCCTACTGGCCCCTGTACATGTCCCATGTGGGCCATGGTCCGGCAGCCATCGGCGTGGTCACGGCACTCTCCATGGCCATCAAACTCCTTGGCCCCCCCGTTTGGGGGCGACTGGCAGATAACAGCAATTCCCGAAAAACCATCATCATCGCCACATCCTTCGGTGCATTGGTTTCGTCGGGATTGTTCTTCCTCGATTCCGGCTTTCTCCTCATCGCCATCGCCGTCGCCTTCCTCCACTTTTTTCTCGTCGGTAGCATCGCCCTCGTCGAAACAACCGCCATGGAAACGGTCACCAAAAACCGTTGGGATTATGGTCGTGTCCGCCTGTGGGGATCCGGTGGCTTCATCCTGCTATCCCTGGGGCTAGGTCCACTGACCGACCGTTGGGGATTGTGGCTAGTCCCGCTCGCACTGTCTCTCTTTCTCCTGCTACAAACCCTGGTATCCACCCAGTTGCCAGAATCCGAACCCCACCCACCCGGTCCTAAAACGCCACCCCCAAGCCTGTTTCGCCCCAAAGAGATGCTCTGGTTCAACCTGATGGGATTTCTGATGCTCCTTTCCCATGGAGCCTATTATGGATTTATGTCCATTCACTTGGAAAACAACGGATTTTCCAAAACAGCCATCGGTGCCCTCTGGGCCTTGGGAGTCTTTGCCGAAATCGCCGTTCTCGCCGCATCCAACATCATACTCAACGGCCTCGGTGTCTCCTACGTCCTGATCGGATCCCTACTCGTCGCGGCATTGCGCTGGACCATTTTTTCCCAAACCCTCTGGCTGCCATGGCTCGTCCTCGGCCAACTGCTACACGCCTTCACCTTTGGAACCTTCCATATCTCTGCGATACGCCGCGTCTTTGAAACCTCCCCCCCCAGACATCGCGCCACTGCACAAAGCTGGTTTTCTTCCATCTCCTACGGTGCCGGTCTGGGATTCGGCCTGTTGCTCTCCGGTACCCTTTTTGAGCGTATCGGCGCACACGCTCTCTTCGCCATCATGGCCTGCGTTGCCCTTCTCGGAACCTTTGCCGCCCTGCGCCATGCCCAATACTTTCAATTGAGACCTCAATGACCCAACTCAACGCCGCCAACTGCCCGGTCTCGCTGTCCAAGGGGCTGGCAAAAACCATGATCCGATTCATCCGTCTGCTGTACCGCCTCCACCGTCTGCCCAGCTACCAGGATCGACTCACCCCCAAGTTACCCGAAAGTGCCCGTTTCGACCCCGGACACGATGCCGTCATGATGGGCTACGATTTTCACATCACCCCCGAAGGGCCACGCCTCATCGAAGTCAATACCAATGCGGGTGGTGCCCTGCTCGCATGGCAGGCTCAAGCCGCCGCCAACGGAAAACCTTTCCCGTTCCATGGCCAGCGTAACCAGATTATGGATTCCTTCAATGAGGAAATGCGCCTGTTTTCCAACGGTCAAAAAAAACAACCCGAGTGCGTTATTATTCTTGATGAAGAACCGGAAAAACAATTTCTTTACAATGAAATGCAACAATTTGTCGCCCTGTTTGCCCAACGCAGCATCTTCGCCGCCATCGCCGCCCCCGATGCCCTGGAGTTGCGTGCCAATACCCTCTTCTACCACAATAAACCCGTGGACATGATCTACAACCGCCATTGCGATTTCTACCTGGAATCCCAACCCATGGCCCACATTCGCACCGCCTGGTTGCACCGGAAAATATGCCTCTCCCCAAACCCCAGAATCTACGGCCTCCTATCCGATAAACGGCGGATGACCCTGTGGAGCGATCCCCAAGAACTTGCAGGTCTTGAACTCTCACCCAAAGAGCAACAACAACTGCTCACCCTGACACCCCAAACCCGTACCATGGATACACTGGATCTGGCTACCCTGTGGCAGGACCGGCGATTCTGGGTTTTCAAACCCATCACCTCCCATGGCGGCAAAGGGGTTTTGTTGGGTCGAAGTATTTCCAGGGGACGTTTTGATGCCCTGATCCCCGGTCAAACCCTGGCGCAACGGCTGGCCCCACCCACCATCATCCGCTGTCCCGACCGCGAAGGGCCGGTCAAAACCGATTTCCGATTTTTTGTCTATCGCCATAAAATTTTGGGTATCGCCGCGCGCATCTATCAAGGCCAAATCACAACTTTCCGTGAAAATGGCAGCGGTTATGCCCCAGTCTCCCTGACCATCCCTCAGCCATAACCACCTTGGTGGTGCCCTATCCATTTCGAGGTCCATGAAAGAGAGACACCATTTTTTTTGCATTATGCAACGTCATGCCTGTTTACACGGATCAACCTTGGGTACACTGGTGTGACGTTTCCGGCCCCATTGCGGGCATCCAATCTCATGGCCAATTTCATGGTGGGGTCATCTCATGTCCGAAACACTACTTTCCCAACCCGATCGAAATTTTCGTCTCCTGACGCCAAAAGCCGCTTTTGAAGCCTTTTGCGAGCGTGAACGCCGACGCCTAGAAGCCATGGATACCGCATTCAACGCCGATCTGTTCGAACAAGCCCGGTCCCTCGTCTTGGCCCGACTCGGCTCCGAGGAGAATCAATCATGATCATCCGCCGCCTGCAAGCTGAAAATATCCTGAAATTTACCCGATTGAATATCACGTTCCCCGAAAATGGGACCATCCTGATTAGCGGTGATAACGAATCGGGAAAATCGGCCATCATCGAAACCATCTGCCTTGGCCTCTTCGGACGCACGGCAAATCTGGACCATCACCAAACCTCCAAGGTGATTCACTGGGGAAACACCCGCGGGTGGATCGCCCTTGATTTTACCGACACCAAAGGGCAAAACCTCACCGTCTACCGCCACTTCAGCCGCCAGGATCCCCCCCAAGCCCGCCTGAATGCCGAAGGGGTCGATGAGGCCATGGCACTGGGTGAAAAAGAGGTCAACCAAGCCATCGTCCAAGCCGCTGGGATGGCGTTCCATCATTTTATCGAAACCATCTACCTCTCCCAGGGATCCCCAGAAGGGGAAGATCCCAACGCCATCGTCCGTATGGTGGCCGGAGTCGAAGACTTGGATCTGTTGTCCGCCCAGTTGGAAACCGAAATCAAAGCGGAACGCGACCAAATCAACCGTATCTCCGCAGAACTTTCCAGTGCCAGCCAGGAACTCAATTCTTTGAATCTACAGCCCGGCTTATTGGGTGAAAAACAACAAAAATTAAATCACAACATGGCGCAAAAGGCCACCCTTGAAGCCGACATCAAGAATCGCACACAACGTCTCGACACCCTCGGTTCCGGTGCCAAAGCCGCCACTGCCGCCCTCTCTGCGACCATACAACAGGGCCATCTGGCCACATTGGCCGCATGGAATCAAAACCTGAAAAATCTACAATCGGCCCTCTCCACGCTCGCCTCTTTAAACTTGGGGGAAGCAGCGGCAATCATCGCCAAACTTCGGGGAAAAACACAACACACCCTCGAAAGCTTGGTTGCATTCAGTACCATCGTCGATAAAACCATTCAGGATGGGAAAAGTCGTTCCCATTGGCTCTCCGGTACCGATATTCAAACTCTCGCGGGTGAGCAACAACACCTCGATGCCGCCGACCAACTGGCCGCCAAAGGCCGCAGTCGGGGAATCTTCACTTTTCTCTTCTTTGTCATCCTCGCCCTCCCCGTCGGTGGCATCGGGTTCGCGTTAAATTTTTTCCCCCAGGATCCTCGCCTCGCCCCCGTCGTTGAAATGTTGGCCACGACCTTTCCAGACTACCAAACGATTCATTTGCAAGGGGCCATGGGGTTGGGGGTACTCTTTCTACTCATCGCCCTCCTCGGTCTTGGAAAAAGCATCAAAAACATCGCGATGAAATCCCAAAATAAACAAACGCGCTATGATCTCCTCGCGCGCGCCGAGGCGGAACAAAAAATCGTCGCCATCATTGCCGAAACCGCGCAATTGCCCTTGTGTCAGCAAATCCACCGCTTGAGCAGTTTGGAAGACCAAGTTCCCTGGAATGAAAGCCTGCAACAATGGCAACAATCGCAGGGCCGGGATCTGGTGGATGAGAAAAAATTGTCATCCTTCCTGAACGGTTGGAATGAGGATTTTGGTCAACTAAAAACGCTCATGGAAACCATCATCAAAAATCTTGACCATGAACTTCACCAAGCGAACGATCTGCTGAGCAATGTCAACAATACGATCCCTTACCTGGAAAAAGAGATTCATGGTGAACTCGAGCGTCACAAGCGCGACCAGGAGCTGCGTAAACGTTGCGAATCCCTCAAGGAGAGCCGGACGCAAATTTCCCACGATATCGATATCCAAACCCTGGCCCGACAATTGATTCAGGATTCGGCACATGAAATCTCCCTGGGCTTCAGCATCGAACTCAGGCGTCTGATCGCCAAGACGACCCCTCTATTCACCCGTGGACGTTATCAGCATCTGCGCATTGATGAAGATCTGAATCTTTCCGCCTTCTCTCCGACCAAAAACGATTTTGTCGATATGTCGGAAACATCGCGGGGGTTACGTCGGCAATTGATGCTGGCTTTACGCTTGGCCCTGGCGCAAGCCCTGACGGCTCGGTCACAAACGCAATCGCAATTCATGATCCTGGATGAACCTTTTGCCCATTATGATCATGATCGCTTCCGGGAATCTTACCAGGCCCTGGGAAACGTCAGCGACGCGATCCAGCAAACGTTTATCGTCAGTCAATCGTTTGATGAAGACTTGGCGGAGACGGCTACCCTTCATTTGCGCTGCCAAATTGAAACCAACGTCATGGAATGGGTGTCTCCTTGAACAAAGTCACCAGTCCAGGCCGTTCAAAACGGGTCCAACCGCGATTGTTGTTATCTTCGATTCAGATCATCGTCTGTTTGGTCGTGACTGTGTTCCTGGGACATGCCCAGGGGACGGAAGAAAGTTTAAACCGGATTCATATCAAAGGGTCCAACGCCATGAAAGCGGTGGTCCAAGCTTGGGCTGCCGCTTATCAGGCGGAGAATCCCGGTGTTTTTTTCAGCGTGGATGGCGGCGGGTCTGGCAATGGTATTGCCGCATTGATCAATGGCCATGTCACTGTCGCAACGACATCGCGACCTTTGAAGGCCAGAGAAATACGACTGATCACCCAACGTACCGGCGGTCCACCCAAAGACTTCATCGTTGGCTTGGATGCCCTTTCCGTTGTCGTCAACAAAGCCAATCCAATCAACGGAATCACCATGGGACAGTTGGCGAAAATATTTGGTGGAACCGATGGCTTCTCCACCTGGGCTGACCTTGGGATCACGATTCCCAGTTGCCCGGCCAATACGATCCTGCGGTTATCCAGAAAAAATAATTCGGGTGACTATACGTATTTCCGCGAAACCGTCTTTAACGAACGGACCCGTTTTCATCCCAACCTAGTCACCATCCACCAAGCCGAAAAATTAGTAGAGAAAATTTCCCTCTCCCCTTGTGCCATCGGTTTCACCAGCATGGCCAACGTCACCAACGATGTAAAGGTCTTGTGCATCGCCCGCGACGACAACAAGGAGACCCCCTGCATACCCCCCACGGCCCACTTCACCCATGAGGGGGTTTATCCTTTGTCACGACCGCTTTATTTTTATATGCTTGCCAAACCAGTCCCCCTGGTACAACCTTTCATTGCGTGGGTACAGGGGATAAAGGGGCAGGAAATTCTACGAAAATCGGGTTTCATCGCCATCCAGGAGTCGGCATCACCCGTAGCTGTTCAGCCCCCCTCCTAAAAAATTATTAAAAGAAAAAAGGGGTCTGGGGGATTGCCCCCAGGGTTTTGTTTTTAAATTTAAATTAAAAGCTTCCTTTTTCGCTTTTGAATTTGCTTTTGACTTTGATTTGAATCCAAGAGCAAATTCAAAAACAAAGTCAAAAGCTTAAACATGGAAATCTTTTTGTTTAAGATCAAAATCAAAACCCTGGGGGCAAACCCCCCGACCCCTTTTTTCTTTCAATCATTTCACCCCTCTTTGAGGATCCGCGCTTTGTCGCGGTTCCATTCTCGGTCTTTGATCGTCTTGCGTTTATCAAACAGTTTCTTCCCGCGCCCAACCCCCAACTCCAGTTTAACCTTTCCATCCTTCCAGTAGGCTTTCAACGGAATCAAAGTCAGCCCTTTTTCCTGGATAATCCCAATGAAACGGATCAACTCTTTTCTATGAACCAAAAGTTTTCTTCCACGCATCGGATCGTGGTTAAACTGGAGTTGGGGAGTATACGTTGGAATGTTGGCATGGAGCCAAAACAATTCTTCCCGGATCACAGTGGCATAAGATTCAGCCATACTCAAATGCCCGGCACGCAACGATTTAACCTCGGTTCCGGTCAACACGACACCCGCTTCCAATTTTTCAAGAATCTCATAATTGAACCGGGCTTTGCGATTATCGCTGATGATTTTAATACTCATGACACTCACACATTGAAATAGAATTATTAAAAGAAAAAAGGGGGCTGGGGGG
>PEAO01000064.1 GCA_002753615.1 Magnetococcales bacterium DCbin2
AAGGGGGGGGGGGAGAGGAGGGAGGGAAAAGGGCGACACGACCAAGGTTCAAAAACAGACAGAAAAATCCTCAAACATTGGCCGGACGACGATCCCGTTTGCGTTCATGTTCCTTCAACATCTTTTTGCGCAAACGGATGGTTTTGGGGGTGACCTCCACCAGTTCATCATCATCGATAAATTCCAACGCCTGTTCCAACCCCAATCGGATCGGCGGTGTCAACACAATGTTTTCATCGGAACCGGCAGCCCGTATATTGGTCAACTGTTTGGCCTTGAGGCAGTTGACCACCAAATCGTTATCGCGACTGTGCAACCCAATGATCATCCCCTCGTAAACCTCTTCCCCAGGGCCAATCAGATGCCGCCCCCGCTCCTGAAGATTCCACAAGGCATAAGCAACCGCCTTGCCCATCTCCTTGGCGATCAGCACACCATTTTTACGCTGGCCAATGGTTTTGTGAACCAAAGGGCCATAATGGTCAAATAAATGGTGCATAATCCCCGTCCCCGAAGTCATGGTGCGAAATTCGGTCTGAAATCCGATCAACCCACGGGCCGGAATGATGTAATCCAAACGGACCCGCCCTTTTCCATCGGGCACCATATCCTGAATCAACCCTTTTCTCTCCCCCAACGCCTCCATGACCGCCCCCTGATGCTGATCCTCCACATCCACAGTCAACTGTTCGTAGGGTTCCTTGGATTCCCCGTCGATGACGCGAATGATCGCCTCCGGTCGTGACACCCCCAGTTCAAACCCCTCACGGCGCATGTTTTCAATCAAAATCCCCAGGTGCAACTCCCCACGGCCAGAGACCCGGAAACGGTCCGGGTTTTCCGTCTCCTCCACCCGCAAAGCGACATTATGAATCGCCTCCAAGAACAACCGCTCCCGCAGCTTGCGTGAGGTGACATATTTTCCCTCACGACCCGCCAAGGGGGAATCATTGACCTGAAACGTCATCACCACCGTCGGCTCATCCACTGTGAGCGGCGGCAAAGGGTCAGGAAAATCGGGATGACACAACGTATCGGAAATCACCAACCGATCCGAGCCGGTAAAAGCGATGATCTGTCCCGCATGGGCCTCCGGGGTTTCAACCTTTTCCAAACCGAGGAATCCATAAATGCGGGTGATCTTGACCGCCCGACGTTCCCCCTCTGGAGAAATGATGGTCACCATGCCGTTGGTATTCAATCGGCCACGCTGAACCCGACCAATGCCGATCAGCCCCACGTAAGAACTATAACTCAGCGAAGAGACCCGCATTTGGAACGGCCCGTCAAAATCGGCGGACGGCGGCGGCGTATACCCAACAATTGCCTCAAACAACGGCGTCATATCCCCAGAGCGGACATTCTCATCCCGTGATGCATACCCTTCCAACGCCGAAGCATAGACCACCGGAAAATCCAATTGTTCATTCGTCGCCCCCAAGCGGTCAAACAGCTCGAAGGTCTGCTCATACACCCAATGGGGACGCGCCCCAGGGCGATCCACCTTGTTGATGACGACAATGGGCCGAAATCCCATAGCAAACGCCTTGCGGGTGACAAAACGGGTCTGCGGCATGGGACCATCCACCGCATCCACCAACAGCAGCACCGAATCCACCATGGACAACACCCGCTCCACCTCCCCACCAAAATCGGCATGTCCCGGGGTGTCCACAATGTTGATGTGATAATCCCCCCAGCGAATGGCCGTATTTTTGGACAAGATGGTAATGCCACGCTCCCGCTCCAGATCATTGGAATCCATGATCCGCTCCCTGAGTTCACCACGCGAGTGCAGGGTGCCCGACTGTTGAAGCAACCGATCCACCAAAGTTGTTTTTCCATGATCGACATGGGCGATGATGGCAATGTTGCGCAAGTGTTCAATCATGGTCAATATCCTGGACTGGCAAGTTGTTTTGTTATGGTTTTCAATTTCATGGAAAAAAATGGATATGGATTCGACATGTTTTTATGCTATACTCCGTCCGAGGAAGATGGGATCGACAACTAAGGAGGGCAGTCCTGTGGCAACGTCCATAACCTTCGACACCCTGGCATATGCCAACCGGATGAAGTCAGTCGGCTTTACCAACGAGCAGGCAGAGGCCCTGGCCCAGACGCAAGCGGAATTGATCGAAGATCGGTTGGCAACAAAGTATGATCTCGTCACGTTACGCAATAATGTCAAGATCGACATGAAGGAGTTACGCAAAGATTTGCAACTCGACATGAAGGAACTGGAGTTCCGCATCGTAACCCGTCTGGGTGGGATCATCGTTATAGGGTTTTCCATCATGGGTGCCTTGGTCAAAATACTCTGAAAAATACGGGTAAGTCATTTTTTCCCTGGATTGGTTCCAAGAATTCATGGCCGATGTTTTTTGCTCTCCAGCCACAACGCTTCCAGTTGGTCGCGCGGCGTCTCACGCGGGAGCCGTCCTTCGCGGTGGAGTCGTTCTTCCATAGTGCGGAAGCGATTTTGAAACTTGCGCGTCGAGGCCCGCAGTGCCGCTTCGGGGTTAACCTTGAGATGCCGCGCTAGGTTGACCATGGTGAACAGGCAATCCCCCACCTCCTCCTCAATATTGGCCTGATCCTGACGTGCCGTCCCTTCCGCCAGTTCATCCATTCATGAACGCACCTTGGCGGCCACATCGTGAACATCGGTCCAGTCAAACCCCACCTGGGCCATTTTTCGTTGCACCTTGGCGGCCCACAACAGGGCGGGGAGAAAGCTGTTGATATCATCAAAAACCGAAGGAATGGTATCATCGCCACGTCCCTGGGCCAGATCACGTTTTTCCTGACGTTTGATCTCCTCCCAACGCCCCGGCACCTCCGACGCTTCAACAATGGCCTCGGCAGTGCCAAACACATGGGGATGACGCCGAATCATCTTTTCGGTAACCCCCCGAATCACATCATCGATGTCAAAAAGATTTTGCTCCTCGGCAATGCGACTGTAAAAAATGACATGAAACAACACATCCCCCAGTTCATCCTTAAGATGGTCCCCCGCCCCGGTCTCCACCGCCTCGGCAACCTCATAGGCTTCCTCGATGGTGTAGGGGATCAAAGATTTCCACGTCTGTTTCCGATCCCAGGGACAACCCTCCGGCCCCCGAAGCTGCGCCATGATGCGGACCAACGCTTGCATGGGATGATCAACCGAGGCTGCACCCGCAACGGAATGCGGTTGGGTCGTTTTCTGACCGGGATCGTCGATTTTCATGGTCATGAATGGATGGGGTCTGGGTTTTGGGTTCGCACCACCAAGGGAAACTTTTCCCCATTGGGTGGCAGAGTGTGCCACGAATCGTCGTGGGAAAGAAGGATTCAACATCACTCTTTCGGATACCCTGGCCATACCGGAGAAAACTATCAACATGGCATGAGTATTGCTTTTTCGTTTCAAGGAAAAGTCAGGGCAACAAAAACACCGGCACACGTCAAGGAGAAACCCATGGATAGTGGTGCATGGGCCGCCGTCAACGGCGCCCTCAGAACAGAAATGCGCCTGGATGTTCTAGCCAACAATCTGGCCAACGTCAATACCAATGGTTACAAGGAGGGCGATATCACGTTCGATTCTTTCATGACCAAGCCGGGTCCAGAGCAGTTTCCCATGCCCAATGACAGTTTTTTGGGACTCCGGGGACCGGGTGATATCCCCTTCCCGTTCAGCAATCCCGCCACCAATGCCCTGTCGATCACCTATCCGGCGGCCCCCAGTACGGTCACCAAGGTGAACCAGGGATCACTCCAATCGACCGGAAATCCCCTGGATGTCGCCATCGAGGGGGATGGATTTTTCGCGGTCAATACCCCTCAGGGACAACGCTATACCCGCGATGGCTCTTTCAATGTCAACAGCTTTGGGGAACTGGTCAACAAGGACGGGTTCCAGGTGATGGGCGACAATGGTGCGCCGTTGGTGGTCGGCAGTGAGCCGATCACGATCAGCAAGGATGGAACCATCTCCAACAAAGATGGAACCCTGGGACGGTTACAGCGTGTCGGACTGCCGGAAGCATCCCTGAAACGGGTCGGACAAAACCTGTATGAGGTTCCCCAGGATCAGGTGACCAACCTGACCGAAGCCCAGGGTGGATTTCATCAGGGTTACCTGGAAGCCTCCAACGCCAACGTCGTCCGTGGCATGACGCAGATGATCGACGCCAACCGCGCCTTTGAAAGTTACATGAAAGCAATACAGTCTTTGGACGGACTGGATAGCCAGGCCAACCAAATTGGTCGCCTTGGCTAGCCTTGAGCTGACCTTAAGCTGATGAGACACACTTCACCTTGAAGGAGTTATGAATCAATGATTCGCGCCCTTTGGACCGCCGCCACCGGAATGCAAGCCCAGCAAACCAGTATTGACACCATTGCCAACAACTTGGCCAACGTCAACACCACCGGTTTCAAGCAGTCCCGTACCGATTTCCAAGATTTGCTTTATGCCAACCTCCGTCCTGCCGGCAGCGACACCTCACAAAACGGCACCCAGGTTCCCGTCGGCATTCAATTGGGTCATGGTGTCAAGGTGGTCGGGGTGAGCAAGGAATTCTCTCAAGGAAGCCCCGTCCCCACCTCCGAAGCACCGTTCAACGTGGACATGATGGTCAATGGCCAAGGCTTTTTCCAGGTAGAACTCCCCGATGGTAGCACCGCCTATACCCGGGATGGGAGCTTTCAAATCAGCAAGGATGGCAATATCGTCACCTCCGATGGCTACCCCCTGGTCGGTGGCCAGGTTGGAGTGGATCCGACGGTCCATACCCGCATTTCCGTTGAACAGAGTGGTGCCATCGGTTTTGCCACCGATCAAAACCCTGGCTACCTGGCCAATCAAGGGCAGTTGCAACTGGCCAATTTTGTCAATCCCGCCGGTTTGACCGCCATCGGCAACAACCTGTATGTCGAAAGCCCCTCGTCTGGGACACCCACCGTCTCCAACCCCATGCAAAATGGTATGGGGAGTCTGAAGCAACATTTTCTGGAACAGTCCAACGTCAATATGGTGACTGAGATGGTGGACATGATCACCACCCAACGTGCCTATGAAATCGGCACCAAATCCATCCAGACCGCAGATACGATGCTGGGTCTGGTCACCCAACTCAAGAGGTAACATGGTACGCGCCCCCCTGGCGGCCTTTGTTGGACTGATGGTGGTGTTTTTGACGCTCCCTGCCTGGTCCCAAGAAGTCACCGCCGACACAATCAATCGGATGGTCGCCGAAAAATTGCAAGCTCTCCTTGTCAATCAAGGTTCGGAGTTGCGCGTCGAAGAGGTCCGATACCGTTATGCCCTGCGGCTCCCCGATGGCCCGTTGGATTGCATGGTAGAGACCGGCACTCTCAAGGATAACTCCGGTCAGCACTCGGTGGCGGTGGCACTGCTGGTCCATGGGAAAACGGAAAAAAGATTACGGATGACGGTGGATTTAAAATTGGAATTTCAAATTCCCGTCATCAAGCAGGTTGTGCAACGGGGCCAAATGATTGGAGCCGATGACGTGGTATGGCAGACCGTTTCCCTGACACGTCTCCCCCCCGATTTAGTCCGCGATGATGGAGAAATTCTTGGCTTTGCCGCCACCCGTCGTATTGAACCCGGGGTCGCCTTGCGCAGTTCCTGGTTTGAAAGGCCGTTGGCGGTCGCACAGGGGGAACGGGTACGGGTTTTAGTGGCCGGCGGACCGGGCCTGATGATCGAAGCCATGGCGGTTGCCCTGGAAAAAGGGCGGGTCGGTGACATCATCCAACTGCGCAATCCCGACAGTCAAATGCGGTATGAAGCCCGTATCTCGGCACCGGGAACGGTCAAGGTGGGGACATGGTAAAGCAACAGGGAGGAATCCACATGAGACATTCCAGATTGACCATCGGCATGGCATTGGTGCTGACCGTTCCCCTGAGTGGTTGCGGCATGACGCGGGCCTCGCAACGGCCTGCCGAGCCGGTAGCCATCGTGCAACCGACCCCTCCCGAAGTCTTTGCCCCCAACAAGGGATCCATCTGGCAAACCTCGCGTCGGAATTCCATGTTTGAAGACAACAAGGCCCGCTATGTGGGTGATATCGTCAAAGTTCGGATTTTGGAAAGTGCCACCTCCACCAGCAAGGCCAAATCAGAACTCAAAAAGGATAGTACCACCGGCTTTGGGATCACCAGCCCCAATCTGGACACCCTGTTGAAAATTGATCCCACCAAGGGGGTTTCCCTCAACGCCCTGACCCAGGCCACTGGGGCTGCGGAAAGCAATGCCGATGGCAGCAATGAACGGGCCGCCAAGTTGACAGCGACCATTTCCTGTCTGGTGACCGAAGTCCTCAGCAATGGTAACCTGCGCATCGAGGGGCGGCGGGATATTACGATGGATAATGAAAATCAAGTCATCATCATTGCGGGGGTTGTCCGCCCGGAGGATATCGATAACAAGAATTCCATCAATTCCGATATGATCGCCGACGCCCGTATTGAATATTCCGGCGAAGGGGACCAATCGGACATTCAGCGGCCCAATATTTTCTTCCGCACCCTGTCTACCCTCAGTCTGTTGTGATCCCTATGAAAATACGTATCGCCTTGTCATTATTTTTCCTGCTGCTGACACCGATGGTTGCCATCGGGACCGCCGAGGCGGCACGCCTCAAGGATGTCGTGGACATCGAAGGGGTCCGGGACAATCCCTTGACCGGTTTTGGCTTGGTGGTCGGTTTGGGTGGTACTGGTGATAGCAGTGCCGTTTTCACCAACCAATCCTTACGGGTCATGCTGGAACGGCTGGGGATTTCCATGGAGGAGGCGGCCAGGATGGCCAACGTCGCCTCGGTCATGGTGACCGCCACCATGCCACCGTTTGCCCGTCAGGGATCGCGGCTGGATGCCACCTTATCATCGGTGGGCGACGCCAAATCGCTCCAGGGAGGAACCCTCATCATGACCCCCCTCAAGGGTGCGGATGGACGGGTCTATGCGGTGGCGCAAGGCGGTGTGATCTTGGGCGGATCGTTTGCGGGCGGAGCCAACCAGACGCAGCAGAAAAATCATACGACGGTCGCCCGCATCAGCGGAGGGGCCATCATCGAACGGGAGATACCCTTTGCGTTAAATAAGGAAAATACGCTCCAGTTATCGCTGAAAAATCCAGACTTTACCACGGCGAATCGCGTCGTTGGCAGCATCAATGAATTGTTGGGCGGTACGGCGGCCAGTGCTTTGGATTCGGGGACCATCCATCTGACGATTCCCGCCCCCTACCAGGGGAAACTGGTCTCTTTGATCTCCCGCATGGAAAATCTTCAGGTTGACCCCGATCAACCGGCCAAGGTCGTCGTCAATGAACGGACCGGAACCATCGTCATGGGAGAGAATGTGCGCGTCTCCACGGTCGCCCTGGCCCATGGCAACCTGAGTATCAAGGTCACTGAAAATCCCACAGTCAGTCAGCCCGGACCGTTGAGCGATGGCGAGACGGCGGTGGTCCCCAACACCGATATTCAACAAACCGAGTCCGATGCCCGTGTCATCCAGATGAAGCAAGGGGTTACTTTGGGAGACTTGGTACGCAATCTGAACAAGATTGGCGTCACCCCTCGTGATTTAATCACCATCCTGCAATCGATCAAAGCGGCTGGGGCGTTGCAGGCGGAGTTGGAGATCTTATGAGCCAAGCTGTCGGTCTTGATCCCAAGTTACCGCCCGTCAATAAACCCCGGCAGACGACGCTGACGCCCCATGATGAACAGCGTCTGCGTGGGGCCGCCGCCGACTTTGAAGCGTTGTTCGTCAAGCAGATGCTCTCGGCCATGCGTAAAACCATTCCCAAGGATGAAAGCGGGGAAGGGTTGATCCGTGAGAGCCAAGGTGAGAAGATATTCCGCGATATGTTGGACACCGAGTATGCAACCGCGATGAGCCGTCGGGGCGGAAAAGGAGAGGCCGGTTCTGGGATCGGATTGGGAGACATGATATTCAAGCAACTCGTCAAACGCTATCAGATCCAGTCCACGCAACCTGTCGTCCCGTCAGATCAAACGGTTGATGCCGCCCAGAAGGGTCTGGTAAAGTTGCAGTCTGAAACGAATGCCATGCAAGCGACAGGGTTTGGACCGAAAAGTGCATCGAAATGATCATGAATCGTGGGTCAAGGGCATCATCGGCACCAAGAAGCCAGTTTTTCAGCAAACTTTTGACGGTTGAAACATTGGCAACCCCATAAAATTGACCCCGGCATGGGGCAAGAGACGAGGGAATTCCATGGTCACAAAAATCAAAAGCACCGATAGCAACCGGCTCACCCGCATCACCGGGCGACGGGTTTCTGGCAGTACGGGGGGGAGACCGACTGCCCGTTCCAGTTCACCCACGCGGCGGGATGATGTTTCGGTCTCCAACATATCGCGCACCATCAATCTGGCCGATGAAGTGGCCCATGCCTCACCCGATGTTCGCACGGCAAAAGTTGCCCCCATTCGGGAAGCCATTGCCAATGGAAACTACCAAGTTGACAGCGTGGCGGTCGCCGATAAAATTTTACGCCATGTGTTGATGGAACGCAGAAAGGTGATGTAACGCCCCCATGGCCACCTCCCAACCCGATGTTGCCCAGATCATCAAAACCGAAGTGGGCAAGCTGATTGAATTGGCGACCCCCATGGTGACGTTATACCGGACTCTTTCGCGTCTGCTGGAACAGGAGAGGGAGGCACTCAATCAACGCAATCCTGAACGGTTGGAAGAGCTTGCGACGCACATTGGACACACCCTGGAGGAGATTCATGCCCATGATCAACTTCGGCAAAAGATGACCCGCCAGCTTGGGGCACGCTTGGGTCTTGCTGGGGAACGGCTCAACTTAAAGTCGTTGGATGAGGCGTTGGGGGGCAATACCGGCCTTATTGCCCTGCGCGGGCAACTGACGGAAGAGATTGCCAAGGCAGACCGTATCAACCGGCACAACCAGGCGGCTTTTACCGGGGTACTCTCTGCGACGGAATCGATGTTGCGTGCCTTGAAGGAGAGTACCCAAGGACCGGTTGCCTCGTACAACCGCAAAGGGAACCGTCATGCCTCGGCATCGCGGTTTCACCTGATATCCAAACAGTTGTAGGTGTTTCAAGACGTATTGTGGCACTGTTTTCCACCTTTGAGACGGGGCACAGGATGTGGCCTGAACGCTTGTGAAACAATGGATTGGTTCTAACCGCTCGCAAGCCGACTTTGACCCGCATCACCCCCTTAAAGCGCAAGGCCCACTGAGATCCACTTGGGATGGCGATACACCATCCTGCCACGGTTTTTCATCTTTCACTTAGCGTGATGCGGGGATTTGACCATGTTAATTTTAACACGGAGAATTGGTGAAAGCCTGAACATCGGCGACGAGATCAAGATTACCTTGTTGGGAATCAAGGGGAATCAGGTTCGCATTGGGATTGAGGCACCGCGAGATGTCCAGGTACATCGGGAGGAGATCTATGACAAGATCAAACGGGAGACCCGCAAGGCGAATCGACGTATGCCCGATTCGGTTCTGGATCAAGCCTCGCGCATCCTGTCCGGCGGTGGTTGAACGATGGATTAAGGGCCGACCATGAATAAAAAATTTCACTCCAAACTGAATGAACTGCCTGCGTTAGGGGTTGCCGACGCTGCCTGGGTCATCGGCATTGCGGCGGAGGCGTTGGAACAGTTTTTATCGGAAACCAACCACCCCGTGGATCAGCCGATCACGGTCTCCGAATTACTGCATACCGCGTTTCATCAATTAGGCTATAAACAACTGCAATCAGACCTCCTGAGTCAGCAGTTACGGGCCTCATTAAGCCGCGAGCAGGAACTGACCCAAGCCCTGCAATCCCGACTGGACGTTTCCATCCCCGCCTCCGCAATCCAATCCGAATTACCGGAATTTCCCACAAAATCAGCAATTTCGTCAAAGAACAAGAAAAAAAAGAAGGCAAAAAACAAGATGCGTTGATAGGAATTTTCTTGGAATCAGACGTAGACTCAAGAAAGAATGCGAGTTAATATGTGTGTATATTTACATGCGCATGGAGGTCGCGATGTCAGCTACGCAAACTGCCCGACGTGGGCGTACTGGCGTGTCCGGTAAACACGCCACCAATCTGAGCCTGAGCAACGATGTACTGGAGGCCGCTAAAAGCCTCGGAATCAACATTTCGCGGGTCTGCGATAACCATCTGCGTGAAGTTGTGCTACGGGAACAGGAACACAAGTGGCGCGAGGATCACGCCGACTTCATTGCCGCTTACAATGCCACCATCGAGGCTGAAGGGCTGCCGCTGGACGAATGGAAAAGCTTCTGATGGCACGTTTTGACGTCTACCCCAACCCCGGCAGTCACGCCACCACCACCCCCTACTTGCTGGATGTGCAAAGTGATTTGCTTGATGGCCTAGACAGCCGGATGGTGATTCCGCTACGCAGTCTCAAGCACTTTCCAGAGGTCAAATTATCGACCCGACTGACGCCGCTATTGACCATCCAAGGTGAAAAGTTCCTGCTCGAAACGCCCAAGATGGGTGCAGTCCCCCAGCGCATACTGAAGTCGCCAGTCACCTCTCTGACGCAAGCGCAGGACCAAATCACCGCTGCACTGGATTTTTTATTCCAGGGCTATTGACGATGGCCCCCGAGTTTCTACCACCTTGCCAGATACCAGAACGGTCATTTTTCGCAGGATCACTGGAAGATTGCGCTTGCCAAGAGGTCCCCCTGTCCTTATGCTGGGGGGCGCGGGAATTTTGGTGTGCAAGTCTGGAAAAATAAAACAACATCGCCAAAACTTCCAAATCATCAAGAATATCAAGGGAGGGGTTTACCATGGCGGGTCAGTCCATACACAGTGTCCAGGATCCGTTTCTGAATGCGTTGCGCAAGGAAAAAGTCCCCGTCACCGTCTTTCTGATCAACGGCATCAAACTGCAAGGGGTCGTCACCTCTTTCGATAACTATTGCCTGTTGTTGAAAAACAGTGTGACGCAACTGGTTTTTAAACATGCCATTTCCACCGTGATGCCGTCGCGCAACATCGATTACGGTCAAGGTGACGAATAACATTTCTAATCTCTCAAAACCCGAAGCCGTCAGCGCCCTTCTCGTGCAAACCTTCACCCGTTCCGGGGGACGAGACCAAGCCGAAAGGGATCTCGTCGAACTTGAACACTTAGTGGAAAGTGCCGCTCTCCTGGGGAAAGGAAATCGGATCGTCGCCGTCGGGCGCATCCATCCCGCGACCTATCTGGGAAAAGGTCAAGTGGCCAACCTCAAGGGAGATGTCGAAAGCCTGGAGATCGAGGTCGTTGTCTTTAACCATCCCCTCACCCCCGTCCAGCAACGTAATCTTGAAAAAAACCTGGAAGTCAAAGTCGTGGACCGTACCGGGCTGATCTTGGAGATATTTGCCTCCCGTGCCCGTACCCGCGAAGGGAACCTGCAAGTCAACTTGGCCCTTTTGCTCTATCAACAATCCCGACTGGTACGCACCTGGAGCCATCTGGAACGTCAGCGCGGCGGCGTCGGACTGCGCGGCGGCCCCGGTGAAACTCAAATCGAAGTGGACCGCCGTCTGATTCGAGACCAGATCCACCGTCTTAAAAAACAACTCCTCCAGGTCGAACGGACCCGTTCCCTCCACCGACATGCCCGGCGCGATGTCCCCTATTTTACCGTTTCCCTCGTGGGATATACCAACGCCGGAAAATCGACCCTGTTCAACCGCCTGACCGAAGCCAAGGTCTACGAAGCAGACCAACTGTTTGCAACCCTGGATCCCACCATGCGCGGACTAACCCTCCCCAATGGTCAACGGATCATCCTCAGCGATACCGTCGGGTTTATCCGCGATCTGCCGCACCAACTCATCGCCGCCTTCCGCGCCACCCTCGAAGAGGTTCTCGAAGCCGACCTGCTGCTCCACGTCGTCGATCTTGCCGATAGCGAATCCGCCGAGCAACATCGGGTCGTCCTGGAGGTGCTTGAAGAACTCGGTGCCAATCAAAAACCGATGCTGACCCTCTATAATAAATGTGACCAGATCAGCGTTGAAAACCAAGCGACTATCGCCCGATTTTCGGCGCGATCTCAAAGCCTTGTCATTTCGGCAAAAACAGGACAAGGTGTTGCCGAACTCCTGCAAACCCTCCAGGAAATGGCCAGCGTCAAAGCGCAATTGTTTGAGTTGCGCATCCCCGCCACGGATGGTGCCCTCCTGGCACGCATCTGCCGCGAAGGACAGGTCATCGCACGTCAGGATCTCGACGAACAGATTCAGATCACCGTCTCTTTTGCCCCCGAAGTCGCCGGAAGAATCCGCAAGACCATCGAACCTTTTTTTGTCTTATAAAAAATATTTTTTCAGAAAAATGAGCGACCATGCCTTGACAGTTGGCCGTTAATGCCTACATTTAGCACTCGAGCGGGGAGAGTGCCAATTTTTCAAGAAGGGTGTTTTTTTCCCGCACAGGCACCCACATTGTTAAGATAAAACTGGAGGTTCAATCAGGAGATGAATACAAAATTTCGTCCATTGCATGACCGGATTGTGGTCAAACGGCTTGAACAAGATCAAAAAACCGCCGGCGGTATCATTATCCCCGACACTGCCAAGGAAAAGCCCATTCAGGGCGAAGTGATCGCCGTAGGCAAAGGGGCTATCAATGATGAGGGAAAATTGCGCCCCATGGAAGTCAAAGCGGGCGACCGGGTTCTTTTTGCCAAGTATGCGGGGACCGAGGTGAAACTGGATGGTCAAGAGTTGTTGATCATGCGGGAATCCGATGTCATGGGCATCGTCGAATAAGCTTTCTGGTTCCATCCGGGTTTTCTTGGACCTATCAACGAAACGAAAAAGGTAACGACACATGGCAGCTAAAGAAGTCCGATTCAGTGAAAACGCCCGTGGCAAGATGCTCAATGGGGTGAATATCCTGGCCAACGCCGTCAAGGTGACCTTGGGTCCCAAAGGGCGTAACGTGGTCCTTGACAAGTCTTGGGGTGCCCCCCGCGTGACCAAAGATGGCGTCAGCGTCGCCAAAGAGATTGAGCTTGAAGATAAGTTTGAAAACATGGGTGCCCAAATGCTCAAGGAGGTCGCTTCGAAGACCTCCGATGTCGCCGGTGATGGCACCACCACCGCGACCGTATTGGCCCAATGCCTGATCCGCGAAGGGTTGAAAGCGGTGGCCGCCGGGATGAATCCCATGGATCTCAAGCGTGGTATCGATTCCGCCGTGGAAGAGGTGATCGGTGCTTTGCGTAAGAGTTCCAAGGAAGTGACCAGCTCTGCGGAAATTTCGCAGGTGGGTGCCATTTCCGCCAACTCCGATCCTGAAGTCGGTCGTATGATCGCCGAAGCGATGGATAAGGTTGGTAAAGAAGGGGTGATCACCGTCGAAGAGGCCAAAGGTTTGGAGACCACCCTGGACGTGGTGGAAGGGATGCAGTTTGATCGCGGCTACCTCTCCCCGTATTTTGTCACCAATGCTGAAAAAATGACCGTTGACATGGACAATCCCGCCATTTTGTTGGTGGAAAAGAAGGTCAGCAATCTGCAACAGATTCTCCCCATTCTTGAGAGTGTCGTGCAGTCGGCCAAGCCGCTTCTGATCATCGCCGAAGATGTGGAAGGGGATGCCTTGGCGACCTTGGTTGTCAACAAATTGCGCGGTGGTCTCAAGGTTTGCGCCGTCAAAGCACCCGGATTTGGTGATCGTCGCAAGGCGATGTTGGAAGATATCGCCATCCTGACCGGCGGCACGGTGGCTTCCGAAGATTTGGGGGTCAAGCTTGAGAATGTCACCATCGACATGCTGGGCCGTGCCCGTTCCGTGGTCATCACCAAGGATGAAACCACCATCATCGATGGGGCTGGTCAGAAAACGCAGATTTCTGCCCGCGTCAACCAGATCCGCGTCCAGATCGAAGAAACCACGTCCGATTATGACAAGGAAAAGCTCCAAGAGCGTCTGGCCAAATTGGCTGGCGGTGTTGCCGTCATCAAGGTGGGCGGTGCCACGGAAGTGGAAGTGAAAGAGCGTAAGGATCGGGTGGACGATGCCTTGCACGCGACCCGCGCTGCGGTGGAAGAAGGGATTGTCCCTGGCGGTGGTGTGGCCTTGTTGCGTGCCCGCAAGGGATTG
Organism: Magnetococcales bacterium DCbin2; assembly: GCA_002753615.1. Lineage (GTDB taxonomy): Bacteria > Pseudomonadota > Magnetococcia > Magnetococcales > UBA8363 > UBA8363. The sequence continues at coordinate 14,178 of PEAO01000064.1, forward strand.
GAAGGTCTCAAGGTTGCCAATGAAGACCAACGGGTGGGGATCAATATTGTCCGCCGCGCCCTGGAAGAACCGATGCGCATCATTGCGGAAAACGCCGGGGCCGAAGGTTCCGTCGTGGTCAATAAAATCATGGAATCGGGTTCTGACACCTTTGGCTTTGACGCCTCCAAGGATGAGTACACCGATTTGGTGGTCCGTGGCGTCATCGACCCCGCCAAGGTTGTCCGCAGTGCGCTCCAGGCGGCTGCTTCCGTCGCTGGACTGATGATCACCACCGAAGCGATGGTTGCCGAATTGCCTAAGAAAGACGCTCCCGCTGGCGGTGGTGGCGGTGGTATGGACGGCATGGGTGGTATGGGTGGCATGGGGATGTAATTTCCTCAGATACCGGGGGGAACACCCCTCCATTCCCAGGGGGAAGGAATCATCCTTCCCCCTGTTTTTTTGGACGATTCCACGTCCACTGTTGCATTTGGGGAATGAGGTGATTATCCTGCCTGACCAGGGTAGTTCCGTTTTTCACAGTCGAACAGACCCGTTCACCCCCTAGAAAATTATTAAAAGAAAAAAGGGGTCTGGGGGATTGCCCCCAGGGTTTTGCTTTTGCTTTTGAACTTAAATAAAAAGGTTTCCATGTTTTGCTTTTGACCTTGTTTTTGAATTGAATCAAAAAGGTTTCCAGCTTAAGGCTTTCGGTTTAAAATCAAAAACAGATTCAAAAGCAGAAAATGGGAGCTTTTGATTTAAAATCAAAACCCTGGGGGCAATCCCCCAGACCCCTTTTTTCTTTTAATAATTTTAATGTGGGGGAGTGAACGGTTGCGTCGAATAACCTGTCAGAGGCCCGTACCATGGAAGTGTTGAACCTGATTCCCCTTGGATTTCTGGGATGGGTCGTCTATAAGGCGGTCGTCCGTGGCCATAGCCATGGCTATACCGAGAATTATTTCAAGGTGACGAAAAGGAAAACCGGCGTTAAGTTCCGCAATTTTTTTGGCATTCCCAACGCCAATCTTAAATAGAATCATCGCGTCCAAAGAGACCAGAAATGGCTGATAAACGGATTGGTGTCTTGTTATCGGGGTGTGGCGTCTACGACGGCGCGGAGATTCACGAGGCCACCTTGACGCTTTATTTTTTGGACCGTGCCTCAGCCCATATAATCGCCATGGCCCCCAATATTCCCCAACACCATGTCATCAACCATCTGACTGGCGAAGTGACCAACGAAACCCGCAATGTTTTGGTGGAGTCGGCCCGTATTGCACGCGGTCAGATTCGCGACATGGCCACCGTCACGGCGGATGACCTGGATGCCATCATCCTTCCCGGTGGTTTTGGTGCCGCAAAGAATCTTTCCAGCGTCGCCTTCGATGGCCCGAACGCCCGCGTAAACCCGGAAGTTTCCCGGTTGTTGTTGGAGATGTTCGCCGCCAAGAAACCCATTGGAGCCTTGTGTATCGCACCGGCATTACTTTCCAGAGTCCTTTCCGGCAAGGGGGCGACACTCACCATCGGCACGGATGTCGGCGTGGCCGAGGCCATCGAAAAGATGGGCAACCGGCACCAACAAAGCAACGCCGACGCTATCGTCATCGATTCCGCCAACAACATTGTCACCACGGCGGCCTACATGTGTGCCGCCTCCATCGGTGCCGCAGGAGAGGGAATCGAAAAGTTGGTCAATCAAATCATAAAAATGGTGTAATCCTTGAGAGCCTGCCTGATTTACGCCGCCTCTGAAAGTTCGGCAGATTTATTTTATGCCACCCGTTTTTTTGCCCCCGACCCCTTTCTTTTCCTTCAGGAACCGAACGGGGGAAAGACTCATCTGTTCACCTCCTCTCTGGAAATTGACCGCGCCAAACGGTGTGCCCGGGTCGATCACGTCCACGATTGGGCGCACATTCGTACCCAATATACCGCCATTTTTCCCAATAGAACCGTTGATGAAGCGACGCTCATCGCATTTTTCATCAAACAGGCGGGGATTTATGAGGTTCAAGTTCCGGCGTCGTTTCCTTTGGGGTTAGGGCTAAAGCTTAAGGAAGCGGGCATCGACCTAGAGCCTGTCGATGACCCCTTCTGGCCACAACGGGCCATCAAATCATCCGAAGAAATTCGCCACATTGCATCGGCCTTGGCCATTACTGCCCGCGCCATGAACGCTGGCATCGCGATGATCCGCCAGGCGACCATCGATCCCCATGGTTTTCTGCACTACGATGGTGATCCTTTGACCAGCGAACGGGTTCGCGGTGAGATCAATGCCCAACTGGTGCGTGCGGGGGCGATGCCCAGCCACACCATTGTCTCTGGCGGCAGCCAGGGGGCCGATCCCCACGAAGAAGGGCATGGTCCCCTCCCCGCCCATGCCCCCATTATTTTGGATGTTTTTCCCCGGGTCGATGCCACCGGCTATTGGGGCGACATGACGCGGACAGTCTGTCGGGGACCGGCACCTCAGCGTCTCCGTCAGGCTTGGGAAGCGGTTCGCCAGGCGCAAGAGGTCGCTTTTTCATTAATCCGTGATGGCGTGAGCGGCAAAATGGTTCACGATGCCGTCGCCCAATCCTTGACGGATGCCGGTTTTATCACTGGAACACTCCCGGATGGGCGTCAAGGGGGATTTTTTCATGGTACCGGTCACGGCCTTGGCTTGGAAATTCATGAAGCCCCCCGAATCGGACAAAAAGATCAAAAACTTTCCACAGGCCAGGTCATCACCGTGGAACCGGGACTCTATTACCCAGACATGGGAGGTGTCCGCATCGAAGATGTCATCGTGGTAGAACCCGACGGTTGCCGTAATCTGACGGTTCAGGAAAAGTTTTTGGAGTTGCTTGATTAAACAGATAACAAAATCCGTAATCTCATTGTAGACTGTTGACCTAACAGCTAAAATATGTTACCGGTCCCTTTATGTGCCTGAATGGTAGGCGTTAACGAGGCATAATGCGTGGCATGTCACGATTTACGAGAAAAGAAAACTCTTTCGTCCCTTGACCGCCCCACCAGATGCGGAATACATTAAACTGTCGCATGTTGAATGGTTTTGTGCTTCCCTGTCCGTGTTCGTGCTTGGAATAAGGTTGGGGGTGTCCCTCGTTTCATGCAAGGATCTTGACTAAGAGTATCCCTGCGACGGTCGTGCGCGGTAGTTGTTGGCATAGAAACTGCTGATGTCTGCCCATGATAGTAGGCATGGCGATTTTGGATAGGCATTTTTGCTCGGTATCATTCCCATACAGATGGTACGGACTAGACAAATCATAGGGAGTTCAAAAGATGGACAATACCGATAATACTCAAAGCTTGAGAGAAAGAATGGCGTCTTTTGCCCAGACCGAGACATTCCGACGCCTCATCTTCGCCAGATTGACCAACTCTGGCCCGTCTTTGGAGGAAATTATTCAGCAAGGACAGGCTTCTGCCAGTCGAGATGCAAGCAGGTCCGATCCTGTGCGATTTGACTTTTGACTGCAAAGAAACAGGAAAAATTCTGCCGCGCATGGGTTTCACGCGCGGTTTTTTTTTGCAATGGACAACTTTTAACGTCTATGGTGTTCCGTGGAATTTGACTCTGATGATGACCGTAAACTCAAGGCCCTGATGGAACACCTTTTAAAGACATGGGAAGATTTCCTCGAACAATTTGTCAGGAAAAATCTAGGGGACTCTTGGAGTCAGGAGCTGCTGCTACATCCAGATATCGCTGAGGAAGCCATCGGACAAGCCCTGAGAGAGCTGAAGCAGTTCTCTGCTTTCCATCTTCCCAAACCTGATCAAAACCCGGATCGGCACAAATGGGCGGGATTTGTTTCAAAATGGATTGCCAAACTGCGCCCTGTACAGTACCCGGGTATTCCTTCCAAAGGCGTTGCTTGGCCTGCTGAATCCGATCAATGCGACATTATCGTCAGAATCAACGCCTATTTTGCCATGCATGTTTTTCGTTCTTTTATCAGTAGCCCCATTCCCCAGGCATTAAAGCGGGAACTTATCTATATTTTTCACTATAGAGAGGAGAAGGGGGAGACCCTCGCTATCCTTGCCTATGCTTCCGAAAAGGTTGCTTAACAATGGTACGTGCAGTCATCCCAGTTCGTCTTTTTTTGGAGAATAGGCTATGAATTGGTTTTTGAATCTTGGATTTTCAAAAAAAATTGTTGGTATATTTGCCGTTGTGTTTCTCGTTGCCATGACCATCACCGGTGGCATTCTATTAAACCGGGTCGTCAGTGATTTTTACCATGAAAAGGTTCTTGTCTCCCAAACGATTCTCCAACAGGGTGACTCCATCCGCCGGGCCATGGGCGAATACTGGAGTAAAAAACTCTTCAAGGATGAGATCTGGCTGGACGCACAAAAATGCCGTAAAGAGACTTCGGTGCAAAGCCGCCTGGAATGTGCCCGTAGCACCAATCTCCATGCGACGATCCCCGTGATCGCCATGCTGAAAGCCGGCGAAATAGCGGCTAAAGGATCGGGTTTTGTCATTCGCGCCGCCAAACGGACCCGTCCACGGGATCCCAACGCGCAAGCCACTGCCGCAGAACTCCGCGCCATGGACCAGATGAAACAAGAAGGCAAAGGTGAACTCCATATCGAGGATGCCTCCGCTGGCGTCTTCATTTTCGCCAAAGAAATCAAGGCCGATCAAGGATGTTTGATATGCCACGGCAACCCCCAAACCAATCCCATTGGGGATGACAAGGATGTCTTTGGGTTTGACCTTGAAAACTGGAAAGTGGGCGATCAGGTGGGTGTGTTGACGTTAACGGCCCCCCTGGATGAACTGGGCAAAACCAAAACCGAGGCCAGCACTCAGGTCATTGGGTTGATCCTGGTCTCCTTGTTACTCGGCGGGGGGATTTTTACCATGGTCATCACCCGTTTTGTACAAAGGCCGGTGGAAAGAATCTCCAAAGGCTTGAATCGCTTGGCCGAGGGCGATCTTTCCACGCAAATCGATGTGGTCTCCAAAGATGAGGTGGGACAAGCCAGCATGGCGTTGAATGCGGCGACAAAAACCCTCTCCGAAATCATCCACAGGGTTACCACCTCATCGCAAAGTGTTGCCAGTGGCAGCGAACAACTGTCCGCCAGCTCGGCGCAGATTGCCGAAGGGGCAACACGGCAGGCGGCCAATATTGAACAAACCAGTTCTGCCATGGAAGAGATGAGTTCCAATATCGCTCAAAATACCGAAAATGCCATCCAGACAGGGACTATTTCCAGCAAAGCTGCCAAGGATGCCAAAGAGAGTGGTCAGGCGGTCACCGAGGCGGTCACCGCCATGAAAGAGATCGCAGGAAAAATCTCCATCATCGAAGAAATTGCGCGGCAGACCAACCTGTTGGCATTGAATGCCGCCATTGAGGCCGCCCGCGCAGGCGAACATGGAAAAGGTTTTGCGGTCGTTGCCGCCGAGGTGCGCAAACTGGCGGAACGGAGCCAAACAGCAGCGGGAGAAATTACCCATCTATCCAATTCCAGCGTCTTGATTGCGGAAAAAGCAGGAGATCTGTTGATGCGGTTGGTGCCAGATATTGAAAGGACCGCCTCGTTGGTCAATGAAATCTCCGCAAGTTCCCGCGAACAAAATCAAGGGGCGGAACAAATCAATAGTGCCATCCAACAACTGGATCAGGTAATTCAACAAAACGCAGGGGCTTCCGAAGAGATGAGTGCGACAGCCAACGATTTGTCACAGCAATCCAATGCGTTGATGGAGGCTGTATCATTTTTCAAGGCGTGATATCTCGCCAACTGTGGGGGAGGGCCAAAATGGGATAATTTCTCCCGGCCCTTCCCCTAGAAAATTATTGAAAGAAAAAAGGGGTCTGGGGGATTGCCCC
>PEAO01000157.1 GCA_002753615.1 Magnetococcales bacterium DCbin2
AAAGGCGCGAAAAACATCACGCTAAGGCGCGCGCCTGCGCATTTTTTTTCGCAAAAACAAAAGGCGCGAAAAAAAATGCTTCGGGAGAAAGGGCGCGTAAAAAGCAAAAGCAAAAACAAAATCAAAACCCTGGGGGCAATCCCCCAGACCCCTTTTTTTTTTCAATAATTTTTCCGAAGCATCAACACATCATCCAAAAGTGTCGCCAAATCCTTTGCCCCCTCACGCCTTGAATATCTGCGCACCAAATCCCGTTGGATTTCATCCACCCGCCCGGTCGCAATATCTTCAAGGAAGATCGTCAGTTTTTTACCAATGGCTTCACGATTCTCCAGAGGGGCATGATAAAAGACCTGACAACGGTCCAAGATTGTTCTGGAATCCCCCCCCTCCCCGATCAGGGAAAAAACGGGACGCCCCGAACGCAAATATTCAAATAATTTAGCCGGAATCAATCGATCAAAAGCTTCCCCCTGGAAGAGTAAAAGGCCATCCATCGCAACCATTTCCAATAAACTCTCTCGATAAGGCAACGTTGGTTTCAGGAGTACCATGTCTCCCAAATTTCTCGATTGAATCATGGCATGGATCTGGGCATCATGACCCGTCGCTCGAAAAATCACCTGGATTCGGATACCGCCACGGGGACAATCCTGCGGACTACCGATCAAACCACACGCTTTCAAATCGGTCAAAGCATCCAAAAAAGCGGCTGGATTTCGTTCTTCCCGCCCGGTATAGAGAGTACCACTATGCAGCAAGGTAAGAATTTTATCCCCAACGGGCTGTTTGGAAGAAAATGCCATCGCCTGGACGATTTCTGGATCGTTGAAAACATCCTCATCATAGCCATTGGCAATGATCTGCCATTTTTCGCGCGGCAAGTTGGGATATCTTTGCTGCAATAAATCCTTGAGACCCGGTGTCGTCACAACGATACGGTCACAGCTTTCTAAAATTCTCGCCTCCAAACGGATAAAAAGCCTACGAATCCTGGGATCCACGGGATGCCGACCAATCACCATGGGATCACGCAAATCCACCACCCACGGCAACCCCGACCAACGCGATAAAAACCAGCCGATCAGCAAGGATGTGGCGATGGGATAGGTAGACCAGATCACCTTGGGCCGATAGCGACGGACCATCCACACCCCAGCGGGGATGGCCCCCAAGAGCCACGAAGACCACCGATCCGGCATCGCAAGGATTCGGGCATAACGCCCCCGGATAGACAGATGGCGCGCGGTATCCAAGGCGAATGGACGCAGTACCACAGTATCACAAGGGATGCTCCCCCCCTGCCCCGCATCACAGCATTCATAGGCTCTGGGATGCGCAGACAACACCAATGGCTTCCAACCAAAGTCAGACAGGTGCCGGGAAAATCCCAGGGTCCTGTGGGTACCACTGGCCTGTGCCGGCGGATAATGATAGGCAACCATCAATACCGGGTTTTCCATGGTGCTTCCTCACCCCACAACGCCACCCATTTGAAAGATCGGCATGTACATGGCCACCACCAATCCGCCGATCAATACACCCAAAATCACAAGGATCATCGGTTCCAACAAGGCGGTCAGATTATCAACGGCCCGGTCCACTTCCGCTTCATAAAAATCGGCAATTTTACTTAACATCACCTCAAGATTGCCCGTTGACTCGCCAATATTGATCATCTGAACCACCATGCCGGGGAAAATATCACTTTCGCTCAACGGTTCCGTCAACGTTCGACCTTCGGAGATGGATTTTTTTGAATTGGAAATCACCTCCTCCACAACCATGTTGCCGGCGGTTTTGGCAACATTATCCAAGCTTTCCAAAATCGGTGTCCCCGCCGCAATCATGGTACCAAAGGTTCTGGCAAACCGAGCGATGGCCGATTTGCGCAAAATCATACCAAATACCGGCAATTTTAAAGAAAGTTTATCCGCTTGATATTGGAATTTTTTATTATTTTTATAGGCATAAAAAAAACCTTTCAGGGAACCACCGATCAGAAACACCACAATCCACCAATTGGCCTGTGCCCATTCGGAGATGGCGATTACAATCCGGGTGGGGGCCGGAAGTTCGGCACCAAAAGATTTAAACAATTCGGCAAAGGTGGGGACCACAAAGATCATGAGAACCCCGGTAATGATGAAGGCAATGGAGATGACCGCAATGGGGTAGGTCATGGCCGATTTAACCTTGGCCTTCAATGCCGCCGCTTTCTCTTTGTAGACCGAAAGCCTTTCCAATACCGCTTCCAAAATACCCGATTGCTCCCCCGCCGAAACCAAATTGACGAATAATTCATCAAACATTTTGGGTTCTTTGATCAGGGCCTCAGTCAAGGAGACCCCCGATTCAATATCTTTTTTGACTCGCGCGGTAATTTCCCGAACCTGAGGGTTTTCCGCACCGTTGGATGACAGTTCAAAACAGGTAACCAACGGCAACCCCGCCCCCACCATCGTGGCCAACTGCCGGGTAAAAACCACCACTTCCAAATCTGTAATTTTGGGACTACCGAAAAGAGGCTTTTTCGTCACCAATTTTTTAACCTTGATGGCCGTCAATCCCCGCTTGCGCAAGGCCGAGGAGACCTCACCAGTATTCTCCCCCTCCATGTCCCCGGTTTTTTTCTCACCGGCTTTGGTCTTTGCTTCCCAGTGATAGACTTCCATCAATCCACCTCCCATCTCGTAATGCCGACCCTATTCATTCATGGTACACCGATTTCCCCCTTTTTACCCCCTCCCCCATGGTCGGCATCTTGGAAAAAACACACGGAAAGGTTTTTTCTGCTCAAAAACCGCCTGCGACACTTGACCTGGACGCTGAATTTTTCTACCTTGGTGGGCTATCCATAATCCAGTACCCTTGGCTTAAGGGATCTTTTCTTTTGGATTTCTCTATTTATCAGGCAATAAAATGAAGAGAACTTTTCAACCCAGCACCATTCGCCGTAAAAGAACTCACGGTTTTCGCAAGAAAATGTCCACCCGTTCAGGACGCCAAGTCTTAAGTCGGCGGCGTTGCAAGGGGCGGAAGACACTTGTGAATTCCTGAGGTGACGGCAATGTCTGGATCGTGGCCTTGAGGCCCGTGGTCTTAAAGTCTGGACAGGGTTGACCGTGCTTGAACACCCGACCTCAAACACCCTCTGAAGGCCCGTTGGCCATCGTTGGAAATTTTGCCTTTCCACAAACGGCAAGGTTGTTGAAAAGTCGTGAGTTCAAACTGGTCACGGATCGTGGAAAAAAGGTGCACACCCCTTTGTTCTTGATTTTCTTCCGAAAGAACGGCCTGGATCATTGCAGGCTTGGGGTGACTGTCAGCAAAAAAGTGGGTCAGGCGGTGATCAGAAACCGGGTCAAGCGGTGGCTTCGTGAATATTTCCGCCATTGGCAAAGCGGGGCCATTGAGCATTGGGACATTGTTATTATTGCCCGAAATGCGGCCAATCGAGTCTCTCATGAGCTATTTGATCGTACTTTAGGTAGTGTTTTAAACGCCCTGTTACCACGGCAACCGGCCCTGCAAATCGTCGCCAACAGAGAACGCCTTTGAAAATCATTTTTATCGGCTTCATCCGGTTCTATCAACTATTTCTATCGCCGGTTTTGCCCCCATCTTGCCGTTTTTTGCCAACCTGTTCGGAATATGCCATTGTGTCCATCTCCAGGTATGGTGTTTTTCGCGGCGGTTGGCTATCCTTAAAACGTATTTTTCGCTGTCATCCATTCCATCCCGGTGGATTGGATCCCGTACCATAACCCTTTTTAAGCGCAGGTTGCCTCATGGACCAGAGAACCCTCCTGGCCATCATACTTTCTCTTTTGTTGGTGGTTGCGTATCAATCCGTCATGGAGGTTTATTTTCCACCTCCTGAGGTTACCGTCAGTCAAAATGCCGAAGGGGATCATCCCACAAGCCCCTCCCCAGGCAAAGAACCGGAAGCAGGCCAAATCCCCCCCGCCGCAACGAGTGCCGGTCCAGGGGACGCTGGGACACCTATGGCCAAACGGCCAGTCCCCATCGCCGAGGATCAACCAGCACTGCCTCAGGCCGTTTCCGACCAACAGGACAATGCCTCCGAGCCTTTCGTCCCATTCAAGACGGAATTGGTTGATGGCAAAATAACACTCCGGGGAGCTGCTTTCTCGGATGTCCGTTTTTTAAAACATCTGACCCACCTCCTCCCCAGTGGTCAACCGATCCAGTTTTTTGATCGACATGGGGGAAATCTTTTCTTTAACGAATCGGGTTTCTTGGGTAACCAAGTCAAAACCCCAGACCGCAATACCGTCTGGAGTTTGGCCAAACCCGACCCTTCCACCCCCGCTCATGCCATTCATTTATTCTGGGATAATGGCCAGGGTTTGCTCTTTGAAAAGTTGATCACCGTCGAAGAGAAAACCTATATGATTACCGTTGAGGATCGTATCGTCAACACCACGGACAGCCCTGTCGGGGTCAATCATTTTTCTCATTTCATCCGGGTAGAACCTGTGATCGATTCCCATGCTATGGCCGTTTCCGATTTCCAGGGGCCTATGGGATTTTTGGATGGGACGCGCATTCAACATCCTTACCAGGATTTGCATGAAAAGGATGTTCACGAATCGGCGACGACGGGATGGGCTGGCTTTTCCGACAAATATTTCCTCGCTGCATTCATCACAACCGACAACAAAAAAACGCGGTATTACTTCGATTACGATAACCCGACCTTTCGTGTTGGCAATGTTTCCGAAAAGCAGTCCATTGGTCCAAAAAGTCAGTTTTCCCGATCTCTCCTCCTGTATATCGGCCCCAAAGAGATCAAAACTTTGGAGCAGGTGGGCCACGACCTAGAACGTTCCATCGATTATGGATGGTTTCATTTCCTGGCGGTTCCCCTGGTGGAATTGTTGCTGATTTTTTACGATTTTCTCCACAATTTTGGTTTGGCCATCATCTTGTTGACCGTCATCATCAAGGGAATTTTCTATCCCTTGGCCAACAAGAGCTATCGTTCCATGAACGCCATGAAAAAGTTGCAACCCCAGGTCGAAGAGTTACGCAAACGTTACTCAGACGACAAGCAGGGGATGAACACGGCGTTGATGAAGCTTTATCAGGACAACAAGGTGAATCCGTTGGGGGGGTGTCTCCCCATTGTGGTGCAGATTCCGGTTTTCTTTGCCTTGTACAAGGTGTTGTTTTTATCGGTGGAGATGCGGCACGCACCTTTTTTCCTTTGGATTCAGGATCTTTCGGCCATGGATCCTTATTATGTGTTGCCGGTTTTGATGGGAATTTCCATGTTTTTGCAACAAAGACTTAATCCGACACCTGCCGATCCGATTCAGGCCAAGATTATGATGTTTTTGCCGTTGATTTTTACCTTTCTTTTTCTGACGTTTCCTTCGGGACTAGTCCTTTATTGGCTGGTGAACAACGTTCTGTCCATCATGCAACAAAGTTACATCGTCAAAAACACCTGATGACTGTGGGCACCCTAGGGGACGGTGGGTACGAGAACCCGCCGTCCCCTTTTGCCTACCCGAAAAAGCACTACCCCTCTTCTTCATGGTGGTGGTATCGTAGGGGCTGATCATACCGATCCAAACCAGCCGGATACCTCACGATGAAATTTATCGACCCCCGTATCGACTTTGCCTTCAAAAAGATCTTCGGCAGTGAAGATGCCCAAGATGTGTTGATCTCTTTCCTGGAAAGCCTGTTGGGACTGGAGGGGGACCGGCGTATTGCCGCATTGACCATTCTGGATCCTTTTCTGGCCCCCCGCATCAAGGATCTTAAATCCACCATCCTGGATGTGCAGTGCAAAGATCATCGCGGCATCTCCTATGTCGTTGAGATGCAGGTTGAGAAGGTACCCTCGTTTCTGAAGCGGATCCA
>PEAO01000065.1 GCA_002753615.1 Magnetococcales bacterium DCbin2
TAATAATTCTCTAGGGTGTATCTCAAGCTATCGAACATTAATACGTCCTAATGTCAAGGGATTCCAAATGCAATTGCCCTGTTACTCGGATACCATGATCTTGACGTTATGATTATCATGATATATCATTTAATTCTTCCACTTGCCAATCATTATCTATTTTATTTGTGTTGGAACGAAGGATACATCGGGCGATGCGATATCATTTTGGGGGGATTGCCATGGTGTTGTTGGCGATGTTTCCCTGGGTTTCCCTGGCGGCATCCCCAAGGGCTGCTCCTCCCCAGGTTGTCGTTACGATCAAGCCACTTTACGCCCTGGTATCGGGGGTGATGCAGGGGGTGGGGAGGCCCGAATTGCTGTTACCGGGATCGGTTTCGCCCCATTCGCACGCCCTGCGTCCCTCGGAAGCGCGGTTGCTGCGTCAGGCAGAGTTGATTTTTTGGGTCGGCGATGAGTTTGAAACCTTTCTTGTCAAACCCTTGCAGCAGTTGGCCAAAAATGCCAAGACCATTGCGTTGCATGAAGCCCCGGGCATCACATTATTGGCGAACCGGGAACTGGGGGCCAAGGAGAATCATCCCAAGGAAAATCATCTAGACACGAGCCTTGGAGCCGCCGCGCCGGATGCCCATCACCATGGTGCCAGGGATATGCATATCTGGTTGGGGCCAGACAATGCCCTAGCCATGACCGAATTTATTGGCAAGACTCTAGCGCAACACGATCCATCCCACGCTGTTCAGTATCGAACGAATGCCTTGGATTTGGCAAAAAGAATTCAAACCTTCGCCGCTGATGCGCAAAAGCGATTGGATCCCATCAAGGATAAGCCATTCATCGTATTTCACGACGCCTACCGTTACTTTGAGAACTATTTTGGTTTGAGGAGCGTTGGTTTTTTAAGCGTCGATCCCGAACGTCCTATTTCTGCCCGGCGGTTGCAGGAGATTCATGCCACTCTTGGGGAGACGGGGGCTGCTTGTATTTTTGCCGAACCGCAGTTTGAACCGGCCCTTATCGACGCCATCATCGCCGATGGCAAGGTCAGAAAGGGGGTTTTAGACCCTTTGGGTGCCGATGCCCCCGATACACAGGAGGGGTGGTTTGTCCTGATGGATAACCTAGTTACCCACCTGACCCAATGTCTGGCCCACCCTTAAACCCAAACCATTTCAAGATTTATTCGTCCCCGGAAAAATGATTTGGGGGCGGCGATTACCCCGTTGTGTCGCCTTCCACCATCCCCATGATCCGGGAAACGTAGTGACGGGTCTCGCCCGGCATGGCCGCCATGGGTTTCTTTTCTAAGTTACCCATGCCCCAGTTGTATGCAGCTAAAGCGGAGCGGACGTTGCCGTCATATCGATTCAATAGTCGGCTTAGATAAGCGGTCCCCCCCATGATGTTCTCTTCGGCATCAAAAGGATTTTTGACGCCAAGTTCCTTGGCGGTCCCTGGCATCAGTTGCATCATCCCCTTGGCACCCGCCGCTGATACCGCTTTGGGATTGAAACTGCTCTCCACTTGAATCACCGAACGGATCAAATCGGCATCCACCCCATATTGCTTTGACGCTTTTTGAATGATTGCATCGTATTTTCCACCGCCAGGACGACTCTCCGCTGTTCTGGGGATAATATCTTCGACCGCGATACGCGGTTTGATAGGGACGCCAGAGGCGGACTGACCTCCTTGTTGAATATAGGCTTCTAGGGAGGAAGGGCCTGATGCGGACCAATTGCTTTGCAATCCCGCGATATCGACGCCGCTGCGGTCGGGTGTCAAAGTCATGGCCCTTAAATCCTTGGCCTGTTGCAAAGCCATCATCACCGATTCCACGAATGGATTGACCTTGGGATGATTGGCATAGGTGTCGGTGGCTGGAATGTTTCTCGCTTCTAAAGCCTGGTCGAGATGCTGAGCAAATGGGTTGTTCCCATCGGTTTTAATACTCTGTGGTCGCCCTTCCCGGGCAAAAGGGGTTGGAACGGATAGGTCGGGAACGCTGATGGGAGAAGCCGCCATTGGGTCACCTGGAATGAGTGAATGGTTAGGTTTTTCAAGCCGTGATGCAATAGTTATACCAATATTATTTCCTGCTCGTGTGTTTCTGCTGCGACCCAAAGGGTTTTCATTGTCGTGGCATCCCTTGCGGTGAACCGTCAATAACCCTAACATCCCAGAGTGATTTGCGTGGGATTTCTTCAATTTTAGTTGGTGAATTTATTGCCCCATGTTTGATGACGAAACCCAAAAAGCCCTGATGGAGGAGTTTTTCTCGGAGAATCGAGAAGCTTTGGGGCGTATCGAGAAAGGGTTGCTCGCGCTGGAATCACATCCTTCCGACCATGAATGCATCAACGCCGTTTTTCGGGATATGCATACCGTCAAAGGCAACTGCCGGATGATGGGGTTTCCCCGCATGGAGGCGTTAGCCCACAAGGCGGAAACTATCCTGGATCGAATGCGCGAGGATAATATGGTCCTCACTCAGGAAATAGGAAGTTCCCTCCTGGGTGTGGTAGATCGCGCACGCCGAACTCTGGATGTTATCGCCCGTTCGGGGTCGGAAGGTGAAACAGACTTTTCCACGATTCTCGATACCTTGGAAAGATTTGCCAATCTTCCCGCTACATGCCAGTCTCCCGTTATGGCCAGATGTTCAGATGATCCCCTGCCGGTGCCCGTGTCGTCACCCCAACCAAAAACAAAACCTGCCGTTTCTTCGACCGTCCCCTCAGGCAAGGGTCCGTATGCCCCTCCTGCAACCGTGGAATCCATCCGTTTATCCTTGAGTCGTTTGGATACCTTGATGAACCAAGTGGGTGAGTTGGGGGCTTCGTTCAATCAATTGAAGTATGTCCTTGCGCACCATCCGCATCATGTGGAACAGGTTATCGAACTCCACGGCAAGCAAATTCAATGGTTGCAAAGCGAAGTCATTAAATATCGACTGCAACCGATTGGACAGATCTGGGATCAATACCACCGTTTGGTCCGTGATTTATCGGTGGAAATTGGCAAAAAGGTGATCCTGGATTTGGTGGGAGAAGAGACCGAGATCGATCGCAACGTTTTGGCGGTCATCAACGAATTGTTGGGTCACATGATCCGCAATGCCATGGATCATGGTATTGAGTTTTCCGAAGAACGGACCCGTCATGGAAAATCTCCCATAGGTCGGATCACCTTGAGTGCTGAACAAAAACACGGTCAAATCTTCCTGAAGATCAGCGACGATGGCCGTGGCATCGATCCCGCCATGGTTCTGAAGAAGGCGTTGACGATGCAGTTGGTCACCCTGGAACAATCCTCCGAAATGACGGACTCGGAAATCGTGAGACTCATCATGGCCCCCGGTTTTTCCACGGCCAGTCATGTCAGTACGATCTCGGGTCGAGGCACCGGTATGGATGTGGTCAAGGCGGCGTTGGATAAAATCGGAGGTACCATCACGATTGCCAGTACGCAGGGGATGGGTTCGGTTTTCCAGATCGTCATCCCGCAAACGATGGCCATCGTACCGTCGTTGCTGATACAGGATGGTGGCGAAACTTTTGCGCTTCCCCAGACCCATATTGTCGAATTGGTCTCCTTTTATGGCAACGATGTCACAGCCAATGTCGAAGGGAAAATGCAGGCACCCATGGTCCGATTTCGGGAGGGATTGATCCCATTGGTCCCATTGCAACGATTGGTGAAGAGGGATGGACCTAAGCGGTCGAGTCGCAGAGAGATCGAACGTATGCATCAGGCTTCTGCCTTGCATATCGTTGTCCTTCAGGTGCAGGAAAACCTTTTTGGTTTGGAAGTCGATGCCATTTTGGGACATACTTCCTTGTTGATCAAACCCATCAGCAGGATTTTCTCACACATTTCCCTTCTGGCGGGGTCTGCCGTCATGCCCGATGGGAGTATTTCGTTTTTACTGAATGTACCGGCTTTGTTCCAAAGTCATGATAATTCTGAACAATCAAAGTTTTAAAGTGCATCGGACCGGAGAATGATGATGGAGAAGAAAAAGGCGTTGATTGTGGATGATAGCAGTCTTGCCCGCATGATGATACGCAAATTTTTTGCCGATGGGTTCAAGGATTGGGAACTCTTGGAGGCCAAGGATGCCCAGGATGCCTTGGAGAAATCTGAAGGTGTTTTTTTTCACTTGGCTTTGATTGATTTTAACATGCCGGGAATGAATGGGATTGATCTTGCCGAAAAAATGATGGAAAGACAGCCTGGCTTGGCTATTTATCTGGTCACGGCCAATATTCAGGAACGGATGCAGTTGCGTGCCCAATCCATGGGGATTGGTTTTATAAGAAAACCTATTGATTTGGTAAAGATAACTTCCGCCATGCAAGGATTGGCTTAGGTCACATCACAGGCCACGGGTGTCGCTGGTGATTCTTCACGGGAGGTGGCGTTTGAGTTCTTTGAGTGAGTTGGAACTGGACCTTTTGACCGAAGCGTTCAACATTGGTCTGGGAATGGGGTCAGCCGTCTTGAGTGAGTTGTTGGGCGAAGAGGTCTTGGTCACTGTCCCCTCTTTGAATGTTTTACCCAAACGGCCTGCCATCGATGCGTGTCATCTGCGCTTTGGCACCACGGCGCATACCATACGTCAGGCATTTCTGGATTCCAGGAATACTTCGGCCCTTTCTGGGGATGCCTTTTTGTTTGTCCCGCAAGCCAGTAGTCAAGCTATCACGGAACATCTCAGCGGTTCTGAAATCAATGAAGCGGAAATCCTTTCCGAGTTGGGCAACCTGATTTTGCACGCATGTCTTGCGAGTCTGGCGGATATGATGGAAACTGAGTTGGACTCTCAACTGCCCGAAGTCCACCTGAATCGCACGGCGGACGTTCTGATTGGCATCGCTCGTGAGAAAAATAGGGCCTCCAGTGGTCGTGATGGTCTTGGTATTACGTTGCGGGAGAATTCGCGTCGCCCGACGCATCTACAGGACAAGGTACTCCAATTGGATGTCCATTTTAAAACATTCACCAGGGAAATTACCGGAGAGGTGATGCTCTTTCTCGACCTGTCCAAACTTCCAGACCTCAAGGTTCACATCCGGGATGCTATCCACCGACTGACTGTGGCTTGATAATAAGCATCTTTACTTTAAAATCAGCATGATTGGAAGGCTTTTGATTAATGTTCTTACTGAGTGAGTTGGAAGAAGACGCCCTCAAGGAATTTTTTAACCTGGGTCTGGGAATGGCCGCCGATTCTCTGAGTCAGATGGTTCATAACGAAGTGTTGTTGAAACTTCCTAAACTCAAGGTGGTCCCTTATGAGGAGGCCACCCGGATGTTGTCTGCGGGGCAGGATGAAAAATTGGTGGCGGTTCGGCAAACGTTCAAGGGAGAATTGATGGGTACGGCCCTGCTGGTATTTCCAGGGAGCGAAAGTCTGGAACTTGTCCGCACGCTGTTGAGCGAGGATATGGCTTTGGAAGTGTTGGCGGAACTGGAACAGGAAACCTTGCTGGATGTTGGCAACGTCATTCTTAATGCTTTTCTGGAGAGCTTTACCCAAATGTTACGCCTTGAATTTGAATTTGAAGAGGCAGAGTTTTTGCGTGGTTCAAGTCGGTTTTTGTTGGATATTACTTCACATGTGGCGGTACAGGGGGATGAACTTGTTGAACAAGCGACAGACAATGATCGTGCCTTTGTTTTGATGATGGATTTTAAAACCAGTGATGAGGAAAACACCCAGCATACATTGAGTGGTTTTGTTGTGCTTTTATTTTCCAAACCGGCCATGTTGACATTGAAACGCGAACTGGCACTGATACTCGCCAACCTTTGAGAGATACCTGGGAATCATGTCGCATTTGGATAACACTCTTTTGGCTAAGGTATTGGAAGTCAGTACCGTGGGGGTTATTGTCCTGGCCTCAGACAAAACCATTGTGTTTTGGAACGAATGGATGCAGAAGGCTTCTGGTTTGTCATCGAAAGAGGTTTTGAATCGTGCGCTTTTTGATGTGTTTGGGGAGCTTGCGCAGACTAGAATTCACCAAGCCATCGATAATGCTTTCAGGTCGGGGCTTCCCACCGTACTTTCCCACCGTCTGACCCCGACGCCGTTTCCGTTGGTCACCGCTTCGGAAAAAACCGAGGGTGGCTCCAGAATGGATCAGATGATTCATGTCAAGGCGATTCGCAATGACGAGGGGGTCCGTTATTGCTGCATCATGATCCAGGACATTACCAATACGGTGTCCCGGGAATATCTGTTACGCAATCAATCTCGGGAACTCCAGGTCGCCCGGGATGTGGCGCAAAATGCCAACCGGGCCAAAAGCGATTTTTTGGCCAATATGAGTCATGAAATTCGCACACCTATGAATGCCATTATCGGCATGTCTCATCTGGCCCTGAAAACCAACTTGGACAAACGGCAAAGGGATTATGTTAGCAAGGTTTATAATGCCGCGCAGTCGTTATTGGGCATTGTGAACGATATTCTTGATTTTTCAAAGATTGAAGCGGGAAAACTGACGATTGAAACCATTCCGTTCAATCTGGATAACGTCCTTCTCGATGTCGCCAATATTGTTTCCTTGAAGGCTGAGGAGAAGGGGCTGGAAATCAGTTTTCATGTCGATACCGGGGTACCCCTGCAACTGATCGGGGATCCCCTGCGTTTGCGGCAGATTCTCATCAATCTGACTAATAATGCCATCAAGTTCACGGAAAAAGGGAATATTGTACTTTCCATCCACCTCATGAGTTCCGAGGATTATCGCGTTGAACTCCATTTCAGGGTCCAGGATACCGGGGTTGGGTTGACAGAGGATCAGATGGGGCGGTTATTCAAGGCGTTTTCTCAAGCCGACAGTTCTACCACCCGAAAATTTGGCGGTACCGGTCTTGGATTGACCATTTGTAAGCGGTTGGTGGAGATGATGGGTGGAAATCTATGGGTTGTCAGTACCCTTGGCCAGGGTTCCACATTCCAATTCACGACCCTCCTGGCGCGCACAGATACCAGCCGCCGCCGGTTCCGTCTCCCCTCGAAGGATTTTGTCGGTCTCCCAGTTCTGGTTGCCGATGATAATCCAGTGGCTCGGGAAATTTTGCAAAAATCATTGGAATCCTTCTCTTTCAAGGTTACGGCGGTCGCCTCGGGCGAGGAGGCTTTGTTTGAATTGGAACGTGCCTCTGGCGCGGGGATGGTCCCATTTGAAATGGCCTTCCTCGACTGGAAAATGGAAAAACTGGACGGGATCAGAACGGCTAAGGAGATCAGAAAGCTTTCTTCCCTGGCAAAACAGCCAAAAATTGTTTTGATAACAGCCTATTCCCGTGAAAGCATCGCCTTGGCAACCGCGCAATCGCCGGTCGATGTGTTTCTCACCAAGCCAGTGAACCTTTCGGTCATGTTCGAGACGGTTCTCACCGCCCTTGGACATAAACCCGAACGTCAATGGCCGCATGGTGGTCTCTCTTTGGGACGATCCTATGATCGCAAGGTTCTCAAGGGTGCATGTGTCCTTCTGGTTGAAGATAACGAGATCAATCAGCAGGTTGCCAAAGAACTCATGGAAGATGAAGGGGTGCTGGTTCATATTGCCCAAAACGGTGAGGAGGCGGTGGCGGCAGTCCAACAGACGGCGTTTGACGCCGTTCTTATGGATATTCAAATGCCGGTCATGGATGGTTATTCTGCAAGTCGTGCCATTCGGAAAATGGAAAAATTTCAGAATCTTCCCATTATTGCTATGACGGCAAACGCCATGACGGGTGATCGGGACAAGTGTCTGGCGGCGGGGATGAATGAACACATCAGCAAACCTGTGCATCCACCGACCCTGTTTGAAACCTTGTGCCGTTTCATACAGTCTGGGAAGTACGCCGGCAAGGATCTTCAGGAAATGGCCGATGACTTATCGGAAGTCAGAGGTTCTGCGCGTGATATTCTGGATACCTTTGCCCTTCCAGAGGCGTTGGACGGGGTGGATGTTCGGATGGGATTGCAAAATGTCGGTGGGAAGCGGCGGCTGTATTTGAATGTACTGGAAAATATTTACCGTGGCTATCGCGACATTGCGGGCAAGATTCGGTCGGCATTGGAGGCTGACGACATGACTGAGGCGTACCGATTGGCCCATACGTTCAAGGGGACAGCGGGGACGATTGGGGCCATGTCGTTGCATGTGGCCTCTCAGCGTTTGGAGTCTGTGTTGAAACTTGGCGTTACAGAAAGAATCGAAGTGCTTTTGACCCCGTTTTCCCAAGAGGTTGACCGGGTCATGACCGCTTTGGAACCTTTGCTTGCCAATATTGAGTCGGCAAGAATATCTCAATCTTCGTCCCCTTCCGTTGCTCAACCGTTTGATGCCAAACATCTGAAATCTGTTTTGTTGAGGCTCGATACCCTTTTAGATGAAGGTGATTCGGAAGCTTTGAACCTTGTCGCCGATGCCAGGGAATTTCTTACCGATGTCGAAGTTTTGCAGGCGTTTCATGCCATGGAAGGGCAAATTGATGATTATGAATTTGAAACGGCTCGGGAAACACTCAAAGATATCGTCCAAATCATTGAGAGGATGGATCGTTCATCTGAAGGTGCGTAATGTTTGATGCGTTGCCCAGGATTCTTGTTGTTGATGACGAGAAGACAAATCTTGATGTCATGGTTGGACTTTTAAGTGGCGAATACCGGGTCATTGTCGCAAAAAATGGTTTTGAGGCGTTGAAAAGGGCCAAGTCTCATCCGCCACCCGATCTGATCCTTCTCGACATCATGATGCCGGAATTGGACGGGTTTGCGGTATGCCGTCAGTTGCAGGAAGAGAAAAGTTCTGCCGGAATTCCCATCATCATGGTGACCGGGATGGATAATCCAGGTGATGAAACCAGGGGGTTGCAGATGGGGGCGGTGGATTTTATCCGCAAACCATTCAATGCCGACGCCGTGATGGCCCGAATACGGATCCATTTGGAGTTACTCAGACAAAGAGAGCGTTTGGTTGAATTGAACGATTTGAAGAATAAATTTCTAGGTATGGCTGCGCATGATTTGCGCAGTCCACTGCATTCCATCTGCGGGTTGTCGGACATGTTGCTCCATTTGGAGTTGACAGAGGACGAACGACGCCGGTTTATTACAACGATTCTCAACGTCGGACTGCAAATGCGTAATTTGGTCAATGATCTTTTGGATGTCTCCGTGATCGAAAGCGGTGCGTTTGAGATTCATCGGCAGTCGGGGAGTTTTGAAGAATTTTTGCCATCCAGGATCGAATTGTTCCGTTTTGCGGCAGAGAAAAAGGCTATTCGTTTCAATGTTCACCTGTCGGAACCGCGTGTGGCGCAATTTGATGAGGATCGTATGTCCCAGGTTGTTGATAATCTTATTTCCAATGCCATCAAATTTTCCAATGCAGGGACACAGGTGACGATTCGCACGGGCCATGACGAGACTAAAATTTGGCTTCAGGTAGAAGATCAGGGACCGGGTTTGTCGGAGGAGGACCAAGCGTGTTTGTTCGGTGCATTTCAAAAACTGAGTGCCCGACCGACTGGCCAAGAAAAAAGCATTGGATTGGGGCTTGCCATTGCCAAAAAGATAGTCGATGCGCATCATGGGGAGATTACCGTGCAGAGTGTTGTGGGTGAGGGATCGGTATTTACCGTATCCATTCCCATGGTCCCCGCGATTGTTCCGAGTTGATTGTTTCCATGGCCATCGACGAATCAGGCGGTTTTGTTGTCCATTTGGACCCTGGGGAATTGTATGTGAGCAGTCGGCCTGTGGAAATTCATACCGTTTTGGGTTCGTGTGTTTCGGTTGCCATTTTTCATCCGGGGCGTCAATTGGGGGCGATGTCTCATGGGATATTCCCTTTCCGGGAGTGTGACCATCCCCCTTTAGGATTGAAAGTGTGTCGGTCGATGGGGGAATATGTTTCCTGTTCTCTGCGATTTATGCTTTCCTGGTTTGGCCATATGGGGATTGAGAGTGGGGAATTGGAGGTCAAACTGTTTGGTGGGGCGATGATGTTCAGTTTGCCCGGTACCCCACAGGTCTCTTCTTTGTCGGTTGGACGGAGCAATGTGGCAGCCGCTCGGGAAATCATCCGAGATGAGAAGTTACGATTGATTTCTTCGGATGTGGGTGGTTCGTGGGGGCGCAAGATTATTTTTCATTCGGGGACAGGGGCGGTCAAGCTGAAGCGGATTCACAGAACCGAGTTGGAACCAACACGGGTACCCAAGGATCTGTCTGGGGTTCGGTCACGGTAGGACGCTCCCCAGATGGGGTGGCGGCGGGGATGAGACCTGTCGCGTATTTAATGCGTGGTTGCATGAAAGGGGGGGTGGTGCCCAGAAGAAGACTCGAACTTCCACGACCGTAAGGCCACTAGACCCTGAATCTAGCGCGTCTACCAATTCCGCCATCTGGGCTTTCATTCCCCTATTATTGGTAAAGGACGGCGGGATGTCAATGTAGGACTTGGACTGATGTAACTTTTTTCTGTGGGCAGTGGCGTGGGGGGATCCTTGCATCCTTGTTTTCACATGTTTTATTCTAATTCGCTGGGCCGCAGTTGGCACTGATTCTTTCAGGTCACCTGGGGATCAAACAGGATCGGCTGATATGTTGCGGTGAGAATTGGGAGTCATAACGAATATTTCTGGACTTTCGTGCGTACTCGGTGAGACAGTGGACTGGATCTAGCTGGATTTCGGGGGTGTATTTTAATATTTTCGATTGCACTGGATATGGCTAACAGGGCTTATATTTTTTGCAACATCTCTGTCAAGGATTAGAATTTTTCAAATGAAGAAGAAAATTAGAAAAATATTTAAGATTATAATTATTATTCTTGCAGTTCCCGCTGTTCTTCTTATCCGGTTGCTTCGCCCTTGGAAAAAAATACGTCTGGGTAAAATGCAATCCAGTCGTATTGGGTTTATTACTGGGATCCCTTTGATCCGATGGAACGAAAAAATGGCTGGGCTGAGAGAGCAATCCATTGATTTGTGTTTTCCTGAGCCATTCATCTGCAATCAGCGTGCGTGGGAGGAGGTGAAAAGAAAATATCGATGCTCCAGTTTCTTTGGAATTATGTTCCATGCGAATAGATTGCTCCCCGGCTATAGGAATCACGAGATAATCTGGGGAAAATCTGAGGACACCTTTGACATTCTCTCCCAATCTCCTCCATCTGTATCCTTTTCTTCGCAAGAAGAAGAATATGGGGCTTCATTACTCGAAAAAATGGGCGTTCCTGCGGGTGCTTCCTTTGTCTGTTTTTTTAATCGGGATCCTCATTATCTCGATCAAACCCTTGGCGATGCCCACGGTCCAGGGGGGTGGAATTATCATAATTACCGAGATTCCAATATCGATAATTATATTCCAGCTATGGAGGAAATGGTTCGCCGAGGCTATTACGTCTTAAGAATGGGGGCGGTGGCGAAAGAGCCGTTGAAAGCAGTCCATGAGCGTATCGTCGATTATGCTTTTTATCACCGGTCCGATTTTATGGACTTGTTTCTTTTTGCTAAGTGTTGTTTTGTTGTTGGGACGAACAGTGGGCCTTACAGTTTAGCCACCACATTGTGTAAACCCGTGGCCATGGTCAATACGGCTCCGTTATTGTCGGAGACCAATACGAGAGGGTTTCGAAACGTCATTATCTGTCCGAAGAGATACTTTAGCACAACTTTGGATCGGTTTATGACTCTTCGAGAAATACTGGACTGTGGTGCAGATTCCTTCGCCCGAACAGAAGACTATGAAAGACATCAAATAAGACTTATAGAAAATGAGCCAGAACTCATTATAAAGACAGCCATTGAAGTCGAGGAGCGATTCCGGGGGGGTTGGGTGTCTCTGCCAAAGTATGAGCAGCAGCAGGAAAAATTTTGGGAGATCCTGGGGTATAAAATGCCCGAGCCACCGCTTTGGCGTATCGGTGCGCATGTTTTGGAACTTCATCCAGAGCTGCTGCTTTGAGCATGAAGCCCTGCGGGAAATAAGCTAAAATAATACCTTGGAACTTTCCTTCAAACTGTATGTTTGTGATGGCGTCTTATCGGCCTCGGTGAAAGTTCAATCTGGGCGGTGGACACGACTCAGAGTTAAAATGGCCCTTTGAATTGCGGGTTGGGGGTGTCTCTATTCCCTTGCCAGCGTAATTGGCTGACGACGGTATCCAGATGTGGTCGTGTGGCGGGGTCCAGTAGGGCGATGACTTGACGTCCAACTGTTTCAGCATCGGGGTAGTAATCGTAGGCCAAAGAGGGTGCCGTCGGGGTGGGATAATCGGGCAGCCCGATGCGTATGGGAGCTACTTTCAAGTGCGTAAAGGCCCTCTCCACCACCCTGGCAACGATCTCCGCACCCATTCCGCAGGAAGTCCACCCAGTATCTGCAACTAACAAGCGGCCCGTTTTGGTGACGGATTCAAGGACGGGTTCTATATCCAATGGTTGCACCGAGCGCATGTCGATTACTTCGCAATCGACGCCAAATTGTGCTAGGATTTCTGCCGCTTTGATGGATTCCAGAACCATGAGGGAAAATGCGGCGATGGTGACATCTTTACCCGCTCGCACCCGACGCGCCCGATCAAGGGCTGTACAATAAAGACCCTCAGGCACTTCGCCGGTGATGCTGTGCAACCAACGGTGTTCGAGAAACAAAACTGGGTTGGGGTCGGCGACGGCGGCCAAAAGCATCCCTTTGGCATCCTGAGCGGTTACCGGCATGACCACCTTGAGGCCAGGTATGTGCCCAAATATGGCTTGAAGACTTTGTGAATGTTGCGGTCCTTGACCCCATCCGCGGCCAATGATGGCACGGACGACGATGGGAACCGGCTGGTGGAATAGGTAGTGCCATTTGGCGGCGACGTTGGCGAGTTGGTCCATGGCCAAATAAAGAAAGTCGATGCGATAATAGACCATGACGGGCTTAACCCCCCGGAGGGCGGCACCGATACAAATTCCGGTGAGGCCGTTTTCGGCCACGGGCATATCCATGACCCGGTCGGACCCAAATTCTTGTTTTAACCCTTTTATGGTGCCAAAAACACCTGCGGGATCTGAAGGAATCCCCTCACCGATCAGAAACAGATTGGGATCCTGAGCCAAAGCGAGGGAAGATGCTTCCCGTATGGCATTGAAAAAGGTGATATGCCGCTTTGACTCCGTGGCTGGAGCGTCAAGCGGCCAGGATGGTGATGGCGCAAACAGGTTGGCACCCAGGGTATTTTCGGGCAGAGGTGCTGCTTTGACTTGGATGAAGACTTGATCAATCTCCTGTTTGAGCTGGGTGCCGATCTGGGTAATTTCATCCAAGGACACACCCTGTTGTTGCAGGCGTTTCGAGGTGATTTCCAAGGGACAACGATCACGCCAAGTGGCCAGTTCTTCCACGGGACGATATCCTACGGCATCGTCGTTGCCAGGACCGCAGTGTTCCAGCGTGCGGTAGGTGGAAAGTTCTAAGAAACTGGGACCTTCACCCGCTCTGGCACGCTGGGTTGCATGAAGGGCTACTTCCCAAACCGCTTCCACATCGTTGCCATCGGCCTGATAGACAGCCAGTCCGTGGGCTTGCGCGATGCCATGGATGGGTCGGTCGGGTTGACGGTCTTGCAGCAGGGTATTGATGGAAAGTCGATTGTTTTCGCACACGAAAAGAATAGGAATCTTACGCAGAGAGGCAAAATTCATGGTTTCGTGGAGGACTCCCTCCTCGAAGCACCCGTCTCCGAAAAATACAACGGCAATGCTGCCATCACCGAGGCGTTGACCCGCCCAGGCAGCACCTACCGCTAAAGGAATGGTCGCACTGACGATGGGTACGGCTCCCAGGAATCCGGCAGTTCGGTCAATGAGATGCATGGAGCCGCCTCGCCCCTGGCAACATCCGATCTCTTTCCCGTACAACTCTGCAAGCAGGGCAGGGAGGTTGCCGCCTTTCGCGAGGTAATGACCGTGGGAACGATGGGTGCCAAAGACACCGTCCTGCGGTCGCAAGTGTGCGCTTACCCCCACTGCGATGGCTTCCTGGCCGACGCACAGGTGAATGGGACAGCGCATCAACTGGCCCTCTTCGCCATAGCGATCTGCAATACCCTCTTCAACGAGACGGATATGTGCCATATGACGATACAGGGAAATCAGCTTAGGGAGGGTAATCACATCGTGTTCCAAAAAGATCGAGTTGATATTTCTTGCACATACAGACCAACAACATTTAAATTTAACACTTTCCTGAGGCGAAAGGCTACGGAAATTCTTGCTTTATTTTGTCATATGTCTTGGGCTGATGCTGTTCCTACCAAATTTGATGTTTAAAATAAAAATGAATTAATGAACAATTTCTTCGATCATGCGATCCAGCATGACTTTCATGGGCATACTTCGGAAACCAAAAATATCACTTGCTAAAGTACGCGCAATCCAAAATGATTTTTGTTTATTATCTTTAACTATAATTTTTGACTGCGACCCTGTTTTTTTGATTATATATTCAACCGTTTCTTTGACTGAGAGATCGGATTCAGCACCCAAAGGAATGGCATGGGCACCTTGCCATTCCTTTTGAAGTAATTGCACAATAAATGGGCCAAGATCATCGATATGGATTGCAATATTAAAGAGAGTATCTGGATTATAAATCGAAATATCTACATTGCTTAAAGCATCAGAAAGAACCCGTCTGGGCCAAATTCTTGAATGGGAATTTGGTCCCAGAACACCTGGCAGGCGAAGTGCTATGGAAGGGAGTTGCGAGGCTACAGACGAAAGGAATTTTTCTCCCCCATGCTTGGTGAGACCATACAAACATGGGTTGATTATAGGGGTTTTTTCATCCAACCGCTCAGTCAGAACTGTTCCGTGAACCGAAATGGTAGAGGCATAGATAAACTTTTTTACACCACAGTCGATTGCGTACCGGATTAAGTGCCAAGTCGCAAGAATGTTGTCGTATATCAACCTGTCATACTGATCTAAGGAAGCAATAGGTCTGGAAGCAAAATGGACAATGGCGTCTATTGATTTCGGTAAAAGACAACCAATTTTCGGATCGGCCAAGTTTCCTGTAATCCACGACACCCCCTTGCGCGTTGCATTCCCCGCACATTCAGGAGTGGAAGAACGCACGACCGCAGCGACAGAATGCCCCGCATCTGTCAGGTAAGGGAGCAGATCACGTCCAAGAACGCCATTGCCCCCGGTCAGAAGGATGTCCATGGAAAAACGCCTTCCAAGATACCGTTTAGCGACTCACCATTATGAGAGATATCTTTGATAATTCGTCCAAGATTCGGGGGAGAATTCTGAATGGTCACGCCCAAGGCAGTGGGTTCCCTCTATCAATGGAGAACATACCAGCGGTGCAGGTTTACTCGAAAAAAATAAACCCGTAGTCCCCGGTATAACCGGCCATTTGGAAAAACCACTCCCACTCGTCAGTCCGAAAGAAGGTCCGTTGCGTTAACTGCCAGTTCACCATGTTAACCTTTTCCCGCTCATTGCGGTAAGACTCCTGCATTACCCATTTATTTTTCTTTCCGACACGTTGGATTTCCTGCAATGCCTTGTACAGGTCATAATTAGTCAGGTTGTGGAGCGTACCCAGAGAAATAACGAGATCGAAAGAGTCATCGGGGTAGGGGAGGTCGCTTGCGACACCAACTTGAAGAAAAGGTTTGACCTCTTCCTTGGCATGTTCCACGGCATACTGGGAAATGTCGATCCCCGCTATCTGAGCTTTGGGTAACAGTTGCAAAAACTCATAGAGAAGAAAACCCTTCCCACAACCAATATCCAGAATCTTTGAATGTTCATCCAGCCCATAATGTGCAATCAGTGCTTGGGCAACGGGAGTCCAGCGACCTGGCATGTAACGGTACCCGCCATATCCCGTGGTGCGGTCACCATCCCAGTAGTCCTTGTCAAATCGAGCTGCCAATTCAACCAAAGCTGGCTTGTCATGTTTACAGACACGCTCCGTATAGTCCCGTTTTGTACTGGTGTGGAGCGTCCCCATGAAGTCGATCATCTTACCCATTGACTAAAAACCTCCATCCGATTCAGGTGAACAAATCATCGACCCGTCGATAACTTGGAAAGAAGAACCTCCACGGTGATCCCATGGGCGCGTAATAAGTCGTCTTTGGATCCATAAAGATGGATAAATTCATCCTTCAGGCTGCATGTGGCGATTCCGGCACCGCTGTGGATATCCCAGGCAATTTCCTTGACTTGTCCTCCTAAAGTCTTGACCGATGAATGCTCTTCAAGAACGACGATCTGACGATAACGTTCCAACAGCGTTTTGATTCCTGCCGTATCCAGGGGTTTGAGGGTATGGGCAGAGTAAATGGCAACCGCTCCGCCATTCGCCGATTCATACTGGCGAGCCGCATCAAACGCCATCGAAAGAATGGGGCCGTATCCCAGGATACAAACATCACTACCCGGTTTGATACAACGAATTTTACCAAACTCGAAAGGTCCCGTCGCATCGGCTGTCAGGTTACGTTCACCTGCCTTTCCCAAGCGCAAATAGATTGGACCGAAATGCCGGATACACGCCCATACCGCCGATTTCAACTCTTCAGGATCGCAGGGGGCAATGATGGACATGTTGGGCAAGGCGGACATCACCGCAATGTCTTCGATAGCATTATGGGTGCCACCCAGGATGGAGTAGGTCACTCCTGCCCCCATACCGACCAAGACCACTGGAAGATTCTGGTAGCATAATTCAACACGAATATGCTCAAAGGGGCGGAAAGCAGCGAATGGGGCGATGGCAAAGGCAAACGGCCGGCAACCGCGCATCGCCAAACCCGCGCACAAGGAAATCATGCTTTGTTCGGAGACACCAACATTGATGAATCGCTCAGGATAATCTCTGCGGAAGGGAGCCATGCTGGCTGCTGGGGGGGTGTCTGCAATAACGTAAAAAACCTTCGGAACAATTTTGGTTATTTCATACAGCACTTGGGGAAAGGCGTCTCTCATGGTTTTCTTTAATCCTTTTCCGCCAATTCCTGCATCGCCTGCTGGAATTCTTCATCATTGGGTGAACGAAAGTGCCAAACCGGCTGGTTTTCCATATAGCTGACCCCCTTGCCCTTGATGGTCTTGCAGACCACAAAAAAGGGTGCCTTCCCAGAGCGCGAGGTCACAGCGTCAAAGACCGCCTTTTGATCGTGGCCGTCTACCTCCACCGCTTCCCAACCGAAAGCCTCCAGTTTGGGGGTAATGGGGTAGAAATTGGGATGGGTATCGGAGGTATAGGCCAATGATTGGAGATTGTTATAATCAACAAAGGCGACCAGGGAGTTCAATCCAAGGGCAGGGGCGTGCAGAACCATCTCCCAGACCGACCCCTCTTGAAGTTCACCGTCGCTCATGACCACATAGGTCACACGATCCTGATTGAAGACCTTGTCGTGCAACGCCATCCCACTGGCCATACCCAGTCCATGACCCAGGGAACCTGTCGAAGCCTCAATCCCAGGTAATCCACGGTCCGGGTGCGCACCAAGTCGTCCCTGCGGCGTGCAGTAGGTCTCGATATCATGGGTATCGAGGATGCGCAACTGCTCCAAAATGGCGTAAAGAGCAATGGCGGCATGCCCCTTGGAAAGGATGAAACTATCTTGAAATTCGCCATCCGCTCCCCTGCGCATCAAGCCATAGTAGATGGTATCCAGGGTTTCCGTGCAGGAAAAAGCACCCCCCACATGGAGTGCGGCGACGTTACGGGACATTTCCAGTATTCTACGGCGTATCTGCCGACAGCGTTTCTTCGACGCCGCAACATCAAATGGGCCAAAAGACATCGATTGTGTTTCCAATCATGGTGAAATGAACTCAAAGATCAAACCAGACCCCCGCAATCACCTCTTCCCAACGGATTCTGGAAAACTTTGGAAGGGATATTTTATTGGCCGGAAAACTCGTCAGGCAGGACCCAGGCACTCTTTGACCAAATCGATGATATCTTCCACACTCTCCAGATCCGTGATTTGATCGACATCAAAAACCAAGTTAAAATGCTCTTCTACCTGGGTGATAATGGCGACGTGCTTGAGAGAATCCCACTGCGGCACATCGCCAAACATCCACTCCAGGCTGACGGAAGAACCAGGGAGACCCAAAACAGTAGCAATAATGGCGACCACTTGTTCCTGGACCCGTGCCCTTTGGAGGTTGTATTCCGGCATGTTAAGGATAACTCCAAGTCGATAGCACGCCCAACAGGCCCACTTTTTTCAATGAAAACCCCCGGGGATCGCGACGGTATCAGAACGCTGTCAGCTCTTTGACACTCCCCTCGGCCCGGTCGCCCCATCCCGTCATCATGGAGGCGGGATTGTTGGCGACAATCTTCTCGCCATCCCGAAGTCCAGAGAGGACGGTCACATAATCTTTCCCGACCAATCCACCCAGGCGGATCATCCGAAGTTCCGGTTCTCCGTTTTCCACCATGGCTAGCACCGCTGGCAAACTGCCGCGCCAGATAACCGCTGCGCGAGGAATCGTGGGGAAAGATTTGGTTTGCGAAGTAAGATCGGGTATCAGTGCCTCGGCATACATCCCCAAAAGGGCAATCCCCTTGGGCGGATCGGACAATTCCAGCTTGATGGTCACCGTATGGCGTTGCGGATCGGCCATGGGATAAATCTGTACGACCGTCGTTTCCACCAAAGCGTCGCTGACATCCAGTTTGGCCTGTACGGTCATCCCCTTTTTGATGCCGGGGACAATCCTGGCCGGTACATCGACCTTGATCCTCAGACGGCTGGGGTCGGCAAAAGAGACCAGGGGCATCCCCGGCTGGACGGTATCACCCTTTTCCACATGCTTGACGGTGATGATGCCGGTAAAGGGTGCCATAGACCGGGCATCACGCAACTTGGCATCGATCTCCTTGATGGCAGACTGCGCCTGGATGATGGACATGTGGGCCTGTTGTACCTGGATGCTATGAGCATAGTTTTGTGCATAGTCGCTCAGACCCGGATTATCCATCCCCATCATGGATGAAAAAGGTCGGGTAAACTCCCGATCAAACATCCGGGGCATCCCCATACCCATGTTATCGGAGGCCATGGGAGAACCGGAATGGAGTTGCCGGGTCAATTGGACATTATTGTTTCGGAACATGGACTGGGCTTTGGACAGTTCAGCAAAGGCGGAATCCCTTTTGGCCAGCAAGTCAGAATCCTCGATGGCGACCAGGAGCGTCCCCTTCTTGAAAGAGTCCCCTTCCACCCCGGCGATACTGCGAACCCGCCCCGGGAGTTGGGCAGAAAGCGTCACATCCCGGAAGGGGACCACCGTTCCACCCAACGTCACGGTATCACTCACTTCCTTGGATTGGACGGTATAGACCTCTTTTGCAGCCTCAACCGCCATGACGTTACTGGCACACACGCTGGCAAGCAGCAACATCATGCCCACGAATGGGAGGCGTTTGCGTGGTTTTCCTTTCGTGGTCACGATCTGAATTCCCCCTTGAAAAATTTGAAAAAAAGCCCTACGGCAGAGAGTTAAAGCATCCATCCTGACCGCGTTACGGTATCATGAAGGCCTTAGGAAACACCATGAAAAATCGGGATGGAACGGTCGCCCTGGGAAATGCCGGAAAAAAGATGGATCCCTTTTGGCCAGGAGGCAACCCTCAAACCCTCCAAAGAAGGTATCACCATGGGGCTTGGAGTGCAATATTCCCGCGAAGGAATGGCAAAGCAATCGCATTTGAAATTGGCACGTCCAAATGCCTCGGAAAAGATAAATTATTAAAATAAAAAAGGGGTCTGGGGGATTGC
>PEAO01000066.1 GCA_002753615.1 Magnetococcales bacterium DCbin2
AGAAAAGGCACGGGAAAAATGCTTCGGGATAAGGGCGCGTAAAAGTCAAAATCAAAACCCTGGGGGCAATCCCCCAGACCCCTTTTTTCTTTTAATAATTGATCATTTTCGGGTATTTGTACATGCCAAATTCAAATGCGATTACCCTGGGGCGGCAGAATTATTGGGGGACGATCCTGGCGATTGCCAAAGTGACGCTTTTGGAGGGGGTACGGACGCGGTTACCGGGGTTGGTCTTGGTGCTGCTTGGGGTGAGTGTGACTTTGGCCTTGTTTGCGGGGTCGCTGGCGGTCATGGAGGTGCGGGAAATCCAGGCGGCGGTTTTGGGACTGTTTTTGCGCCTCGGTGGGGTATTGGTCATGGTGCTTTTTGTTTTGACCGCCCAGGTGCGGGAGTTTCATGACAAGGGGGTGGATCTGGTGTTGTCCCTCCCGATACCGCGGGCGGGCTATTTTTTTGGGCGTCTTTTGGGATTTTCCATCATCGCATTGATGGTGGCGATTGTTTTTGCGGGGACGACGCTGTTTTTTGCCCCGGTGTTTCAGGGGATGTTGTGGGGGGTATCGCTCTTTTTTGAACTGTTGTTGGTCACCACGTTGTCGCTGTTGTGTCTGTTGACCTTCAATCAAGTCCCCGCCGCTTTTTCCATGGTGATGGCAGTTTATCTTTTGGCACGCACGGTGGCGATCCTGCAATGGGTGGGGGAGGGGCCGATCATGCCCAAAGGGGTCATTACGGTTTGGTTGATGAACCGATTCATCGATGGCTTGGCGTTTGTCTTGCCCGCTTTGGATCGGTTCACCCGGAGCGATTGGCTGGTGTATGGCGATGGTGGATGGGGAGATTTGCTTTTTGTGATGGTCCAGGGGAGCATTTATTGGGCGTTGCTTTCGGCGGCGGCCTTGATCGATTTATACCGGAAAAATTTTTAATGGCTTTGGCTCTTACATCTTTGGCGGGGCGGGATCGTCCGTGGCGTTGTGTCCCTAGGGTGGTTTGGTGGCTGGGGTTGGTGAGTTTCAGTTTGCAGTTGGCGTTTCATGGTTTATCGCCCCGCCCTGTGGCGCGGATGGATCAACTTCCCCAGGCCCCAGGCCGTGGGGTGTTGGCATTGTTCTCTCTGGGCGATCCTGTGGCATTGAATAAACTGGTCATGCTGTGGCTTCAGGCTTTTGATTATCAATCGGGTGTGAGTGTGGCGTTCAAGGATTTGGATCCATGGCGGTTGCGCCAATGGCTCCAGGCGTTGCTTGATTTGGACCCCAGGTCGCAGTATCCGTTGATGGCCGCCAGCCGTTTTTATGCCGACATTGACCGGGAAGATTCCCAAAGAATTCTTTCCGATTTTGTTTTTGAGGCGTTTCATCGGGATCCCAATCGGCGATGGCGTTGGTTGGGGCATGTGGCCATCATCGCCAAACATCGTCTGCACGACCTTCCCTTGGCTCTCCGATATGCCCGGGCGATTCGGTTAGAGGGGGCGACCGACGTTGCAATCCCTTCGTGGGCCAAGCAGATGGAACTAGCCATTCTGGAGGATATGGGGGAATTGGAACAGGCCCGTTTGTTTATCGGTGGTCTGCTGGCCAGCCATCAGGTGGGAAGCCCCCAGGAGGTCCATTTTTTGAATGAGCGTTTGGAACAACTGGAAGCACGGGAAAAAGGGACGAAAAGTAAGTGAAAAATGAAGACAGACAAGAATCATCGGAACATTTTTTTCCACATGCTCATAAAAATCTGTGATACTCTTCCAGCGTTGTCAATTCCTCGCATTGAATTGGAGATCTCGATATGACTGCCATGACTTTCGACACGCTCAAGTATGCCAACCGACTCGAAGAGCGGCAGGTATGCCTGACAAGCAGGTCGATATGATGGCCGATGCCCAGGTGGAAGTCTTTGAGAAAATGCGCGGCGACCTTGTGACCAAAGAGTATTTGGATGCCAAACTGGAAAGAGAACTTTCCCCCATTCGTACCGATTTGGCGGTCATTCAGTGGATGTTGGCATTGATCATTATCGCGATGGTTCTTCCCGCCTTGAAATCGCTGCTCATTCCCTGAAAGCCGCTGATTGCGCCAAGGAAGCAAGTTTCCCTGGACTGCTAGCCAATACTATCTTTTCCAGAAGATGTGTGGTAATAAGAACCCTGAGTATACATAGGTTATTGAGAACGGGGTTGTATTGCGGTAAGGCAGCAGGGGTGGTTTTCGGATTTATCATTGGGGCGGCATCCATGGGGTGTCCCTGGACACGGAGGAGGGGTACTATGTTT
This sequence comes from Magnetococcales bacterium DCbin2, assembly GCA_002753615.1. GTDB lineage: Bacteria > Pseudomonadota > Magnetococcia > Magnetococcales > UBA8363 > UBA8363. The sequence continues at coordinate 2,276 of PEAO01000066.1, forward strand.
GATCAAAACGGGAAGAAACACCGGCACGCCGACGGTTTTACACTGATTGAGATCGCCATCGTCGTGGTGATCATCGGTTTGTTGCTGGGGGGGGTCCTCAAGGGGCAGGAGATGATCCGCAACGCCCGCGCCCATAACGTCGCTGACCAGGGCAACGCCGTCAAGGCCGCCATTCTCGGCTTTTCCGACCGCTATCGGGCATTACCGGGGGATTATAGCGCGGCGTTTGACAATATTCCCGGTTTGTTGGAAACCGCACCCCTGTCCAATGGTGATGGGAACAGCCGTATCGGCTTTGATGACAGCGCGTCCACAGGGGTGCCAGACGCGGTGAACCGTGCCAAGGAACTGGGTCTGACCTGGTTGCACCTGTCGCGTGCCGGTTTCATCTCTGGTAATTTTGTTGGAACCAGTTTTGACCCAGGTACGGAAGGTTCCGGGGGTGACGAGTCAAGCTGGTCATGCCCGGTCGATACGTGTTTGATCAATGCTTTCAATGGGCCAATGATTTTGGCTTACAGTTCTGCGCAAACGGGTCTCTCTAAGGTCGCCGATGACGCCAGATCCAATGAACTGTATTCGGGCAAAGGGATCCCTGTTGAGATCATTGCCGAGTTGGACCGGAAGGTGGATGATGGTCGGCCTGGGACGGGGAGTTTCCGGGTCGGTGATGGTTTTATCGGAAAAACGACGGGTAATGTGGGGCATCTGTGTGCCGATAATGGTGCGGAAACGCCGGGGGTAGCCCCGGATATGGATACCACTTGGCCCCAAAGATGGACCATCACCAGTCAGGTGACCGATTGCGGTGGTGTTTACCAATTCTGATGTATGGCCGCTGTCTGTTGCGGTTTTGTACGTGATAGGGAAAAAACCCGCCGATTTGGCGGGGGTTTTTTTTAGGGGTGTTGTTCTATTCATCCAGGTGGGCCTATATATGGATAGTCTCAGGTTTGAGGGGGTCAGGAAGCGGTTTTCCAGCCATGAGGTATTGCAGGGGTTGAGTTTTTCGGTGAGGCGGGGGGAGTTTTTTGCTTTTGTGGGGGCCAACGGTCAGGGGAAAACGACGCTGATCAAGGGGTTATTGGATTTTATCCGCATGGATGGAGGGCGGATCTGTATTCATGGTATCGATCATCGCGAGACTCGGGCGCGGGGGGGATTGGCGTATTTGCCGGAACGGTTTACCCCCCCCTATTTTCTCAAAGGGGGGGAATTTTTGCACTATGTCACGCAATTGCACCGGCAGCCTTTCGATTGGGACCGGGTTGTTGAGACCCTGACCGCCCTGGATTTGGATGTGGCCGCATTGGATCAGCCGGTCCGTTCTTATTCCAAGGGGATGACGCAAAAATTGGGATTGGCCGGGGCTTTTTTAAGTGGACGTGAACTCTTGGTGTTGGACGAACCTATGAGTGGGTTGGATCCCAAGGCCAGGGTTCTCCTCAAGCGGCGGCTGTTGGCCCTCAAGGGGGAGGGACGGACGTTATTTTTTTCCACCCATCTGCTGGCGGATGTCGAGGAGTTGTGTGATCGGATGGCGATTTTGCACCAGGGGCATCTCCGTTTTGATGGGTCACCCGCCGCCTGCCGCAGCGATTATCCCGGAAATACTTTGGAAGAATCGTTCATTCGGTGTATCAGGTAACGATGATTCATCGTGAATAATCATTTAACAATCGGATCGCCATGATACCTATCAGCAACTGCTCTGACTTCAAATTGGAGAATGCCTGGACGCAACTCGAAGGAAAACACTATGAACGGATCCGAACTACTGTTGAGCTGGGTGGATGTGGCCAGAAGGCTCTGGAAGGTATCGCAGCCATGCGAAGGGGGAACCGACGCCGCAGTACCGCCGAAAGGTCTGGTTTATACGCAGACCTTTTGGGATCGCCTGTTCATGGGGGTGGCACCCGGCGTAGATCACGATGCCATCCTGGCGTGGCTGTCGGGGATTTTTGGGCCACGATGGCAGAAGGATGAACATGGGCGGTCCATCCTTCTGGAAGCCCATGGGGAGGCACTTTCCCACCTTCCCGTCGAGGTCAGAGAACTGGACGAAGAGGAGATGGCGGAATGGCGTAATACCCCGTTCCAGCCACGATTCTCACCACCAAGGACGGTGCATTTTTCGCGGACATCGACACCCGAACCAGACCCATTTCCTTTAGACCAGCCACCGGTGTTGGCGTTTCACTCTTTCAAAGGGGGCGTGGGTCGTACCTTGTGCGCTTTGGCAACCACTTTGGCCTATACCGGTCACAAGAAAAAGATTCTGCTCATTGATGCCGACTTTGAAGCCCCTGGCATCAGCTTTTTGTTTGAGGGGAGAAAACCAGATCCCGATTTTGCCTTGGCCGATCTGCTGACTATGCTTCACGCTGACCCAGACCCCGATGGTCAAGATGCTTTGGCCACGGCCATCCAAGGGGTTTCCAATCAATGTCTGGACAATGTGTTTGTCCTACCCTGCTTTCGCAACTTGGAAGAAAGCGTCTCCCTGGAGATACGCCCTGAACATCTCGTGGCTAGCACGGCCCACCATCCCTTCTTCTTGGGAGATATTCTCTCGCGTTTGGGCAAGGCGTTGCGTGTCGATCTGGTGATCGTCGATTTGCGGGCTGGACTCTCTGAACTCTCGGCACCCTTGATATTGGATCCCAGGATCAAACGTATTTTGGTGGCCAACGCTTCGGGACAATCCATCAAGGGAACCCGTTTTATCATCCAGGAGATTGGTGACACCCTGAAGGCCAATCAATGGCCCGCCAATAACCTTCCGGCCCTGATCCTCAACCAACTCCCCAGCGTCCTGATGCCCAAAAAGGGAGAACCTGGGAATGAACGATTCAATGCCATGGTGGAAAGCATCGACGAAGCTTTGATGAAAGCGTTTCCACAGCGAGAAATGTCTGTTGCGGAAAAATCGGAACTGATTCTTCCGACAACTGCGGAGGAGGGGATTTCCAAAGTCACTGTTTCCTACAATGAACCTTTGGCCATGCTCTCTGATACGTGGGATGACGCCTTGGAGACGATTCGCCAATCTGTGATCCCAGAAAAAATTTGGGATACCTTGCAATTGTGGCTCCCCGCTACTGGGGAACCTGTCCCAAAAGCCAAGGAAACGTCGCTGTCTGGGACGCTGGATGAGGGGCGCAAACGTCTCAGAGATTTTGCCGAAAAACTGGTAACCGCCGAGGGAACGTCCGAGGGTTCTATCGAGGGTGCGGGCTTTCTGCCGATTCTCCCTTTGGTCCATTTGGCCCAGGATCATGTTGCAAAACTACCCGTGGTGGTCTCGATTGGAGCCAAGGGTGCTGGGAAAACCTACTCCTTTCTCAATATGGTTCGGTGTCACCACTGGAATCATTTTGTCGAAAGAGTGAAGCCGGATCTGAATAGCGCGATCACGGCACCTATCCTCCCGGTACTCTGGAGTAAAAATGCGGACATTCAGGAAATGGCTGAACTTCAAGATTTGTGCCGGAAAGATGTTGGGATTCATCTTGCCGGGAATTCCAAACCGTTCGAATTGACTCGGGCATTGTCACAATTAAAACATAGTGATCTTTATCTTTGGAGAGATTTCTGGACCAACGCCATTGCCCGATCCCTGGGTGTTCCAGAGGATTCGTCGCAGCCATTTGAAACTTTGATTTCAAGTTTGCGTCAAGACAAGCGGCAAATCGTCGCCCTGATTGATGGTCTTGAAGAGGCTTTTCCCGAATTTGCGGTCAACCCGATACAGCAAACCGCTCTGCGCGCTTTGCTCCAGGAAGTTCCTAATTGGCTCCGTACCCTTCCAGGGGCACCCCTTGGTCTGGTGGTGTTTGTAAGGCAGGATATGGTGTTGCACGCCATTCCACAAAATCGCACGCAATTTACCGAACGGTTTGTCAATTATGCTCTGCGTTGGACCTGGGTTGAGGCCTTGGAATTGGCCGCGTGGGTTACCGACAAGTCTAAGGCGACAACCAATCTTTGGGATGAAGATTTTTCCAAACTGTCAGATGCGGAGCGCACCAGCCGTCTCAAATGTCTATGGGGGATCAAACTGGGTGGAGATAAAACCAATGAAGCCATTTCCAATAACTGGGTTCTTTCCGTTCTTTCCGACCTTCGTGGAAGAATCCAGGCGCGTGATGTGGTTCGCTTTATAGGCTTGGCAGCCCGAAAATCTGTTGGCAATACCAAGACAGGTGATCGTATCTTGGCCCCGGCGGCGATGAGAGATGCCATAGCGGAATGCAGCCAGAAAAAAATTGATGAAATCAGCGAAGAGAATGCCCCCCTCAAAGAAATATTTGATAAAATCAAGGGGAAGGATTCATCGCCAACGCCTCTTTCTTCCCCATGCACCTACAAAAAACTGGCTTCACTTTCACTGACTGAGGGACAAATTGAATTGTTAGAGGAAAATGGGATCATCTTTTTCGATAACAGCGAAAAGAAATACCATTTTCCAGAAATCTTTCGTTATGGACTGAGTGTTGAACGTGCTGTTGGGGCGCGTCCGAAGGTGTTATCCCTCATGCGGAAGGCGCGTAATGAGGGGCGTTTTTGACCATGGTTCGCACCATTGCCATCATCACCGGATCACGCGCCGAGTATGGTTTGTTGCAACCGCTGATGACGGCGGTGCGGGAAGATCCTCGAACCGATTTGGCGTTGATCGTCACCGGAATGCATCTGGATCCCCGTTTTGGTGCCACTGTCACGACCATCGCAGCGGATGGTTTTGAGATTGCCGCCCAAGTGGCGATCCCTTTGGCGGGGGATTCCCCCATGGCGGTGGCCCGTGCTATGGGGGTGGGATTGCCGGGGATTGCCGAAGTGTTGGAACGGATCAAACCTGCCATCCTGGTGATCCTGGGGGATCGCTATGAAATGTTATGTGCCGCTCAGGCAGCATTGCTGACCAACATTCCCATCGCCCATATCCATGGTGGTGAATCCAGCGAAGGGGCCATGGATGAGGCGATACGCCATGCCATCAGCAAATTATCCCATCTGCATTTCACAGCGGCTGAGCCATATCGCAATCGGGTGATCCAGATGGGGGAAGACCCCGCCAGGGTGTGGAACGTGGGGGCGTTGGGGTTGGAAACCATCCGTACATTGCAGCCCATGTCGCGCCAAGCGTTGGAAGAGTCCCTGCAATTTGCCCTGGGCGAACACTATTTTTTGATCACCATCCATCCCGAAACCTTGTCGCAGGATCTTTTCTTACACCAGGTGGCAGAACTGCTGGATGCCTTTGCCGCTTTCCCCGACCATAAACTTTTGTTCACCGGGGTCAATGCCGATCCCGGACATGCCGCCATCGACCAGATGATCACCTGTTTCTGCGATAATTATCCACAACGGACTTTGCAGGTACAGTCTCTCGGCCAACTCCGATACCTCTCGGCCATGCACTATTGCTCTGCGGTGGTAGGCAATTCTTCCAGTGGTATACTCGAAGCCCCGGCCATGAAAGTACCCACCGTCAATGTAGGGAGGCGGCAGCAGGGGCGTCTGCGTGCCAAAAGTGTTCTGGATTGCGATGGCGCGGGTGCTTCTATCGTCAAGACGCTGGAGAAAGCCCTTTCGCCAGATTTTAAAGCCATGGTCCAAAGGGCCAGTCATCCTTTTGGCGATGGTCATTGTGTGGAGAAAATCATGGACGTGCTGACGACACAACATTTGGATAATCTGCTCGTCAAACGATTTTATGATCTTTGAAGCATCCCATGGCTGCGGGGGTCCACATCGATGTATTGCTCTGGGTTTCCACAAAACGCTCAAAAATGAAGAGGTCTACTGGCAACTCTACGAAAATCCAGCTCATTGCCGAGAATCTCTAGAAAAATATCGGATCACATACAATACCATACGTCCTCACTGGGCTTTGAAGCCGGAAAACGATGGAGACCATCTGACACCAGAGGATGTCTACGTCAAGGGCGCGGTGGTCACGATCTCCAAATGGCAACATTGGGCAAAAGCCGCCAAGAAGAAATTGGATCAAATGATGGAGGAAGATGCCCTTGGCGAAGCCGCCTGATCATCACCAAGCAAAAACACCAAATCCGTTTCCAGTTGATCTAGGAGCCAAGACAAGATGTCCCGCTCGCTCAGGCGTTTTTTGTTCAGACCATCCAATGCGTCGGATTCCCAGTTCAAACTAAAGACGAACTTTCCGCACCGACTCCGGGAGGAAATGACAGAAACATGCCGTTGAGTGCTTCAACGCCCAATACAACTTCACTTTTCAATGTACTCGATTGGCCCCATTTTGGAAAGATGGAACAAGCGGAACCTTCAACCCCCCATGGGCGGGTGGCACGCTGGCGGTGTGTCGGGGTCGCACTACAACCCGCTTTGCCGCCTCTGTCCAAAAAACCGCGCTCATTGTGGGAAATGGCCCCAGGCAGGAGAATAAAATCTACTTTACGCTCCCCGCAACTCCTTCAACTTTGGGAAAATGGCCAAAGTCTGTTTGACTTGCGGTCCAGGTGAATTCACACCATGTCAACCGATCCAGGCGGTGGAGGTCGAAGGCTTCACCGAACGCTTGGGCGCGAATCAAGGGGCTGTTATCCAACTCTTTCCGGTGCTTGGCGCACCAGATAATAACGAGCAATTACAATTATTTGCGCAGAACTGCCGCGCCACAGAGCCATCACTCATCTAGTCCATGCAGGGGTTGACCTGCCGACAGTGAAGCGGATTTCCGGGCACAAGACGTTGATCATGGTGGAACGCTACAGTCATCAAAACGGAGAACACAGCCAGGGGGCCATGGACAAGTTGGAAAACCGGTTCTGCAACGCCATCTGACACCGTGTGCCCAATCTCACTTTTCCTGACACGATTACACCGGGTCCATTATCGCAACAAAAAAACTTCCCGGTAAAAACCATGGAAGTTTTTGTTTTTAGACAGTTAAAATAATGGTGCCCAGGGTCGGAATCGAACCAACGACACGAGGATTTTCAGTCCTCTGCTCTACCGACTGAGCTACCTGGGCACAGCATGGCACTCAAACAATAGCCATCGTGAAAAAGTATCCTGTATACTGATCGCTCGTTGAATTGTCAATGCTCTTTTTTTAAGGAATCTTTCATGGTCTGGGAAGTGCAACTGTTGGCACCGGAAGGGTGTGAGGAGGCTTGTTCCGAGATTCTTGCTGCTGCGGGATCTATGGGGTCGGTGATGGAGTGGGCACCAGAGGTGGGGGCCAGAGTCAAGGTCAAAGGATATTTTTCCGAAGAAATCCAGCGTGATGATGCCGAGTTGCGTGTGCAATTGTCTCTCGCAGCCGCTCAGATGCCATGGGCGGCTCATGCCATGGTCTGGCAACACTTGCCGGATCAGGACTGGGCTGAAGCGTGGAAAAAAGATTTGAAACCCATGGCCGTGGGGCAACGGTTTTTAATATCCCCTTCCTGGTGGCCCAAGGAGAAAACCTCCCGTATCCAGTTGACAATCGATCCCGGTCTGGCCTTTGGTTCGGGATCCCATGAAACAACATCGGGATGCCTTGAAGCGATGGAATGGGTCTGTGAAAAAACGTCCCTGGGTGCTTTCCTTGACATGGGGTGCGGCTCCGGCATCCTCGCCATGGGAGCGGTCCTCCTGGGTGCCCAACCTGTGATCGCCTCCGATTTGGATCCCCAGGCGATTATGACTTGTCGGGAAAATTGCCAACTCAATGCCATCGATACCGTTACAACCGTTTTATCCGAGGCGGTACCTGTGGGGCCTTTCAATACCATCGTTGCCAACATCCTCTCCGGTGTTCTCATCGATAAATCCTCAGACTTGGCTGACCAACTGGTCCCCGGTGGTCGATTGATTCTCGCCGGTCTTCTAGACCATCAATCTCAGGAAGTCCTTGCCGCTTATTCTTCACGGGGGATGCTCGCTGAGAAAATAATCCCAAAAAATTCGTGGGTGATCCTTGTAATGGTAAAACCTTAGCGTCTCGGGTGCGGGTCCGTTCAAACCGTGTGCGGTCGGTCTCGCTTTTCCATGGCGCAGATAACGTCCTGAGATCTCTGTCTGGCTGGATGTAAGAAACCTTGTCCTGGTAAGATATTACGGCTTATCCTTAGGGACTTGCTGGAAGTCGTTGTGATTCGGTATTGTCCTGAGGATGTCCGCCCGTTTCCTCAAGTTTTTCTATATTAGGGAATCGTTGGGCAGTGGGTGGGACGCTGGGGGCCATTCCATGTTGGCTGGTCTGATTCCTGTGGTATATCGTCACAATGTCCTAGCGCGTTATCGTATTTGGCTGGAAAGTTGCTTGCGTTTTCGTGTTGTCCTTAGAATGCCAATGTGAGTCGTGGCTGGATCTCGGATCTTGCCCTTGAGTGTTTACGTATAAGAGGGAAAAAGGAATGGATTTAGCAACCATCATCGGGATGATTCTGGCGTTTTCCGTAGTCATCGGTGGCATTATGATCGGTGGCGGAATCATGATGTTTGTCAATATCCCCGGCCTGCTCATCGTGGTTGGCGGAACCATTGGCAGTATGTTGATCCGGCATAAAATGCGGGATGTGGCCGGGTCGGTCAATGTCCTCATGCGGGCGGTGTTGGTCAAACCGCAAGACCCCCAGGAAGTAATCAGCCAATTGGTCGAAATGGCCAATATTGCAAGAAAAGATGGTATACTGGCATTGGAAAAATTCAAGGCGACCGAACCGTTCCTTCAGGGGGCTATCAACCACTGTGTCGATGGTGCCGATTCGGAGTATCTTGAGAGTGTCCTTTCCAAGGAACTCAATTATTTGGCCGAACGCCATGCCAGAGGGATTGGCATCTGGCAAGGGGTTGCCGAAATGGCCCCCGCATTCGGACTCATCGGAACCCTCATTGGCTTTGTTCAGATGCTGGCCAATGTTGCGGATCCTTCCGCTATCGGTCCCGCGATGGCCATCGCCGTGCTGGCCACCCTCTACGGAACCCTGATCGCCCATGTCGTCGCTGTGCCAATTTGCACTAAACTTGCAACCTACAGCCAGGATGAACAAATGATCAGGCAGATCATCATCGATGGCATGATCGGTATCCAAAAAGGGGTTAATCCCAGGATGCTCCAAGAGGCATTGAAAACCGCCTTGCCGCCATCGAATCGAGATGGTTGATCGTGCTTGCTTGGTTCTCAAGGGTGTGTTTATGGTGGTGTTATGAATTTTAATGATCCTCCCTTCAAGAAAGGTGTATCCGTTGGCGTGAGTGCCAATGCCGGCGCACTGGTGATGGTGGTTGCATTTTTTATCTGGTTGCTCTCTTTTGCACAATTTGACATGGCCAAATTTGAGCAGGCCAACGGTTCCCTTCGGGATGCATTGGGGCTGGAGCGGTTACCGTCGTCGGGTTATACCTCCTCTGGAGAAACATTGTTGACGACCGATTTTAAAAAAGAAATCGCTCTGATCCAAATCATTGGTAAAACAGGGAACGTCCTTGAAAAACAAATCGCCGCCGGGGAGGCCGAGGTCGTCAATGTCGAACGGGGATTTATTGTGCGCATCTCTGCGGATGCCCTTTTCCTCCCTTCCAGCTTGAATTTTCGTGATGACATCCTGCCGACGCTGCAACAGCTTGGAACGTTGTTGGCTGGCGTCGATAACGAAGTGTTTGTCAGTGGTTATACCGATGCGGTACCCCCGCCAACGGGTCTGCCGTTTACTTCCAACTGGGGATATTCCGCCGCAATGGCAGCGCATGTCGTGCAATACCTGAGCGAACAGTGTGGCGTCGCCCCCGTTCGCCTTCAAGCTCTGGGATTGGGACAGTTTTCTCCCAGGAAATCCAATGCGACCGAGGAAGATCGTGCCGCCAACCGCCGTGTCGAGCTGTTCGTCTCTCGGGTTAAACAGCCAGAGATGGTTGAAGGGGTCGTAGAACCTGCCAAAACATCTCAACCCGGTGCCAAACCCGGAGATGATCCTGTGCCATCGGTATCATCCGAAACGTCTCCCTAACGTATTGGAGATGGGTTATGGCGACTGAACCGACAAAACAAGTGGATAACCAACAACGGGCCTTTGTCCGTGTGGATGACTATTTGCCCCTTTCCTGGCGCAGGGTCGGACAGGAAGAGTATGAGACTATCCTTGCCAATTTTAATAAAAACCAAAACTTTGTTATAACGACCGATGACGTTCAGTCCATGCTCGCCAATCTTGAGGTGACCGATAAAATCCAGCAGTTGGAACGCAGTGATCCGGTGTTGGCACGGATTCTTTCTCGGCTCGATATGAAACTAAACCTGTTACTCAAGGTGTTTTATCCAGGAACCGAAGTCCGCCCCATGGTGCCGACATGGGTGAATCTGAGCGGGGGGGGGGTCGCTTTCAAGGAGGCTGGCCTGGATGTCAAAACGGGGGAGATTTTGGAACTCCGACTGGCCCTCTCTTTAGATTCTTTGGTTTCTATCCAATGTTATGCCGAGGTGGTCAAGGTATTTCCTGAGGATTCTGAGGGGATGATCAAGGCCGCCTGTCAGTTTCGACCGATTCTTGACGTGGATCGGGAACGGTTGATTCAGCATATTTTTAAACGGCAATCGGCATTGTTGCGTGCCAAACGTTCTTGACCAAGTTATGGGTATGCTTTTCGGGTGATAAGGATTGGAAAGAGGGTTATGGCCGAAAATAGGCCCATCGACAATCAGCCGGAAAACCTGACGTTCTGGTTTCGGCGTGTTACCCCCGGATTACTGACCCGGATTCGGGATTGCCATAAAAAAGGGGCTTTCTTGCCGGAGGCCCGACCTGGATTGGGCAAGGTGATTGCGGCACTCCTGGCTAAGGAGACGGGGATAGTGCTTCCGGCGGCGCGAGCGTCTCAAGGAAGTGTGACGGGAAGTGCGGGCCAAAAAGGTGCGGATCGCTTGGCAGCTTTGGACCTCATGAATCGTAAAGTCAGTTTTTTGCTGGCGTTGGTTTATCCACCGGAATCGGTTCTTGTCCGTGCCCCGGTAAAGCTGGATCCAGAAGGTCGGGGAGGGGCGGTTTGGTTGAAAAATCCACCTTTCTCTGAAAATGAGGTGCTAGAACTCAGATTTATGGCCGGATCTGGACTGCCCTGGTCGTTTCATGGTTTGAGCCGGATTATCCGCATCGGTCCGGCGGGGGCCAAGGGGGGGAAACGGGTCGATTTTCGCTTTGAAACTGTCTCGGAGTACAACGCAAACCTGGATGATAGCTCGTCGGATTCTGTGGTAGTTGAACCACCTTTGGACGCATCGGTTCCCCCTCCTGAACCGGAAGAAATTCCCCTGGAGCCGCTTGAAGTCGGAACGTTATCTTCTCCACCTCTGTTGGTTCAACCGGAACCGGCGTTACCGCAATTGGAAAAGGCCATGGTCACAAAAAAGGATCCCGGTGTTAAAGATAAAGTCCTTGAATCTAAAGTCCAGGAATCATCCAGATCCAAGGTTGATGCGGACGACAAATATGAACGGATGTTGCAGGAGGGGTTGAAACTGGCCAAAGTCGATGTTGCGGATGCGGTCGTCAATAAGGGGAATGATCCGTTTTTGGCAGCCCGGTCCAGGAACACGGATAGTCGTCGCGATTTTCGTATTAATGATCGGATCCCTTTTATTTGGTGTCATGTCTCCGAAGAATCGTTTCAGGAAGCCATGATGACCTTCCATAAAAACAAGGAGTTCGGTCTGCGGACCATCATTCGCAATCAACAACAGATTCTCAGGAATTTGGGCGATATTCAGGATGTGTTGCAGCGTAAACGTTCCAGTGCGCGCAAGTTTGTGGAGTGGCATCGGGATCGTCTTTCCTGGCTGTTTTTGCGTGCGACAACGGAAAATGAAGAACTTTACTATCAGGGGATGACCGAGCTTTTCGTCGCCATTGCGAGTGATATTGCCAAACAATTGGGCAGTGCGGGTCAATGGAGCAATCAGGCACTTTCCATGATGCGTCACATAATGGAATTGCTCCAGATCCGCGATCAGGCCAATCCGGTCACCGAGATGGATGCCCTGAATAGGGCCAATGAAGGTTTGATGGATGTGGATCGGCAACTCCCCAAGGTGTTGGCGAAAGTGGAGGAGTCCAACCCGGCTTTGGCTGAAAAGTTAAAAATGTATCAGGAGGTACTGACTACGGTTGATTTAAGCCAGAATGATCGACCGGTGGGAACTTCTCCAGATGGCAAGGATCTCTATACCGTCAATCTGAGTGCGACGGGTATTGCGTTCAGGACGCGCAGATTATGGGTCAAAAAAGGTGATATACTGGAGATGCGGGTCTTTTTGAGCATCGGTGGTGACCATTTTGAGCCGGTTACCACCTATGGTCGGGTTGTATTTGTCCAAGGTCCGGTCGATGGCAGGCTCAAGGTGGCGACGTATATTGATCCGAAACCGGCGACGTTTGAGCAAAAAATTTATCTTCATGTTGCCCGCAAGCAACGTGAATTGTTGAATGAACGGGCTGCCACACGCGAAGAAGATGATGACTTTTAAACAGAATTCCCAACAGTCCAATGTCTGAAGAACGATTGCGACCGGATACGGTGGACGACCCTCTGCTGATCTGTTTGAGCATGGTTACCCAATTATTCAACCGACCGGTGAGTCCGGTTGTCCTGAAATCGGGCTTGCCCCTCCCCAATCAACGCCTCAATCCGCTTTTATTTCTCCGGGCCGCAGAAAAAGTGGGGTTGTCGGGACGGTTCTTGAAGAAAACTTTGGGAAGTATTTCCCCTTTGATGCTTCCGTGTGTCCTGCTTCTTAAAAACAATCAAGCGTGTGTCCTTGTTGGGTTGTCCGATCCTGACCGGGCGGAGGTTCTTTTTCCAGAGACGGGTATGGGGAGTGTCATCCTGGAGATGGGTCGCCTGGAACAGGATTATCAGGGGGGTGCTCTGTTTGTTCGCCCTTCTTACCATGCCGGTTTTTCAGCACCGGAAGGGTCGAAAAGAATTCCGGGCAGGGGATGGTTTTGGCGGGAAGTTGCCCGTTCCTGGCATGATATCTTTCAAGTGATCGTCGCGTCGGTGGTCATTAATCTTCTGGTGTTGGCCGTCCCTTTTTTCGTTATGACCGTCTATGACCGGGTGGTTCCCAACCAGGCGGTTGAAACCCTCTGGGTATTGGTGATTGGGGTTTCCATGGCGGTTTTCTTTGATTTTGTACTCAAAGAATTGCGGGGACATTTCATCGACGCCATGGGGCGAAATCTGGATGTTCTCCTCTCCAGCCGCATTTTTGAGAAAATTTTATCGTTGGCTCCTGGCCACGGTGTGGCCTCACCGGGGGCATTGGCCAATCGGATTCGCTCGTTTGAATTTCTTCGGGATTTTTTCTCGTCGGCGACCCTTGTTGCCTTTGTGGATCTGCCGTTTGCCTTGTTATTTATTGTATTGATGGCCTATCTGGGCAGTCTGAAGATTGCCATGATCCCATTGCTTGCGTCGTTCATCATGCTGTTACTGGGACTGTTTTTCCAGGGACCGCTGCTGAGGGCCGTGCAATCTTACTATGATGATACCTCTGAAAAACAAGGATTTTTGGTGGAATCCCTGGGGCAATTGGAAACCATCAAGTTTTTGAACATGGAAGGGTGGATGCTCAGGCGTTGGGAGTTGTTGGTGGCGCGGATGTCTGAGACGGCTGGACGGGAGCGGTTATGGTCCCAGTTTATCCTTTCGGCGGCGGGTGCGGTGGCCCAGTTATCCTACATTGGGGTCATTCTGACTGGCGTTTATTTGATCATGGAGGGTGAGTTGAGTATTGGTGGGATGATGGCGTGTTCTATCTTGAGCAGCCGCATCACTCAGCCCTTGTTGCAGATTACGGGAATTTTAACCCGTTGGCATACGGCACGGACCGCTTTGAATTCTTTGAACCAACTGATGGCGTTGGTGGAGGAACGGTCGCCGGAGCGGAAATTGTTGCACAAACCCGTGTTGCAGGGACGCATTGAGTTTAAAGGGTGTTTTTTCCGTTATCCGGGACAGCCCGACCCCGTATTCTCCAGTTTGTCTCTGGCAATCCAACCGGGAGAGACGGTGGGGATCACCGGCTCTGCGGGGGCGGGTAAGACGACCTTGCTGAAACTGATCATGGGGCATCATCCGGTGGCGGTGGGATCCATTCGTCTGGATGGGACCGATACGCAGCAGATGCATCCGGCTGAAATCCGTAGTCAACTGGGATATATGGATCAGGATAATGCATTATTTTCGGGGACTATTCGTGACAATTTGCTCATGGGATATTCCGAAGCGGGTGATTCGCGGATTCTGGAAGTACTTCAGCAGGTGGAGGCACTGCATTTTGTGACTGCTAACCCCATGGGGTTGGACCGGCAGGTTGGGCATTTGGGGCAGGGGTTATCGCGTGGGGAACGGCAGAGCCTTTGTTTGGCCAGGGCATTGATGGATCCCAACAAGGGGATTCTTTTGTTGGATGAACCGACCGCCTCCATGAACATTGCTGTTGAGGTCCAATGCATTCACAATCTTTTGGTGCAAAACCGGGGCAAAACCATCGTGATTATTTCTCAGAGTCCCAGGGTGTTGCAACAATTGGATCGGCTGGTTGTTTTGGAAAAGGGGTCTGTGGTTGCGGATGGCCCCACCACGGAGGTGATGACCACCAAGAAGTCTGTCGCTCCGCAGCCTGTCAAGGAGCTGGCCCCATGAGTCGGTGGCACCAGGATGATGTGGCGGTCATCTCCGCCTGGGATGCGGCCGAGCGGCGTGTTCGCCATCCCATGGCATCGATTTTGTTGTGGAGTATCGTTTGTTTGATTGTTTCTTTTTTGATCTGGGCCCATTTTGCCCAATTGGACGAAGTGACCCATGCCGAGGGGCAGGTGGTGCCATCGCAAAAGACGCAAAAGGTACAAAATCTGGAAGGGGGGATTTTGTCCGAATTGTTGGTGGACGAAGGGGAGCAGGTTAAGAAAGATCAAATTTTATTGCGTATCGACAGCACCATTCACGAGGCAAACTTAAAGAAAAACCGAGGGGAATTTTTGATGCTGCGGGCGGAAATTATCCGCATGAGGGCGGAGATTGCCAATAAGGTTCCCGTATTTCCCAAGGAGATTACCGAGGAAAACCCGGCGTTGGTTGCCAATCAGCAGGCATTGTTTGAAACGCGCAAGATGGAATTGGAACGGGAGATTTCCATTTTAAAGTTGCAGGCTTCGCAAAAGGGGCAGGAGTTGGGAGAACTTCAGACCCGCAGGGATGGTTTGAAGAATTCGGTACGGTTGATCTCCAAGGAACTGGCGTTGAAGAGACCGCTCTTGTCGGACGGGGCGATATCGACGGCGGAAATCTTGCAGCTTGAGCGATTATTGTCTGAGAAGCAGAGTGATTTGGCGATCACCGAGCAATCGATTCCGCGGGCTAGGTCAGCCATTGTCGAGGCGGAGGATCGGATTAATAAGGCCAAGCTTACCTTTACGCGGGAGACCATGGGTGAGATTGATCAACTGCGGGCAAAGTTGGAAAATTTTCAGGAGGTGGCCGCCTCCGATGAGGATCGGATTCGCCGTACTGAGGTGACCTCGCCATTGGAGGGTATCGTCAAGCGGATTTTTCTCAACACCATCGGTGGGACGATTCATGCGGGGGAGACGATTTTGGAGATCACCCCCATTGAGGATACGCTGCTCATCGAGGCTTGGGTCGAGCCGAAGGATGTGGCCTTTTTGCGCCCTGGAATGCCGGGAGCGGTGACGATCACCGCCTATGATCGATCCATTTATGGTACATTGGATGCGACGTTGGTTTCGTTGAGTGCCGATACATTTGAAGATAAGGAAAAGGGTGGGGGGCGGTTTCGGATTCAAATGCGCACGTTGGAAAAAGGTTTTGTGAAATATGGTGTAAAACTCCCCATCATCCCTGGAATGACGGCAACGGTGGAATTATTGACGGGCAAAAAAACGGTTTTGGATTATTTGCTCAAACCGATTTGGCGTGCGCGACAGCGGGCCTTGCGGGAACGGTGATCCGGTCGTCTTTGGTTTGTGCATCGGCGCAATGGTGAATCTCGATGGTCGCGTGAACGATTTCCTCGTGTACTGATAGATGCTTACGGATCACATCGGCGGTCAGCGTGGCATCCAAGGTCACCACGGCCATGGCGCACGAATAAACCTGCTTGCCGACACGCCAGACGTGCAGGTCGGTGATCTGCGTGTTACCGACTCCGGTTTCCACGACCTCCCGAATTTCATCGACCACAGGGTGATCCATTTCGCGGTCGAGCAATATTTTGCTTGTGTCTGTGATCAGTCCTTTGGCCCAGGCGGCAACCAGCACGGCACCGATGATACCCATGATCGGGTCCAACCATGACCAGCCGTAGACCCAACCACCGAACAGGGCCACGATGGCGAGGATCGATGTGGCGGCGTCGGCAATAACGTGCAGGTAGGCCGACTTCAGGTTGAGGTCGTGATGGTGATCATCGCCATGAGAATGATGATGATCATGGTCGTGATGATGGACTTTACCGAGAATGAAGGCGCAAATGACATTGACGATCATCCCGATGATGGCAATCACAATCGCTTCCTGGTATTGGATGGGTTGTGGTGAGAGGATCCGTTTCACCGACTCAATCAGCATCACCACCGCGACGCCAAGTAGAAAAATGGCACTGGCAAAGCCGCCCAAAATCTCGATTTTCCAGGTGCCGAACGTGAAGCGTGTGTCGTTGGCATAGCGGCGTGCCAGGGCGTAGGCCATGGCGGAAAGGCCAATGGCGACGGCATGGGAACTCATGTGCCAGCCGTCAGCCAGTAAAGCCATCGAGTTGAACCACCAGCCTGCGGCAATTTCGACCACCATCATCGCGGTTGTGATCCACATGACCATTTGCGCACTACGCGCGGCGGCATCGTTGCCGGTATCGAAGATGTGGCCGTGTATGCGACGCAGCGTGTGGCTTATGAACTGGAGTTGGTCGATCTCTTCCGGCAGTGCGGTGATTGCATGATCGTGTGCTGGGGTCGCCATACTCGTCTTCCCGTTTATCGCTGAGTGATTTGTGCCGAGCCTACCACAGGGCAATCGCACTTGGAATCCCTTGACATTAGGGCGTATTGATGTCCGATAACTTGAGATACACCCTAAAAGTTATTAAAAGAAAAAAGGGGTCTGGGGGATTGCCCCCGGGGTTTTGATTTTGTTTTTGATTTTGTTTTTTACGCGCACTTTCTCCCGAAGCATTTTTTTTCGCGCCTTTTGTTTTTGCGAAAAAAAATGCGCAGGCGCGCGCCTTAGCGTG
>PEAO01000067.1 GCA_002753615.1 Magnetococcales bacterium DCbin2
GGATTGCCCCCAGGGGTTTGACTTTAAAAAAAAGATTCATTCTTCGTTTTTGAATTGGCTTTTGAATTGAAACAAAGTCAAAAGCGGGGCATGGAAATCTTTTTGTTTAAAATCAAAGTCAAAACCCTAGGGGCAATCCCCCAGACCCCTTTTTCTTTTTAATATTTTTTTATTTTTATAGAGTTTTGATGACGCGCCCTGCCGCTTCAATGGTGGCGTCAATGGTAGCATCGTCATGAGCCATGGAAATGAATCCCGCTTCAAATTGACTGGGTGCCAAAAAAATTCCCTCACGCAACATGCCATGAAACCAGCGGCGAAAACGATCACCGTCACAGGTTTTGGCATCGTCATAGTTTTTTAACTGCGGTCTATCGGTGAAGAAGAGACCAAACATGGAACCCACCCGGGTGGATGTGTGGGCGATGGCTGCATCGGTTAAAAGCTGATCCACACCATCACACAACCGCTGGCACCGCCAATCCAACGTTTCATAGAAGCCAGGTTGCGCGATAATCTCCAACGTGGCAAGACCCGCAGCCGTTGCCAAGGGATTGCCCGAAAGTGTTCCCGCCTGATAAACCGGCCCTGAAGGGGCGATTTGTTGCATTAAATCTTTGCGGCCACCATACGCCCCCACTGGCAAACCACCCCCAATGATTTTACCCAGAGTGGTTAAATCCGGGGTGATACCATAAAGTTCTTGGGCACCCCCCTGCGCAACACGAAATCCCGTCATGACCTCATCGAAAATCAAGAGAGTACCATGCTGTCGGCAAACCTCCGCAAGTCCTGCAAGGAAACCAGGCTCCGGTGGGATACACCCCATGTTTCCCGCGACCGGCTCGACAATGACGGCGGCGATACCTGCGGTGTGTCGGTTGAAAAGATCCTGGACGGCAACCAAGTCGTTGTAAGGGAGCGTCAGGGTTTGTGCGACCGTGGCTTGGGGGACACCGGGTGAGGAGGGGACGCCAAAAGTTGCAAGACCCGATCCCGCCTTGGCGAGGAAGGCATCACCATGACCATGATAACACCCCTCAAACATCAACAGGCTGTCCCGCCCGGTGACGGCACGCGCCAAGCGGACGGCACTCATGGTGGCCTCGGTGCCCGAGTTGACCAGACGTACCATTTCGATGGATGGGACCATTTGGATGATTTTTTCGGCCAAATGGACCTCTGCTTCGGTGGGTGCGCCATAGGATGCCCCTCGCCCCATCGCCTCCTGAACCGCAGCGACCACTGTTGGGTGAGCATGTCCCACAATCATGGGGCCCCAGGAGCCGATGTAATCGATGTACCGGCGATTATCGACATCGACCAGCCAAGCCCCTTGGGCACTTTGGATGAAAGGGGGGATACCACCCACCGCTTTGAAGGCCCTGACGGGGGAATTGACCCCACCAGGGATGATGGTGGTTGCATGGTTAAAAAGAATTTCTGATTTGGACATGGCATTATTCGCATTACGAGTGAAAGGATGTGTTGGGAGAGGGAAGAGTGATGGTGTATCATCGGGAGCGATGTTGGCAGACTCGGGGCGGATGAACAAGGTGTGTGTTTGTGCGGATGGTTTTTTTGTGGGGGAGATGCACCGTGATTGATCAAGACATGGATGGCTGGGATCCTGCGTCGGTGTTGGCCTTGCTTGAATCGGGTGGAAACCTGGAAACCAAGGACAGTGAGGGCTGGACGCCGTTGCACCGGGCGGTACAAGAGGGGATGACCGGGTTGGTTCTTCGATTGTTGCAGGCAGGGGCCGATGTCAATGCAACCGATAATTTTCAATGGACACCGTTATTTTGGGCTGCGGTGCGCGGCAATGCGGAATTGGCAAGACTTCTTTTACAGCATGGTGCCATGGTTGGTTTGACCGATCTGGATCATGAAACGCCGCTGCATTGGGCCTCTTCTTGGAATCATGTGGCGGTGGCGGAGGTGTTGTTGGCACACGGTGCCGACATGGAGGTTGCCGACCGTCATGGTGAGACTCCGTTTTATCAAGCCTGCCAGGAGGGGAGCTATGATATGGCGTTGTTTTTGTTGGAACAGGGGGCTAGGAGGGACATCCGCAATGCAGAAGGGAATCAGCCAGTTCATTGCGCCACTTTTTTTGGTCATGAGGATATCGTGGCATTATTGATTGCCCAAGGGATCGACACCAACAGTCGCACCCCCACCGGTCGAACTCCGTTGCACTTGGCGGTGGCGCGACACAGCCTGGAGTTGGTCACCCTTCTTGTGGAGGCGGGAGCCGATTCCTCCCTCAAGGGCGATGATGGTCGGGATCCACGGGAGTTGGCGGTTGGCCAAGGCGATACGGAACTGGTGTCGAAGATGACTTAGCCGTGATCCACGGTTAAGGAAGGCTCGACTTGGATTCCGGGGCCTAAACCGGAATCTTTGGGTTTGTGGAAGTTATCTCCCTGGTGGGAATGGCGGAGCCGTCTGGCGCATTTCCTGGCCAGGGACAGGGACGAACTGAACCGGTAATGGCCATGCCCGCATGAGACCGAACAGGATGCCGATTCCCGCAAGAACCATCCCTCCCGTCTTGATGACCATTCGGAGTTCGAGTTCTTTGAGCTTGGCATCGGTTTCTCTGGACCGGGTTTCCGCCTTGGTGTTTAGTTCCCTGAATCGGGTTTCCGCATTGGTGTCTAGTTCCCTGAATCGGGTTTCCGCATTGGTGTCTAGTTCCCTGAATCGGGTTTCCGCATTGGTGTCTAGTTCCCTGAATCGGGTTTCCGCATTGGTGTCTAGTTCCCTGAATCGGGTTTCCGCATTGGTGTCTAGTTCCCTGAATCGGGTTTCCGCCTTGGTGTCTAGTTCCTTGAAACGGGTTTCCGTCTTGGCGTCTAGTTCCTTGAAACGGGTTTCCGCCTTGGTGTCTAGTTCCTTGAAACGGATTTCCGTCTTGGCGTCTAGTTCCTTGAAACGGATTTCCGCCTTGGTGTCTAGTTCCTTGAAACGGGTTTCTGTTTTGGTGTCTAGCTCTTTGATGTCTCGCTTCAAGTCAGCGATATCTCTTTTGGTGGCCAAACGATCCTCCACCAAATCGACCAAGGCTTCGGCTTGTACTTCCGCTTGCCGTTCATCGACACCCGCATCTCGGAGTTTTTTGACGTAGGCGTGGGTATCGAATGCAATGGTATTTCCCATGATGGTCTCTCCTTTCAGAAGACTTTATCCCATAACATGACGCAACGTCACCATAAAATGTCGGTTAGGGTGTTGGCCAGAAGTCGGCCAGAAGACGGATCTGGACCGCCAGGATTTCGCGTCGGACCCCTTCGATGTTGACGACATGATCTGCCGCTTGTTGGTAGAATGGGCGGCGGCGTTGCATGATGGTCTCTTCGTTTTCCGTGGCACTCAGGGGGGGGCGTCGGGTATCGGCGGCGACCTTGGCGGCCAGACGGGCAATGTCCCCTTGCAGCCAAAAGACGCGGCCATTGCGTTTGAGTGCGTCCATTTTGCGATGGCTGTATATTTCTTTTCCGTGATCATCCAAGTCCACGACCACCCCTCCGCCCGTGTCAACGATGACGTTATCCATGGCAGCGACTTTCTGGACGACTTGCGCTTCGATTTCTCGGAATGCCCGCCAGTCGCCTCCCACACGTTCCAGAATGGCGGGAATGGAAAGACCTTGGTATTCGTAGGAAATCAAGGTATCGGTAGACATGACTGGACGTTTGGTCAACAGGGAGATACGGCGGGGAAGAATGGGTTTGCCTGCGCCGCGCATGCCAATAAGAATCAGATTCACTTAGTTCTCCTTGTTGGTCCGAAGTTGCCGCTGTGCTTTGATGATTACCAACACCAACGGCGTCGCATGCATGATGAGGTCGAAGATGTCGAGGGGACGGGATAAGGTACCGGCAACCAACATATTCAGTTTTTCCCACAGGTGGGGCTGGGGTGTGATGGGGGCAATCCCCATGAAAAAAGCGATGGGGACAAGCATTCCCCAAGGGATCCGGTCGATGAAGTTGGACTTGGGGGGGGTGGGCAACGGTTCGTTCATGGGTATCGGTCGGGTCGGGTTGGATGTTGGAAAGGACAACGGCTCCTCTGTTCTAACCTACGGTGGGGGTGTGGCGAAACCTTTTTTAAGCGGATTTGGTTGGGCAATGTCATGATGACGGTTGACCTGAACCGGTAAAACGCAACATAATGGGGGCGTGTGGTGGTGAATGTGCGGGTGTCGTCTAATGGTAGGGCCTAAGCTTCCCAAGCTTAAGACGAGGGTTCGATTCCCTTCACCCGCTCCAAAAAAAAATGAAGCACTTGTCTGTGTATGGGCAAGTGCTTTTTTGTTTTCTGGATGCTGTATGGCGGTGTAACTTGTTCTTTCTGATATGGTTCTGTAGAGTTTGGCAAGAAGTTTGCTTATGCCCGTCTTGGAAGATCTGACCATCTGGTGGCAATAGGGTTGCGGTGGCCAATGGAATGACCCAGAAAAGGTGCGGCATGAGGCTCAATCGGCTGTTGATATTGTTTGTGATTTTTTCGGTCTCTGTGGGGGGTGCTTGCTTTGTCATCCAGGCGCGCGCGGAGGATGGACGATCCATTCGTGTGGGTGTTTATCAAAATCCCCCTGGGGTGTTCTTGGACGCCGAGGGAGAAATTCGCGGTTTTTATATTGATCTTCTGAAAGATAGTGCCCAGGAACAGGGGTGGTCGCTCCGTTTTGTCCCGGGAAAATGGGAAGACAATCTGCGGCGTCTGGAAAACGGCAGTATCGACCTTTTGACTGCGGTGGCCTATACCGAGGCACTGGATCATAAATTCGATTTTACCAAACAAACCATTTTTTCCAATTGGGGACAGGTTTACACCAACGACAGACAGATCGATTCGATTCTTCTCCTGAAAAATCGTCTCATCGCGGGCGTCAAGGGCGATGTTTATACCATTGGCCTTGAAAAACTTCTGAAGGCATTCGACTTTCCGTATGAGATGCTCTACGTTGGCAGTTATGAAGATGTATTGACGCAAGTTGAAAATGAATATGCCGATGCCGGTATCATCCCCCGCTCGACCGGAATGGTCATCGACCATAATTTTGATGTCTTTAAAAGCCCCGTCAATTGCTGTCCTGTTGAAATTCGTTATGCCGTCAAGGGGGGGACTCATGCGGATGTGTTGGCTGCCCTGGACACCCATCTGCAAAAACTTAAAGGGGACGAAACTTCTCTGTATTATACGGCACTGAATCAATGGTTCGGCGGTGTCAAGCGTCCGGTGTTTCCAAGATGGCTGCTTGGGCTGCTGGCGGCGGGGTTGGGTGTGGTGGTTTTGCTTTTCATCGGCAACCTAGTGCTACGTCGCCAAGTCAAGGCGCGAACGGTGGCGTTGGAAAAGGAGATCGTTGTCCGGCAGCAGGCAGAAGCCGATTTGCGTGACGCGATGCATAATCTGCGGACCATCCAGGTGGCTCCGGGGGTCATTTGGATGCAGATTCCCGAGGCGAGACTTTTTATCCTGTGCGGTTGTCCGGGAGAGGTTGTCAAACATTTGATGCATCGCGGTCTGATCCAACGGACCACATGCGATGGGGTGACCTGGGAGACCGGCCCCAACGTCGTTTTACTTTCCGATCTGCTGATTCAAAATGGTGGGTTTGCCAATCTGTCCGAATTTCCAATTTTGCAAATGCTGTATCGTCAGGGGATGATGTTACCCAACCATCCCAACAATACGGGTGTCAAACCCATGCTGATTGGAACTGAGTCGCAGGTTCGGGCGCAGTTGCATTATATCCATCGGGGCAACTATGGTTTGTTGAATAAGGAAGAGCTTTTGGCAACGGGGGTCGATGCGACGACTGCCGACATGATGATGAAGATTAAAATGAAATTTGCTTTTGGGGCCATTCGTGAACCCTCTGAGATTGTCGATTCGCTGTTTGTAGATACCAAGCCCGTGGAAATTCGCAATGGTGTCAGCGTCGCACGCATTGCCCTGAATACGTATCGCTTTTATTATCGGGGAGACTCTGCCGATGTGGACCTCAATCTCCCTGCGGGTGCGGTGTATGAACCCCCCTATCCTTTGGGTCAACATCGCATTCCCCGACATCATAATTTTGCGATTCTCCATACCGGCCAAGGGGATGGATGGGATCGCAATCGTCCCAGCATGTCCAGTGTGATCCTCTATCATGGGCTGATTTATCTGATTGATGCCGGTCCGGGGGTGTTGCAGGTTTTGACTTCCCTGGGGATCGACATTTCCGAGGTGGAAGGGATTTTTCATACCCATGCCCATGATGACCATTTTGCGGGGTTACCGGCCCTGATCCGGTCGGATCGGCGTATGCGCTATTATGCAACGCCTATGGTGCGCTCTTCGGTGGTCAAGAAATTTTCTGCCCTCATGAGCCTTGATGAAGGGCAGTTTTATCAATTTTTCGATGTTTGTGATTTGCGGAGTGAGCAGTGGAACGATTGTGATGGGCTTTTGGTCAAGCCCTGTTTTTCTCCGCATCCGGTGGAAAATACCATGTTTCTTTTCAAGGCCAGGGAAGGAGACGAGGAGAAGACCTACGGCCATTGGGCGGACCTATCCAGTTTCAAGGTGTTGGATGGGATGGTGGGGGGGGGAGAACAGGATATTCCGGCAGAGGTCATGGAGGGGATCAAACGGACATACCTGGAAGTGGCCAATCTGAAAAAATTGGATATTGGTGGTGGCATGATCCACGGTGTTGCGGAGGATTTTCGCTGTGACCGGTCAGGCAGGCTGATTTTGGCACATATCGACCGTAAATTGACACCGGAGGAGATGGAAATCGGTTCCGAGGCCGCTTTTGGGGCGGTGGATATTTTAATCCCTGGAGAAAAGAAAATCTTGATGGATAAAGCCTTTGGCTTTCTCAAGGCGTTTTTTCCGCACATTGCCGATGAAGAAATTATGGCATTGGTTCAGGCACCCATGGTTCACTATAATGCGGGGACCATCATTCATCGCGCCCAGGATCATTCCGATCATATGGGGATGGTTCTTTCTGGCACTGTGGCGCACCTTGAAGCCCAGAATGGTATCATCAACCATTTGTCCATCGGTTCATTTTTGGGGGGGACCGAGTTTCTGGGACTGGAATCCGAAGACTCCTGGACTCTGCGAAGTATTTCCGATTGCATGGTGATCTCGTTATCCAACGAGAAAGTTTTGGGGTTTCTTGAAAGAAATCATTTAAAGCAAGATTTCATCGATGCCATGCGGAAGATACGCTTCTTGAGAAAGACGCGATTGTTGGGCGAAGCGACCACATCATTTACCTTGGACCGGATTGCACGTACCCTGTCTCCGATGGCCTTTGAGGCGGGGGAGGTGTTATCCATCTCGGATCATCATTGTCTGTGGATGGTCCGTTCAGGCCGGGTTGCCTTGTTGGGCGATGACGGGCAGTTGGTGGAGGAATTGGGTGTCGGCGGTGTTTTTGGCGAACAAAATTTTTTAAATCCATCCATGCGTGGGTGTACGGCCCGTGCTGTGAAAACGGGTTCATTGTTTCAAATGGCGTATGAAGGTTTGATCAACATCCCCATCGTGCATTGGAAAATGTTGGAGTTGTATGATAAACGCTGGCGTTTCAAACAGCAGTAGGTTTTGTCACCGGCAATGAGACGAGGCGTCGTACACCATGGACATGGTACCCGAACCACCGCAGGCTGACCTTGAAGAACGGGTTTATTCACCGGAATCCCAATTATTGCACCCCTTGTATTTTTTTCGGACGGCCCTGCGGGACATGGCCAACTCCAGAAATCTGGCATGGCGTCTTTTTTGGCGTGATATTCATCAACGCTATCGGCAATCGGTATTTGGTTTTCTTTGGGTATTGATCCCCCCCGTGGTCACGACGGCCATCTTTGTTCTTTTGAACAACAGTGCCATCCTCAATCTTGGTAAAACGGATATCCCCTATCCGGTTTACGTCATGCTTGGGACGTTATTGTGGCAGATTTTTACCGAAAGTGTCCAGGCCCCTTTGACCTTGTTTGAATCGTGCGTCCCGATCATGATCAAAATCAACATGCCACGGGAAGCACCCATTTTGGCGGCGATGGGACAGGTGTTGTTCTTGGCAGTGCTGCAACTCCTGATGGCGTTCGCCACGATGGTCTATTTTGGCGTCGTTTGGCATTGGACTATTTTGTTGGTCCCTTTTTTGATTTTGGTATTGATTCTCATGGGGACCGCCATCGGACTATTTTTGGTTCCCATCGGTGCTTTGTACAAGGATATTAAGGAGGGGATGACCGTTTTATTGCGTTTAGCATTTTTTGTGACCCCCATTGTGTATCCGCCACCGCAAAGTTGGCCCTATTCTTTGATTGTCAGCCTCAATCCGGTCACCTCGGTTCTTCAGTCCATCCGGGATGTTTTGGCCAAGGGGCACATGTCGGATCCTCAAGGTTTCATCATGGTTTCCGTCGTGGTTGTGGTGGTCTTTTTTTTGGCGTTGATCTATTACCGATTGGCAATTCCCGTCATTTTGGAACGGTTGGGGGCATGATCATCCGGGTTGGGGTTGCGACATGACACCTTTTGGACCTTTGGCGATTACCGCTGACAATTATGGCCTGACGGATGGAATTAACCAAGGGATTGCCGGTTTGGCGCGGACGCGCGCCATCACCGGTGTGAGTATCATGTGTCATCCGGCGGCTCGGTTGGATCATGTTGCGGATTTGAAACATTCGGGTGTATTGACGGGCGTTCATCTGGTCATGGTGGAGGAGCGGCCCATTTTGGCGGACGATCCTGGCCTGAGGCCGCTCTTGGACCGCAAGGGGTGTTTTCCCGACAGTTGGCAGCGGTTGTGCCTCATGGTTTTGCTGAAACCTTGGGTTTTGAAGGGGTTGCGGCGGGAGGTGGAGGCGCAGATCAATCGGTTTGTTGAACTGGGACTCAGCCTTGATTTTATCAACAGTCACCAGCATGTCCATTTATTTCCACCGATCTGGATGACATTGCGTCCTTTGTTGGAGTCGTACAAGGTTCCCATCCGTGGGACGGCGCAGTGGGATTGGCAGGGTTGGTCGTTTCAAGGGTTGCTCCATGCCGCCTCCTGGTTGAGTTGGCATTGGGGACCCAGGGTGAAAAACAGTCTTTCTCTCAAACCCATCGGACTGAATGTTTCGGGTCGTTTTTCCATGGCGGCGACTCAGGAACTTTTGGCGGATGTGCATGGGTTTTCCCGTTGGGAGGTGCCGGAGTTTGTGGTTCATCCGGGGGTGGAGGATCGGCAGGCGCGGGACCATTATATCCATTGGGGGTATCGCTGGGATCAGGAACGGACCACACTGGCCTCGGAGGATTTCCAGACTTTTTTGGAGCAAAGTGGTTGCGATTTGCTGGGTGCCTCGATGAAAATCCGGGAGCGGGTGGCGGAGGCGACGACTTTTTCAACGCGCTTGAAATCGGCTGAGGTGGTGTTGGCGGTGGCTTGGCCGCAAAACTGGGAACAGATGGTTTTGTTTTCTAGGCTAAGCGATGGGTTGGCCCGCAAGGGGGTGGGGCCGCGCATCATTCTGCCGGATCTCCTGTTTGGTTTGGAACGGCATCAGTTTGAACATTATCGTGGATTTTCATGGGGTCGGCGTTGGATTGATCTGTTGTTTTGGCTGCGGACTTTGGATCAACGTATCGATAATCCCGAAGCGGTGTTGCATTGGGTGTTGCCTTCACCGGCATGGGCTTGGCTGGCGGGTTTGACGGGTATTTCGGGTGAAAGGATAATCTTGCATTACAGTGGCCGATCCTATGGATGGAACAAGGCCAACCTGATGGCATGGATGGCCGATCCCTGGCTGGTTGGACCGACTATGATCTCCAACCTTTCGGTTTTATCGCGTTTCGCCAAGCGTCTTAAAGTGTCCCATTTGACGATGGATGCCCATTCTGCGCAACTCCTGACCCAGATGGGGTGCGCACGGGTGTATACGTGTCCAGGGCTTGTGGCTCTGCCGGGCCATGGGCGGGATAAGTCGATGGGGAAACCCTCGGAGTTTCCAGATCCGTTATCGATTACGGTGGGTTTTTATGGTTTGGGTTCTCCGGCGGAGGGGGTGATCGATCTGTTGCGTGCCGTGGCATTGGCATTGCCGGAAAATCCCAGGTTACGGCTGCTTTTGGCGGTGGGGGCGAGACAACGCCTTGGGAAGATTCAGCGGATGGTGATGGGATTGCATTTGGATGATCGGGTGGCGATGATCGGGGTTGAAGATGAGGAGCGGTTGTTGGCGCGGGTGGATGCGATGGCGTTACCGTACCGAAGCGAGGTGGTGGCACCGCTCTATCCCAGGGTGTTATTGGCAGCTTCTGCTGCGGGATGCCCTGTGATCACGACGGCTATTCCCGCCTGGGAACATTTGTTCAACTTGACCTCATCCCGATTGGAGGTGATTTCACCGGGGGATGTTTCGGCGTTGAAACGGGTATTGGTGACCCTTGGGAGTCGCGTTGATCGTCCCTTCGATGGGGGGCCGGCCTTGAAACCGCCGGTGGGGCATCCAGGGATGGAAGCGGTATCGGCACTACACCATCGCGTGAGCGGTGGACGGTTTGTCCCCGGCCATTGTTGAGGATTAGGGCCTGTTGATATTCAATAAAATTATTAAAAGAAAAAAGGGGTCTGGGGGATTGCCCCCAGGGTTTTGTTTTTGAATTTAAACAAAAAGCTCCATTCTTTGCTTTTGACTTTGTTTCAATTCAAGAGCAAATTCAAAAACGAAGAATGAAGCTTTTTGTTTAAGGTCAAAACCCTGGGGGCAATCCCCCAGACCCCTTTTTTCTTTTGATAATTTTATTTAATGTCAACACGCCCCAGGCGTTGCCCATTCATGTCTCACAGCCGAAGGTCAATCGACCATGACACCATCCGCACAACCCAACCCACTGGATGTTCGCGGGTTGCCCCCACCCCAGCCTATGGTCAAAATCCTAGAGGCCGTCACCTGGTTGGCTCCAGGGGAAACCCTCACAGTCATTCATAACCGTGTCCCCCATCTTCTCTACCCCCGTCTCCGTGAGCGGGGACTCCTGGTGGAAACATCCGAAAGCCCTGATGGCACCGTAACACTGGCCATCCAAAGACCCCTCAAATAGCAACTTGCACCCACTTTACCGCGGAAACAACCCATCAAGGTAACTTTTTAAATCGCGATTGATGGGCATGAAATAAACGTGGTGACCTCTGCACTTGGCAAAAGCCATCGCCGCATGGGCAAACGCCAGATTCCACCCCTCGGTCGGCTCAAACGCACTCGGAAAAACCGCTAAGTTACGCTTCTCCCAATACCCCTTGGACTGAACCGTGGTCACCGGAGATACCCCCCAATAGACATTCAACCCCTTCATCAGCTCACCGTAAACCTCCATCAATCGCAAGTCAAAAAAAGGTTGGGTGAAAATCCCTTCGGCACCCGCATTCAACTTCTCCCGAACGTAAGCAATCTCCTCCTGAAAACCGGATCGGTAAGGATCCATGGCGGCATAAACCTTGACCTCCGGCATCTCCCTCTTAAATTTACGGATCACCTCCACGGCCCGAACCGTGTATTGGGGGAAAAAAACATCGGGATGGACATCCCCTGTCACCACCAATACCTGATCGATACCATGCTCCCGCAGAAACCCAGCCATCGGCAGAGGACGATCAGGATCGATATCCCGCGCACGGATGTGCGGAACAACCTGCGAAAAATAGCGGCGCGCCAATGCACAACCTTCCCAGGATCGCATTGCAAACCGTGGTAAATCGGGAATGTTGATGAGATCGACTTCCCTGAAATTTCCACGCAGAAGTTCCAACTCTTCGATCAAACTCACCGAATCACGCGGCACCAGTTCCAATGAAATCATCGATCTATCAACCTCCTCATGGAATCAAAAAATATTATAAATCATGAATATACTCACTGATTTTGTCAATTTTGAAATTTCAGTGAGTCATTTTCTCGTTCATGCTGTCTATAGGTTTAACGGAAAGAATCCAACATTACCTTTTGTTCAACAACTCTTTCAAGTTTTCAAAGGGATTGTACTTGGCCACATCTTGTTCATCTTTATCCAACATGGTACCATTACTAGAGTGGAACTCCACGACGCGGGAGTGTTCATTGTCATGGCAATAGATACACAAATTTTCCCAGTTGCTGCCATCTTCTGGATTGTTTTCGTGGTTATGATCCTTATGATGGACCGTCAATTCCGTAATGTTGGATTGGTCAAACGCACGTCCGCACCGGGCACATACCCAAGGATACATTTGCAACGATTTTTCCCGATAACCGGCCAACCGCTTGTCTCGGTTACCAATGGCACCGCCAACCAAACGCTCCACGGCCTGTTGCCTTTCTTCTGGGCTGCGACTTTTCGGTGGTTTTGGCTTCAAAGCATAACTTTTCCTTTTCATAAACGGTCTCCAACAAGGGTCTACCAAAACGGAAGAGAATGGCATAGCGGCCATTCCCGATCTGGATCAAATGTCAAATGCGCAGCTATGTAAAAAAATAACCATTTTTTTCATGCTTTTAATACATAATCAACCTTAACTTGGTCAGAAATCGTCAATTTCATGGACGAAGAAAAAAATTACCAGACTATAAACAAGATCACTTGAAAAATGGGTATGAAGAGAATTATTCTCATCACGTCTGAGATGCTTTCCCTGATGACCGATTCGGTCACTCGACCTTTTGCCGGGGAACCGCCTCGTCCTGTGATCCAATCATACGTGACAAATATTGCCACCAACAGGTTACAGTGTGTTGAATCCTTGGACGTTATTGGAACCACATCGGCCTCTTTGCGCGGAAGATTTGCCGTGAACAAAAATGCTTACAATCCAGGCACCCAATCGATGTTTAAGGAGAAAAACTTTATGTAAATCAAAGGGCTTCTCTCTTAAAAAAAACTTGCACCCGACACCAAGGTCTTAGAAATCCATAACGGAGGAACCATTCTACCATGACTAGCACGCTGAGCGAACGTATTCAAAAGGCCAGAAAACATGCTGGACTGACACAAAAAGATCTCGCTGACAAGGTTGGCATCAGTCAAACGGCGGTCCATAAACTCGAATGTGGCCGGTCACGGTCATCCCGGAGAACTGTCGCCATTGCCTTGACCTGCGGCGTTGATCCCATCTGGTTGGATAACGGACGTGGCGAGATGGCACTCCCCGGTGCCGCATCCTATGCGGCGGAATTCAAGGGTGTCCGGGAAGACGGCGAACCGTACCGAGCTTATCCGCTCATCGCCCGTGTCCCCCTCATTTCCTGGGATGAACTGGCCAAATACTGCGGCCAACCCGAAGAAAACTTTAACCCGGATGTCTCATCCTGGGTGCCCGTCGCCCCCAGGGCCAGCGAACGTTGTTTTGCCCTGAAGGTGCCCGATGATTCCATGGAACCCGAATTCTACGAAGGGGAAATCATCGTCGTCGATCCAACCCGCAAAGGTTCCCATAACCAGTTCCTGGTAGCCCATGAAGGGAAAAATCGTCCGACTTTCAAACAACTGATCCTCCATGGCAATCAACAATATCTCAAACCCCTGAATTCGAGGTATCCGCTCATCGAAGTCAAAAGCGAAATTCAGGTATGCGGCGTCGCGATTTGCAAGTACAAAGAGTACATATAAGCTATCAATTCGCCGTTCACGGCCTGTCTGTGACGGGGGAGATGCGGTCAACGGAGAACTGACAATGTTCCCTGGCAACCCTTCTCCATGGGGGATGAGTCAGGGAAGGGGTCTCCCCTTCCCGGCGGGGGGGGAGATCCCCCCCCCCGGCCGCGCAATCACCAGAACTGTATGTCTCTGTTCCCCATCGCACACAAGTCATGCATGGGTTTTTTGTCTCCCCTGCCATCGTTCAAAATGGCAGTTTATTAAAAATTCCATCAAGGCCCTTGGGAACGACCTGTTGCAAAACGCCGTCAAGACCCTTGCTCTTCAACTTGTCCCGCAAACCATCGTCCAGTTTCTTCTCAATTTTTTCCATGATCTTTTGTTTGGCCTCTTCCTTGACGTTTTCCTGAATCAACCCTTTCAGGTCTACCTGATATTTAGGTCTGGTCGGCGAACCCGTCACACGGATGGGAACGGTGATGTTTTTTAATTCGGTGATGGCTTTGCCCCCTTGCCCCACCAACGAACCCACCACGGCGACTCTGAGTTGATAGTTGACGCTATCCTTGGGCAAATCGGCTTGGCCATCACCACTGACGCGCAAAAGCGGCGATTTCAGGGTCAGATCGCGATTGGTTGCCAATCCATGATCCAACTTGATGGAAGCGGAAAACTCAGAAAAATCGGTCTGCTCCATGTTATCCCCACCCTCAGGTGCTTGACCTTTCACAACCTGATAGGTGGTACGAATCATTTTGGCCATATTGATCCCCTTGAGGGCGCCATTGGTAAACGCAAAATGGCTATTCCCCGTCAGGGTACGTTTGATCTCATCCGATTCCAAACCATGCATGGAAAGATCGATATTGGCATTGGCCTGACCTGTGATCCTGTCCATCCCCATGACATCCGCCAACAAGGGTCCCCCCTGAACCGAGGTTAGGACCGCCTTTAAGACTGTTTTAGGTTTGCCGGCGCGGAAATCCATGTCCACATCCCCTTTCAAGCTCCCCTGGTACAATCGGGCCTCCACGGGATGAATGCCCAGCACGCCGTCTTTGGAAGAGATCGTGGCGACGGCATCGGTCATGCGCAGATCGGAAACGGTCAGCTTACCAAAACGTATTTGCCCCTTCATATTGGGGAGTCCCAAACTCCCCTTGGATTTTTGGGCATCCTGGGTTTCCTTGCCGGAAGATCC
Source organism: Magnetococcales bacterium DCbin2 (assembly GCA_002753615.1). Lineage (GTDB taxonomy): Bacteria > Pseudomonadota > Magnetococcia > Magnetococcales > UBA8363 > UBA8363. Next base: position 14,855 of record PEAO01000067.1, read on the forward strand.
CTTGGCACGCCCCCCCGATTTATCTTCCGGTTCCCGATACCGATCCAGATTCAAAGTATCGACGTTAAAATCAAAGGCGACATCCAACGGCGTCATGGAAACCGCCTTGAGTTGGCCTTTCAGGTGGCTCTCATCCAACACCAACTCGATCCCCTCAAGAGAAAGGCGATTATTCCCCCCTTTGACCGTCATGGTCAGGCCAACCTTCTGTAACACACGTCCATCCCGCATCGTAACCGGATCCATGCGAAGTTTTTTCATGGTGTTGGCCAGATTGAATTCATGCAATCGCCATGTCCCTTCCCAAACCGGCTGTTGACCCAATCCAGAGAGTTTCATGGCACCGCTGACCTTGGCTCCCGCCGCATTGAATTCCACACCGGACAGATCCGCAATGCCCGTTTTCATATCGGCATCCACCGTCCCAGTCAAAGTCCCATCCAGACTTCCCCCTGGGGCGTTCTCCCCCTGGAAAGAAAGGGCCATATCTTTCAATGCGGTCCGAACATGGGGACCATCCAACTGGGTATGAATCTCCACCGGCCCCGATAGATGCAACCGGCCATGACCCACAGCACCCCCCAGGGCCACCAGTTCCAGTTTTGTCGCACTGGTACGAACCGTCCCTTGTTTCAGGTCTGCATCCACATGTCCGGTCAGGGCAACCTTCCCGGACCCTCCTTGAAAAAGCTCCCCGGTATTCTCAAACGCAAGCCCGGTCAGGACGGCGGTATAATGTTGACCATCCAGATCCATCGTCAGATCAAAATTCCCCTCCAACCGGGAATCCCCCGGAACCAGTGTCCCCCCGGTATTTTTCATCGCCACCGTCATCGGTTTCAACCGGAGCCACCCCTCCTTGAGGTGCGTCTCCATCCCCCCCGAAAAACGTCCTTCCAGTTGCCCACCGCCGACGGCGGTCCCACGGGCGTCAAGATGGCAATCCGTGAACGAACCCTGAAGCTGGCCTTCCGCTGGCAGCATACGCACCTTGGCCTGGCACCCCCATCGTGATTTTCCACCGGCTCCCATGAAGCCATCCTGAACCCGGAGGTCCAGATCCCGCAAACTGGCTTCGATAGCTCCCCCTCCAAGCGTCATATTCCAATCCACCGCGACACCACCCTCGACCCGTCCGTTGTCCACCAAAGGACCGTGCAGGGCAAACGTCACCGCCTCCAGACGTCCATCCAGACGGGAGGTATCCAAGACCATTCGGGTATTGGAGTGGAATTTGAACTCTCCCCCCCCCGTTTTCAAGACGCCACCCGTCAGTTCAAGGGTGGCCTTGTCCAGGATGGTCTCTACAATCCGTTTTTCCATGTCGGCTTTGACGGTCATCTCCATGCGACCTGAAAAACCGCCCCCCGAAAAAACCGCCCCCTCCCCCTTGACCGACATCCCTGTCAATTCCACATCACCCTGTTTCTGAGCCAAATCGGCGCGAATTCTTCCCGAAGATTCCATCCGAACGAATCCTTCTTTCAACGCCCCCTCGCGTGTTTCCATGTTCAATCCCGACAGGGTACCCGCTACCGTCATGGTCGCCAGATCGATCAATGCATCAATATCCATCCCCGCATGGGCCTTGATACCGGCCAGTTTCGTCCCTCCCGCTTCAAGGCCCAACTGTTTCAGATCCACCTTGACGGTATGGGCCGTGGGATCCATAACCACCATCCCCTTGAAATCCGATTGCACCGTCAAACCGTTCAAAGCCGATTCGGAACCATTGAATTCAACCTTTTCCATCGTCAAAGCCAACCCCATATCCGCCAGATTCACGGACAAATCACCCATCATCGCAAGCGTCATCCCATCCGCTTTTCCTGTGGAATCGGCCAAAGCCACACGCATACTTTCCAGGGCGGTATTGATTTTCCCCTGCACCAAGTCCACCGTCGCCAACCCTTTGAGAGAGACGGTCGCCGCCAGGGATGGTTGCGTTCGGAGAACCTCGGTGTGCATCTCCAAGGCCATAGGCATCCCTGGAACAAAACGACCCACCACCAATCCCAGTTTTTCCAACCGGATCGGTTCTCCCGCGAGGGCATCGTGCCAGCGGATGACACCATCTTCCACCTCGATCCCCTGAAACACGACCGCCGCCATGATGGCAGAGGCCCCCCCTTCATCCGTTCCTGGGGAAGGTACAGTCTCCTGGGAGTTAGGGGGGGTTGGGGGCTTTTGACTCCCTTTGCCCAAATCTTCCCAGTTACCCACCCCCTGGGCATTCCGGCTCAGATTGAGGGTCAACCCTTTGACCACAATGGTGTCGGCCTCCACTCTTTTTTGCAACAACGGTTCGAGGCGTACCCGGACCTCCAGAGAGGCGATACTGGCGAAAGGTTCTGGACCAAACCCTGCGGCATTACCCAATTCCACCGCCTGGGCCTTGATGCCAATCCGTGGAAAAAAGGAAATGATCGCACCTTCGCGGATCACCAGATCACGCCCGGTATTTTCTTTGACTAAGCGGGACAATTCATCCCGATAATCATTGGGATCCAAAAAAATGGAAACACCCACCGCCGCAGTCCCCACCAGGACAAGAACGGCCACAACCGACATGAATAAAAACTTGAATGGTTTCAAAGGCCACCTCTTTTGGATAACAACATCGTCTTGACATTCAACCGAACGATCATAAACCTTTTTTCCCCCCATTGCATCATACCGCCCACCCCCATCGACCCTGGTACCTGACTGTGACCCTCTATAAGGCGCACAACAAGTCGGAGAACAAATCGGTATAACGTTCCGCCATGACCGCTGCATCATGGTACCTGATGATCATCCGTTGCAAATTGGCCCCCATGGTCCGGGCCATGGTTTCATCCCGCAGCAACCGCGCCACGGCCAACGCCCACGCTTCATGATCACCCTGGGGGACGAGGTAACCCGTGTAACCATGATCGATCAATTCTTGGAACGCCGGGATATCGCTGCAAACGACGGGTAATCCCAACAATCCCGCCTCCAACAATACATAGGGCATCCCCTCCCTATGGGATGGGAAAACGAGTCCGCGCGCTTTTTTCATGATCGCCTGCAACGTAACCGGCTCGATGGCACCCGTCAGATGAACCGTTTCCTGCACTCCCAATTCTGTCATCATGGCGGTCATCTGTTGCCGATAGCCTGGATAATAGGGTTCTCCAGGACGCAAGAACGGTTCATCCCCGATGATGAGGAGGTGACAATCGGGATGCAACTTTTTCAATGCCCCCCAGGCGCGAATCGCCACATCCTGCCCCTTGGGGGGTTCCACCCACCCCACCTGGATAAAAAAACATCCCGGCAAATGCACCGCACAGACCTCTTCATGGCACTCCCCATCTGCGGTTGCGGACGCCACGGCAATCCCATTGGGGATGGTACGGACGGGTATCAGGCCAGGATGGTGCTGTTCAATCAAAGTCGCATAATGGTAGGCAACGGCGGTACGTCCCCGTGCCCCTTTGGCGATCCATTTTAAAAGCCACATGTTTTTGGCCCGGCCCGTGGAGAAATGAAGCGCGTCGGTTCCATGGAACGTCAGGACATAAGGCGGCCCCCCCACCAAGGATAACAATCGGATCCAATACTGATACTCTCTGGGTGTGTGCAGGTGGATGATATCGACTTTTTCATCTTTGACGAACCGCCAAAGGCGCAAGAAAACCTGAGGAAACTCCCATAACCACCCCAAAAATCCCCGCAGCGGTTTTTGAGCATCCCAAGGGGTCCGCATTCGTTGCCGATGGACCGCCACGGCACCATAGTACCGACTGGACCAATACCGATCTTCCCAATTCCCTGGAGAAAGGATGGAAACCTGATGCCCCTTTTCACTCCAAGCATCGGCCAAGGTTGCGATCATTTTGTTGATCCCCCCTTTGATCTCAGGAAAGGATGCGTGAAACACAATCAGAACATGGAGCGGGTGTTTGTTTTCCATGAGTTCCTCAAAACCGATCACGACACCATGAGAACGATTGCGTTCTCCCAAAACCATCCAGTAACCTTGAAGCGAGGGTCCAAGTCAACCCAAAAGGTACCAAACGTCAGGGCAATCGCATTTGGAATCCCTTGACATTAGGGCGTATTGATGTCCGATAGCTTGAGATACACCCTAGAAAATTATTAAAAGAAAA
>PEAO01000158.1 GCA_002753615.1 Magnetococcales bacterium DCbin2
GGCGAAAGAGAGCGATTTTCATCAGGGCCGGGGGTTCAGTGCCCCACATTAAAGGCCGTATATATGTCAGCAGTCATGATCCTGATTGTGCAAAAAAACGGAAATTTCCCTTGCAACGGGGGGTGGGTCCATATATGTCCCCGGATTTCCGGGATTTCCGGATGGGGTTTTTGATAGGGACAGGAGTCAAAACAACCTTTCCAGTTCCCTGAAGATGGCATCAACGAATTCGTTCAATGCCTTTTTGGCGGTACCAAATTTCCTGTCATCCCAGTCCGCCAGTCCCTCCTGGACGATCTTCTGAGCCATCCTGCGCAACCGGACCCAGTCCGGATTCTGGGAAGGGTTGGCAATGATGTTGTCGATGTCCCTCAGGACATTCAACAGCGGTTCAGCCTGGGGGGAGACCGGAAAGGGGAAGCATTTCCGCGCCTCCACCTGTATGAAAAACAGGGTTGGTCCCTGGATATCATCATGTTGGCAGCCGAATCGGTTGAGCACCAAGCTGGCCGAGACGATTTCAGCCGGTGTAGAGACCATTTTTGACCCATGGCGATCACCGATCCTCGCCGCAAATTGGTAAAAGACTTGCCGGGCGGCAACGTATTCCCGGTTGATTGAGTCCGGATTGCGGGAGAAGAAAACCGTCAGGGAATCAAATTGGGAGATGACCTCGGGGGAGAGCTCGGCGTTGATATAGATGAAGTCGTCCTCAACCGGCGCGCCTTCGATATGGTCCATCAGCTTCTTTCCCCAACTCCCGGACATGGCCGATCCCGGGAAAAGAAACAGAGTGGCAACCGCTCCCAGCAGAAGGAGCCGGAAATTCATCCAGAACCCATTTTGTGTCAGCCAACCGGAATTCTGCATGTTCCTTCCTTCACCAGGGATTGGGGAGATCAATTGTTGCTCCGGGTTCAATGAACTGCGGGAGGATAGAAGCGCCTAGCAATCACGTTGAGCCAAGCACGCAGTCTCTTCCGGTCTTCCTTGTTCAGGTCAACCAAGCCTGATTTGTTGAGGTCTTCCAAGTAACGATTCCAGTTCAACCCGATCAGATAACGGTTAAGGGCGTTTCTGATGTCTTCCGCCTGCTTTTGAGCCTCGCCGGAAAAGTTCCCCTTCCGCCCCTGGTCGAACTTTTCCAGTGAAGTCTTAGAGTTGCCTCCAAACGTGGTGGCGGAAGAAACGGTTGCGACAAAAAATTGGTAGACAAGCTCAGAGGCAACCACCTGGATCAGTTGGCCGGCATCAAGACCGGACTCGACGGACTGTTCGATGCTGGCCAGAATCCCTGCCCGCCCGGGGTCCGTTGCTCCCATGCCCACCGCCGTGACGAAGGGTCTCAGGTCCCAACCCTGGTCCACCATGAATTGCATGGCCATAAGGTCCACCAGAATCTCTCCAAACAACTGCCGTTGGGACACGGCTTCCAGGCTCCGTTGCAGCTGATCCTCCATACTCGGGGGCAGTCCGTCGTCCCATCGGCCCCCCATGGCCGTGACGATTTCCTTGGAGGCGGCCACAAACGATTGAGCGAAACTCTGCATGGCACTCATCTGGAATAGGGGTACGACGGTCGGTTCCATCCGGTGAAAAGCCTCATGGACCAGGACGCCCCTGATCGCCTCGGCAGAAAGTTTTTGCTCATAGTTGACGGGCAGAATCAGGTTTCCGGAGGGCGTGACGTGGGCAGCGACCGAGGAAGAATCCCGAAAGGCTTTTCTTGGATTTTTCTGGATTTCATCCAGGTAGATCTGCTGAAACCTTTTAGACACAAGCTGGGCGACCATGAAAGGTTCGCCCAGCTTCAGAAGAGTGTGGTACTGAGTCAACATGGCCGAAAACCTGGGAGAGTCCAGTTCCTCAAGAGACTGCTGGCGCATCCGATGCCTCTCATCCTCGGGAATTTCTGGAGTCATGCTCAATTGTTTTTCATGGTTTTCCTCGACCATCTGCCGTATCCAGGTGGCCAGGCGCGCCTCGTCCACTTCTGACTGGACTCCACTGTGGGCTATCCGCACCTCAATCAGCGGTTCACCAGGAGTGGGGGACGACGCCAGGAGTTTGTCCAATGCCATGGCGTCCGGTGAAAGGGGAGATTTTTCAGAATAAGCCGCAACCCGCCTCAGCATGTTCTGCCAGGTTTGGGAGAGCGCCTCGTCGGGGACCAGGGCGATTCCTGCCTCTTTCTTCTTTTCCAACTCTTTCTGGGAGGTGTTTTGGAGGAATTCCCGAACATCGCCACGATCCACCATCGGGTTCAAGGCGCCGGGTTCAACGCAGACCTTGGAAGTATCCCCTTCCCAGCACCAGCCGGAATCATTGAGAAATGCCGCCCGTTCATTGGTCCATCGTTCATCATTGGCGCTGGTTCCGCCCGTTGCCGTGCAGGCTACGAGCAAGCAAGTCAGCAGGCCCCCCCCGAGGGTGGCGCAGAAGCTTTTCCGGCCCATCGAAACATTTCGTGTTTTGTTCATTTCACCCATATATTACCGCCACTTTGTCACATTCGTTAACCTGACATCCCTGCCAGTGCAATCCCTTGTTTGTGATAAGCGTGATCGATTGAATGTTGGCGTTTCTTGTGCCGATTTTCCATTTGGCGAACCACTTCATCAAGATCTATATCCCGCCGGGGTAGAAACCGGGCAAGCAGGGTCTCAATGTCAGAGCAACTCAACAAGGGGTACGTTCCTTTATGAAGGAGACGAAGGGATTTCCGGTGATACCTTACCGGGATTTCCGGTGACACCTTACCGATTTCTCTTATGGCTATAAATTTAATTGGTATGGTGTCACCGGACTTGTGGATACGGACCCAGTTTCGAATCCATCCTCCATTCTCCGCAACCAAGTTTCACATCGAACCAGTCCAGCATCAGGAGTCAATAATATTCTTAAAATATCATACCGTTTAGTGGGTCCGAGATTTCCGGACCCGCATGGGTCGTGTCCACAGGTTTTGGAGAATAGCGCCTTGGAGAGAATAATATCCACCCATTTCGACTCCTGCAAGTCCAAAATTAAACCAAATGCATTTTATAACTATTACGCGTAACAATTGAAAATTTTGGTGATATTTGTAGCATCGGGTAGCCCATGTTTAACATAGGATGGCCAGATCTAATCTATTTTCTGGATGGATTTTTACGTATTTAATTGATATTAAATGTTTTTGTATATTTCATTAACGTGGAGTTTTTCGAGTAGTGCCATAATATTTACAGAATTTCTTGTGCAAAGGTCTCCGATATGATTATCATGGGGACATGTACATTCGCCGAACAAAAACTCGCAACACGTCTACGGGTGAATCCTACTTCACCCATCGTTTGGTCCAATCCAAGCGCATCGGATCCAAGGTCAGACAGGAAACCCTGCTGAATCTTGGCCGTCACTTTTGTATTGCCCAGGATCAATGGCCTGCACTCTGTTCACGTATTAAACAAATTTTTAGTCCACAAGATGTGCTATTCTCCGATGAATGTGCAATAGCTGTAGAAAAGGAAGCGCAACGAATTGCGAAACAACTTTTGGCACGTAATGAAGAAGAAAAATCGATAAAAGAAGGTATTGAACGTAAAGATCCGGAGATCCAGGCCATAGAAATCGATTCTTTGGAGTTGAGACAACCCCGAACGGTCGGTGTGGAACATGTTGGTTTGTGGGTCATGAACCAGGTTCACTTTACCGAAATGTTGGCGGATTTGGGGCTGACGGGTCCACAAAGGAGCGCCATCATGGGGTCAATCATTGGCCGTATGGCGGTTCCAGGCTCTGAGCGGTCCACATATCGTTGGCTATGTGAACGCAGTGGTTTGGGAGAACTTTTGGATGTGGATTTTGAAGTCATGAGTCTGATGCAATTTTATCGGGTTTCGGACCTGCTGATCCAACACAAAGAGGAGATTGAGCAGAAGTTATTTTCTAATATCAATGATCTTTTTGGGTTGTCCTGCACGGTCACGCTCTACGATCTGACCAATACCTATTTCGAAGGTGAACTGCAAGGCAATCCCAAGGCACAACGGGGGCATTCAAAAGAAAAACGTAGCGATTGCAAGTTGTTGACATTAGGTCTAATGATTGACGGGAATGGCTTTGTCAGGCGTTCTGAAATTTTTTCCGGCAACACGGCTGAAGCTGGTACGCTGGAGGAAATGCTTCGAGGGTTGGGTGCCTCTGTGGGATCACTGGTCGTCATGGATCGTGGCGTTGCCACCGAAGCCAATCTTGTGTGGTTGCGGGACAAAGGTTATCGTTATCTTGTGGTGAGCCGGGAGAAGCAACGGCAGTTCGATCTTGAACATGCCTCATGCGTTGAAACCGCATCAAGGGAACGGATCTATACGCAAAAAGTTATTTCTGAGGACAAAAAAGAGGTGCGCCTGTATTGTTATTCCGAGGATCGTGCAAGGAAAGAAGAAGGGATTGTACAACGTTTCTCACAACGCTTCGAAACGGGACTGAAAAAACTTTCCGAAGGTCTCTCTTTTCCTCGTACCACAAAGAACATCACCAAAATCTGGGAACGTATTGGACGCCTGAAGGAAAAAAGCCACGGTGCAGGCCAACATTATGACATCAACGTCATTCCCGACGAATCCGGGGAAAAGGCCATGGCGATTGAATGGAAACAAAACCCAGTCGATGGATCCCGCATGACCCACCCTGGCGTTTATTGCTTGCGCAGCAGCGAAACCAACTGGGATGAAGAGCGTTTGTGGAAGACATACATCATGCTGACGGATCTGGAGGCTGTGTTTCGCTCACTCAAATCAGAACTCGGTATGTGTCCAGTCTTCCACCAAAAGGAAGAACGGTGTGATGGCCATTTATTCATTACGGTACTTGCCTACCAATTTGTGCAGATCATCCGCCGACACCTGTCGGCGAAAAATATCTGCCAACGTTGGCAGTCACTGCGTGAAACCCTTTCGAGTCAATGCCGGGTGACGACCACTTTTCGTCGTTCCGATGGTCACACCCTCCATGTGCGTAAATCGACCAGAGCGGAATATCAACAGATCACCATTTATCAGGCACTCGAAGTGGATATGATTCCTGGGAAGGTAAAAAAGATGGTCGTCTGACAGGGAAAATCAAAGAATGATGCGTTTGTAGTGCCACTCCAAAATAAATCATCCTATATCTGATTGATTATTATGAAAATATAAAATGGCATGTTAAACTCGGGGTAGGAGGCGGGGTCACCCCCGCCTTCCTCCCACACCACCGTACGTACGGTTCCGTATACGGCGGTTCATGTGGTGCGTTGAAGTGTAAGCGCCGAACGAACCCCATCAGCAAAGTGACTTGCTTTCTTCTGGATCTTTGCAATTCCAGGGAAGGAGGGCTGCAAACTCCTCCACCGTGGTTGCCTTGGGAATCGCACTGAAGACTTTGCGGAGATAGGCGTAAGGTTCCAGACCTGATGCCTTGGCCGTTTCGATCAGGCTGTAGAGGTTGGCTGAAGCCTTGGCACCTGCGACAGAATTGGAGAAGAGCCAGCCCTTGCGACCGATCACGAACGGGCGTATGGCGTTTTCCACGGAGTTGTTGTCGATTTCCAATCGGCCATCCTCGATATACCGGATCAGTCTGGACCACTGGCCACCAAGATGAGCCAGCGCCCTGCCGGTGGCGCTTCCGGGAATGACCTTGAGTGCCATATCCGACATCCAATTGTGGAGTTCCTCGAAGATGGGCG
>PEAO01000068.1 GCA_002753615.1 Magnetococcales bacterium DCbin2
CATGGAAACCTTTTTGTTTAAATTCAAAAACAAAGTCAAAACCCTGGGGGCAATCCCCCAGACCCCTTTTTTCTTTCAATAATTTTAAGGTTGGGGGTCTGAACGGTTACCTACAATCCGATTGTAATCATGATCTTTGTGGAATAAAACTGGTGCAAGATCGCCCGTTTGTCGTACAATTACCGGGTGATGTGCCCGTAGAAAGGGTTCACTGTCTTAGAAAAATGAGGGGGACTTGCCATGTCACTCAGGTTTGACTCGCTGGCCTATACCAAAAAATTAAAAGCTGCTGGCGTACCCGAGGCCCAGGCGGAAATACAGGCTGAGACCCTCGTCGAGTGGATGGAAGACCGGTTGGCCACCAAACTGGAACTGGAACATGTCCGGGCAGACTTGAAGCGGGATATCGAGTCATCCCGGGCCGATGTGAAGCAGAACATCAAGGAACTTGATGTTAAGAGCGAGTCGCTCCAATTAAACTTGAAGCGGGACATCAAAGAACTTGATGTCAAAATCGAGTCGATCCGGTCGGAATTGAAGCGAGACATCAAAGAACTTGATATCAAGGTCGAGACGGTCCGATCAGAGTTGCGGCGGGATATCAAAGAACTGGACACAAAGGTTGAAGTTCAGTTCAAGGAGATGGACACAAAGTTTGAAGTCCGGTTCAAGGAAATAGACGCAAAGATTGAAGTCCGGTTCAAGGAAGTTGAAGTCCGGTTCAAGGAACTGGATGCCAAGATCGAGTTGGTCCAGTCAAACTTGAAGCGGGATCTCAAAGAACTGGAGCAACGGATGGTGATCAAGCTCGGGAGCCTGATGTTCGTAGCCGTCGGGGCCATGGCTGCGCTGGTAAAACTGCTCTGATCTTGCGCAGTGCCAATGCGTCCTATTCCATAGGAGCGCGTGCCGTTGGCAAGTTTTGGCATGACACGGAAAACGCCACGAGGCCATCTATTTTTAGAACGTGTTCGAGGGGTACAAAATATCGGATTGAACATCCATACGCCCCGGCAACCGCATTTATCTGGCATATTGTTTTTCCAGATTTTCCAATACTTCTATGGTGTTATCTTGAAACTTGCCCGTCAGTAAAAAAGGACCAATCATGGGAGGAACCCAAAAGTCAGGCACCAATTCCGAAGTATAAACAACACGGGTTCCCGCCCCCGCAGGGAAAAGCTTCCAGCGGACCCAACCAGAACGAAAACTACCCCTGCCAGGGACCAGAACAAACACAACCTCCCGGTCCTTGGTAATCACGGTCTCGGTTAACGTCCGCTCCAGACAAAACACCAACACACAAGAACGCAAATCCATACGGACCGTGAACCTGTTGGGAGATTTACGAGACAGCAACCGACTTTCCAAAATATCCGAACTCAACCGATTCAGTTTGTTCACATCAACGATACCGCTTTGAACCTGGTCCGGTAACACCGATACCAGGGCTTCAGCCTGGATTCCATAACGCCCGTTTTTGTGAACAACGTCCATGCGAAGAACTTCAGCCGCCTGGACCGCCGATGCCCCAAGCATTCCCCCCAGACAACCCAGGACTAGGACCATAAATCGCCGCAATCGCCCATCAAGTTTCATGATAGATCAACCTCGATGAACCGTTATCCGTTTTCCCCCACCATGCCATACAGCATGGCGATTTCATCGGGCCAGAGTTCCGGTTCGATGGTTTCAAGAATGAGGGGAATCTCATCCAACCGGGGATCATTCATGATCTGGCGGAAAGGGGCCAAACCGAGCTTTCCTTTACCAAGACTCTCATGGCGATCCACACGACTGCCAAAATCAGGTTTGGAATCGTTTAAATGCATCCCCTTAAGGAAGGAGAGTCCTACCGTATGATCGAATTGAGTCATGGTTTCACGATAGGCTTCCGGGGTACGCAAATCATAGCCGGAAGTGAACGCATGACAGGTATCTAAACAAACACCGATACGGGATTTATCTTCTACCCAATCGATGATTTGCGCAATCTGTTCAAACGTATGGCCCAAGTTGGTCCCCTGGCCTGCGGTATTTTCGATGACCGCCATAACCCCCTGGGTGGCTTCCAAAGCCTTATTGACCGATTCGGCAATACGCGCCAAGCAGTCGGACACGGAGATTTTCTTCAGGTGACTTCCAGGGTGGAAATTGAGCAGGACAAGTCCCAAATCATGGCACCGGTTCAATTCCACAATGAACGATTGCAGTGATTTTTCCCGGGCATCCTCATCGGGATTGCCCAGATTGATCAAATAACCATCATGGGGGAGAACATCCTGGGGTCGAAATTCACCAGCCTGCATATTGGCATGAAATTGATCGATTTCCTGGGATGTCAGCGGTTTTGCGGCCCATTGTTTCTGATTTTTGGTGAACAAAGCAAACGCTTTCGCCCCGATGGCCTGGGCGTTGAGGGGGGCATTGAAGACACCGCCAGCGGCGGATACATGGGCACCAACACGTTTCATGGGCATCCACTCAAGGTCAGCAGATGATTGAAAAAGGCCGGGCGAACCAGGAACATCCCCCCAATGCCACACTTGGGATTCTACTTTGTTTTTTCTGATTTGCGCCATGGGCTATGATCCGTAGGGTACTGGACCGTGCAGATTCCAAGGGCAACGAGCTTAGGAATTTTCCTTTGTTTTCTTTCCCTTTTTCCCCGATCTGGCCTTTCCAAATTCTTTTTTCCTCTCCGCATCCTCAGCAAAACTTTTCCTGGTTTCCTGTCCCGTGTCGGGGGAGATCACTTTCTCCAAAACCGTGGTCTCACTCACGGCAGATGAAGTATCCAAAAGTGTTTCCTCATTTTCCAACACTTCAGCAATGGCAGCCAATCCACCATCTACCAACATCCTGGTCTGCTCATCGGGGGAACCCTCATCACTGTGGGAGGTTTGATCGCCATCGACAAGTGCAACAACACCCATCTCATCCGCAGCACCGACCGCCCCGGCATCATCCATACCTTCTTGCTCCACAACCCTATCCATCATTTTTTCGACCTCGACTTCGGTTGCAATAACCCCACCCAGGGGATTTCCGTCAGATGCCACAACGACATCCAGGGATTGACTGGTATGATCGTCCACATCGGCTCGTACTATTTTTAAGTCCACGGCTTCATATCGTAAAGGGGCTACCTCCACGGAAGGTTCATGGCTACCGATATCCATGGAATCATCGGGGATCGTCAACACCGACGGATCAACGGCCTCCAATCCAAACAGACTTGCAACATTGAGGATCAGGATAAATCCATCCCCATGTTTGGCCAAATGTTGCAAGTGTTTTTTGCCATTACGTCGCGTTGCGGGGGGCGGATTCAATTGGTTCTGGTCCAGTTCCACCACCTCTTGCACCCCATCGACCAAAATAGCGCGAACCGACATCGCCCCCCCATCGGGATACTCCAACACCACAATGTTAGATAAGGGTGTCGCTTCGGTTTTAGCCATCCCCAAAATACTGCGCAAATCGAAGACGGTAACAATGCTACCGCGCAAATTGACGACCCCACACACTTCGGGTCCGGTACGCGGAACCCGGGTGATTTTGACGAACTGCAAGACCTCCTTGACATGGAGAGACTCAACCGCATACAGCTCAGAGGCCAACTTCAGAGAGAGGAATAACATTCAGACTCGCACAAAAATGGAAAGAATCATGAGTAGGGAAAAAATAATTGTGCTGACAACAAATCCGTTGATGGCATCTTTTTTCACCACCTCCACCCGCCGTTCCAAATGGTTGACCACCTTGCTGGATTGTTCTGCGGTATGGGAAACATCCTGGAGCGTTTTTTTGACCCCATCCACCGCCTCCAGTTTTTTCATGATTTCCGCTTTTTCCTTTTCCAAAACGGACGGCCAAGCCACTATGGTCGCCTTGATCGACTGCAATTCTTCCTCAAGGAGCAAAATCCTGCGCTCCAACTCCCCCTCCATGTCCAGAGGCTGGGCAACCCTTTCCTTCTCAGCCATTTCGCTCCCCAAACTTAAAGGTACTAGCGTCACAATGAAATTGAAATCAACCCGGCTTCATTACCAACCCATTCAGCCATTGTTCCGCCCATTGCAGGTCTTCCCGTGTATTGATATTAAAAAACGGATCGACCCCGTTATTTTCGTCGGAAAAAGTTACCGTGACATGAGGGACACAGCGCAGGAAGTATTTCAGACCACGATCATTATTGTCCAGGGCCATGGTGATTTTTTCCACAATGTTTTTTGGCCAGAGTGCAATCACGGGATGTTCTCTCCCCCGATTCACGGCAATGACAGGGGATTCACCCCCTTCGGTTTCCGAAAAAAGACGTTGTGCCAAATCCATCGGAAAAAATGGAACATCCACCGGCACCGATAACAACCAGTCGGTCGTGACCGTCTTGAGGGCCGCTTCCAATCCCGCCATAGGTCCCTGCCTCGGGATACGGGAATCCACAACGACCGTGCATTCCCCGCAGAAGGGAATCAAGGCCTCCCGATCACCATGGACCGCAAGCATGATACCACAGGTTTGCGGCTCCAGACGACGCCGAACATGCTCCAGCAATGAACAACCGTCCAGAGGCAACAACGCCTTCCCCCCCCCGCCAACGCGCTGCCCCTCACCCCCGGCAAGGATCAAACCTGTGATGCCATCACGACCCGTGAACATGTCGGGAACCTTATGGTTATCGTCAAAAAGAGTCGTGCCAGATCAAAATTGATGATAATATAGCCATAGGATGATCCTTAGGACACACAACACCGTCCATCTTCCCTCAAGAGACTACCCCAACACCCATCCCTCCAGCCGTTTGCATTCCGGGAGAAAAGCCATGACCTGTGGAATTGATGACATTCTTGAAAAATCAAACAAATCCATCAACGATGCCATCCAGAAACTCATCCAGGAACTCGATACCGACTTTGACTTGAACCTGGACTCCGACACCATCATGAACTCACCCCAGGTCCAGCAATTGCGGGGAGAACTGGGGACGTTTTCGGTATGGCTGGTCCATGGTCGGAAACGATAACCATCACACCTTCCCAAACCGCCAATTCTAGTCCGATGAACGTCCATAGTCATCCTCGAACCGAAGAATATCATCTTCGCCAAGGTAGCTTCCCGACTGGATCTCTATGATATCCAGAGGTATTTTTCCGGGATTGGCCAAACGATGACGTACCCCCAAAGGGATATAGGTCGATTGATCCTCCGTCAACAAAAAGGATTCATCGCCCCGTGTCACCTGTGCCGTACCGCGAACCACAATCCAATGCTCTGCCCGGTGATGGTGCATTTGTAACGATAACGTCGCTCCAGGGTTCACCCGTATCCGTTTAACCTGGAACCGGTCTTCGATATTTAAACATTTATAGCTGCCCCACGGACGAAAAACCCGCTGCCGACTCTGATGCTCGCGCCGTCCCAGTTGCTGCAATTGTTTCACGATGGATCCAACATCCTGCACGCTATCTCTGGCAGCCACCAAAACAGCATCCGCCGTTTCGATGATCACATGGTTGGACAGCCCAACCCCCGCGACCAAGCGACTTTCGGAGCGTATGTAACAATGATCGACGTTGTGGACCAAAACATCGCCGATAACCACGTTATCGGCAGTATCCTTTTCCCCAACCCCCCAAAGTGCCGCCCATGAACCCACATCACTCCAGCCTGCATCCAGCGGCAGAACAACTCCAAGATTGGTTTTCTCCATCACCGCATAATCGATGGAAATTTTGGGACTTGTCGAAAAGGATGCCAGATCCAGGCGAATAAAGTCAAAATCCTTGATCGCTTGCGTTAACCCCTCTTGGGCAGCATGGGCCACTTCCGGTGCATGGAGCGTCAGCTCGGTCATCATCACCTGGGCGGAAAACATGAACATGCCACTGTTCCAGTAGTACGCGCCCGAATCCAGATAGGACTGTGCGGTAACCAAGTCTGGTTTTTCAACAAAACGTTGGATAGCAAACCCAGCCCCATCATTCCCGGCCCCCCTGTGGATATAACCAAACCCGGTCTCAGGGGTTTTGGGAACGATACCAAAGGTGACCACATGCCCTGATTGCGCATACCCCAAACCTTGCTGAATGACCCGTTGGAACGCCACCAAGTCCAATATCAGATGATCCGCCGGGAGTATCAGCAAGACGGCATCGGGGTGTGTTTCCATGGCAAAAGCGCAAGCCGCCGCAACCGCCGGAGCGGTATTCCTCCCTACCGGCTCCAAAATAATACCCGACAAGGCAACACCGACCCCCTGGGCTTGTTCGGCAACCACAAACCGGTGTTGATCGTTGCAGATGATCAAAGGTGCCCCAACACCCTCCATTCCCTTCAGACGGAGAAGAGTCGATTGAAACAAGGAACGGCTATCAAACAATTGTAGAAATTGCTTGGGATAGGCTTCTCTTGAAAGGGGCCAAAGTCGCGTCCCCGAACCACCCGATAAGATCACGGGAATGATCGCCATGAAATACTCCTTATAGAAACCCAATAAACCAATGCGATGTTACCCGATGACTCATGCCCGGATGATTTTCCCTTTGACCGTGCCAAACCGTCCACGGGCATCGACGATCAACATGGCATGTCGTTCAATCAACGGCCAATCAAATCGATCATGATCTGTCGCTATGATAATACAATCATAACCCTCCAGATTTTCCTTGGTAATGGAAACACTCATTTTTTGGATGGCGTAGGCACGCATGGGTGGAATGGAGGCCACATGCGGATCGGAATAATCGACGATGGCCCCTTTGGCCATCAATCGTGTCAGCAAAACAAAGCTTGGGGATTCCCGAACATCGTCCACATTTTTTTTATACGCCAAACCCAACACCAATATTTTAGCATTGCGCAACGCTTTGCCATGATCATTCAACGCATCGATGACCTTGCTGATCACATAGTCTGGCATGGCGGTATTGACCTCGCCAGCTAATTCAATAAAGCGTGTATTAACTCCGTATTCTCGCGCTTTCCAGGTCAAATAAAAGGGATCGATGGGAATGCAATGCCCCCCCAAACCCGGCCCTGGGAAGAATGCCTTGAAACCAAATGGTTTCGTCGATGCCGCACGGATCACCTCAAAAATATCCATCCCCATCTGATCGGCCACCAGTTTAAGCTCGTTCACCAAGGCGATGTTCACCGAACGATAGGTGTTTTCCAAAATTTTGACCATCTCCGCCACCGCTGTGGAGGAAACCGGAATGATCTGATCGATAATGGCTCCGTATAAGGCGACCCCAACCTCCAGGCAATCGGGGGTCGTACCCCCACATACCTTGGGGATGGTTCGGGTAGAAAACTCGGCGTTGGCCGGATCTTCTCTTTCGGGAGAATAGACCACAAAAAAATCCTTGCCAATCACCAATCCCCTTTCCCGGACACGCGGTTCAATATGCTCTTCGGTTGTCCCCGGATAGGTTGTACTCTCCAAGGAAAGAAGTTGCCCCGGACGTAAATGGGGTAAAATGGCGTCCATGGAACGGGTAATAAAGGAAATATCTGGTTCCCGATTGCGATTGAGCGGTGTGGGGACGCATAAAATAATGACATCGGCCTCACCGATGCGAGAAAAATCGGTTGTTCCCCAAAATTTTCCTGCTTGAATGGCTTTCTGGAACGGTTGCGCGGGAAGGTGTTCGATATAGCGGATACCCCGTTCCAATTTGTCGATTTTGACCGGATCAATATCAAAACCGGCGACGACAAAACCCTCTTCAAGAAAACGGTGCGCCAGGGGCAAGCCAACATAACCCAGTCCGATCACGCCAACGACCATTTCCCGTTTTTTCAACTTATCCAGAAATGTTAGTTTCATGGAAACTTTTCCTTATCCATGGCAACAGTAAAGACCTAGGTTCAGATTGTGCGCACCAGCACCACCCCTCCCCAAATACCCACAAGACATAAAATAACGCTTGCGGCGATATTCATCAGTGACAACCTGAATTCCCCATTTTGGATCAACTGCAACGTTTCCAGAGAAAAAGATGAAAACGTCGTAAACGCCCCCAAGACCCCAACAAGCAACGCCGCACGCCAAACGCCATGTTCGGCATAGCGTTCCGAGAAAACCTGAAACAGAATCCCCATAATGAAGGAACCGCTGACGTTGACAAAAAGGGTTCCCCACGGAAATCCGCGCCCCAACCAAGCATAGATGGCATCGGAAATCAGATATCGGCCCACAGCTCCCAACGATCCCCCCAGGGCGACAGCCAGAATGGTTTTAACCATATTTTCCATTTGACAAGTAAAGTTAAGACGGGTTATTCACACGATTCTGGAAAATCCCTTTGGGGACTCCGAAGAATCCAACGCATCGTCCGACCCTCGCCCCTTCTCCGCAGGGACAAAGTTTTTTTTCTCCTCAAACGCCAGACACGAAGCCCCGGAACTCCGTTGCACTTCGAGACAAGGCCAATCCTTGGTTTTAAATCCCATGACTTGACACGACCTAGGGAAAGCAGCCTGCCAAGTGATCCGAAAATGTCGGCATCGCAGGCACGGCACAAGGGGGTCCGTTTTTTCAGGTTGATGGGCCATAGCATTACCAAACCGGAAACCGCCAATCACGTCGCTGGAATCATGTGGAGATGGCCGACACGCGCTCTACCCGATCAGGCGATCAGATCAACGGACTTCAGACGCGACACGGACCTGTATGCCGCACGCCCCGCTTTTCTTTGATCGGCAGAGGGAGGAGTTCCAGTAATATCCAGGAAAAATGAAGAGACTCCTTGTGCCGTTTCTGCGCGTTGTTGCTGCTTCTTCCTGCCCCTATCGTCAAAAGGCGGTGATTCAGACGAAGGCTCTCTCCGCTTTTCCCCGGTTTCCGGCTCCTCGTCTTCCTCCTGATCACGCAGTTGACGACCCTTGCGTGTTTCCTTTAGATTGGCCACGCTCCGGGCTTCTAGCTGTTCCTGGTTATTGGTACGAATTTCCTGAGAAGCGTTGGCCAATGCCGTTTGCTGCGTCATGGGGGTGGAGAGTACAAGCGCATTGGATATTGGAATCGCATTCAACATGGTCCCCTCCCACTTGGGAACACAGCATCATTTGGGCATCATTTGGAAATCTTTCCATGAGACGACAGCACTACTGCCTGCTTCGGCAGTTTACGGCATCCACTTGAATGTTTTTAAAAACACACCAACCACTTGAACGACCACCACTCATTATTTATTTTCGTTGAAACAACGCAACAATGCAAGGCGGGTTTAACCATAGAGGAAAAAAGAAATGGCTTTGGCACTTTTTGATTTGGATCATACGCTATTAACGGGTGACAGCGATTATTTATGGGGCTGTTTCCTGGTAGAACAGGGGATTATGGACAGGGATGTATACGAACTAAAAAACAAGCAATTCTATGCGGACTATTCCCAGGGAACCCTCGATATGGCCGCCTACCTTGAATTTCAACTCTCGGTACTCGCCCGTTTTGACCGCCCCACCCTGGAAACATGGCGCCGCCAATTTGTTGCAGAAACCATTACACCCATCATCGCCCCCGGAACCCCGGAACTTTCTGGTTTTCACCGCCAACGCCAAGATACGTTAATCATCATTACCGCCACCAACCGCTTTGTTACCGAACCCATCGCCCAACTCCTGGGGGTAGACACCCTGCTGGCGACCGACATTGAAACCCATGAACACGGCTTTACCGGACGCCCCCAGGGGATCCCCTGTTTTCAACATGGAAAGGTTCAACGGTTGCAGGAATGGATGAGCAGCCATCATGAAACATGGCACGGCAGTTGGTTTTATTCTGATTCGTTAAATGATATTCCCCTGTTGGAACGGGTGGACAACCCCAGGGTCGTTGACCCCGATGACCGTTTCCTGGCCATCGCTAAAAAACGGGGATGGCCTACGATAACGCTGAGAAAGTAAGGAAGGTTCCCGAAGAGAAACATCCCAAGGAGGGTGGAAGAAATTCCCACCCTCCTGGGAAAAGCGGATGTGCCATCAAAACCTTAGGACCGTCATTCAGCGTCCTTTGCTTTGAATCCATTTATCGATTCCAGTCTGGGTAATCAGACAAATGCCCCCCTTGGTCTGATAGAACCACTTGGCATCTTCGACGGGATCTTCCCCAACGACGAAACCATCGGGAATTTTGCAATCTTTGGCGACCACCACCTTCTTCAACAGACAGCGGCGACCAATATCGACCCTGGGAAGGATCACGGCGTCTTCCACCAAGCCATAGGAATTGACGCGGCAATCGCTGAATAACAGAGAGCGACGGACCGTAGAACCAGAAACAACACACCCACTGGAAACCACCGCATCCAACCCCATGCCACGACGATCATTATCGTCAAAAACAAACTTGGCCGCCGGCCTCTGGACCTGATAAGTCCAGATGCTCCAGTTGGGATCATACAAGTTCAGGGCGGGGGTCACATGGGTCAGGTCGATATTGGCTTCCCAGTAGGCATCCAGAGTTCCGACATCCCGCCAGTAGTTTTCCACATCGCTGGACTCACGCACACAACTTTTGGAAAAACGGCTGGCTTGAACATGGAAACCATTGTCCACCATATAAGGAATGATATCCTGGCCAAAGTCATGATGGGATCCTTTGGTCTCGGCATCCCGCAGTAGCTGGTCGCGCAAGACGGAAGCATTGAAGATATAGATCCCCATGCTGGCCAATGCTTGATCGGGTCTGTCAGGAATGCCGGGGGGGTTACTGGGCTTTTCGGTAAAGCTGACAACCCTGTCCGTACCATCCACCCCCATGACCCCAAATTCGCAGGCCAACTCTCGTGGGGTCTCGACGCAGGCCACCGAGACATCGGCACCGCGTGTGATGTGTTCCTCCAGCATGATGGAATAATCCTGCTTGTAGATGTGGTCACCACCCAGAATCAGGATATAATCGGCCTTTTGATTGTTGATGAGATCCATGTTTTGGAAGACGGCATCGGCGGTACCGACATACCAGGATTGTGTATCGGACTGTTGTGCGGGCCACACCTGGATATATTCATTCAGTTCGGAGCGAAAAAAGCTCCATCCCCGTTGGACATGCTGAATCAGGTTGTGAGACCGATACTGTGTGGCCACCCCCACCCGCCTGATCCCGGAGTTGACGCAGTTGGACAGTGGAAAATCGATCAGCCTGTATTTGCCTCCAAAATGAACAGCGGGTTTTGCTTCGTTGTCGGTTAAATCCTTAAGTCTTGTCCCCCGCCCTCCAGCCAAAACCAGCGCGAGTGTTTTTCTCAAAGATTCATTAATGTGTTGTTTGCTATGGTTCACAGACATATTCTGGGACTTTCCTGAAATCAATTCGGTTGATCTTTAGCGAAGGTGGACATCTGGCATCTCGCAGAGGGATGAGAACAGCAAACGCGGAAGTTTGCCATCGGCATAAGACGCAAGACCTCACGGACCTCACCGGCTACCAACCTGTCAAACTTTATACAACACAACTCAAAAGCGCAACCACCTTAAACCCCGTCTCACGGTGTGTAGATAGAAGCGACAAACTGTGCAATAGACTCAAAATAAGTAGAAATACCGTTCATCATCAAGTCATTATGGCCAGAATTTGGAATTTTGACCAATTTTTTATTTTCCGCCGGGCAGATATCGAATAACGCCTGACTATCGGTGACCGGGATTAAGACATCCTCCTCTCCATGGATCAGGAGGGATGGTGCGCGAATGGTACGCATTTTTTCCAAACTATCAAACCCCTCCGATTCCTGGACCCCCTCCAGGGACAAACCGCCCAATCGTTCAATCAGTGCGATGGAAAAGGCGAATCCGCTCTCAAGAATCAACCCTTTGATTTTTTCCGGTCGGCGCACGGCGATTTCGATAGCTGCGGCACTCCCCATGGAACGCCCCATCACAAAAAGGTTATCCAGACCTGGGGCATAATGACCGGCGACGGATTCTAAGAGATCGACGACAGCGACCGCATCCTGCAACAGGGTTGTGCCGGAAGGGGTTGCCGTACTCAAGCCATACCCCCGAAAATCGACCACAAGAAAATGGAAACCCATCTCCGTGTACAACGTGGCAATATCCTCATAATCGGCGGCAATCTCGCCATTGCCGTGCCAGTACAGAAGCCATGGACCATGGGGTGTGGCCGTGCGATAGAGCCGTCCGCCCAGGGTAACACCATTCTCGACGGGAAAATGGAGTTCCACGGCAACCTGGGACGGGGCATAACCCCATTCCCCTCTGGGATGAAACAATATTTGCGTAACCTGCGGATGATCAATCAAGGATGGGGTATTCATTTTCAAGGAGGATCCCTATAGAATCGTGGTGAATGACGTGGGAATGGATCAGGAAACGGCTTTCCTGAAACTTTTTGAACCATAACATCGGTATCATCTCCCACTGACAGACTGTCATCAATGGATATAGAATGCCATTGAGAATGTCGAGAAACGGTCTCGATCTGGAACACGTTTTCCAAGAGAGCTTTCTATGGAAACATCGATCCTGATGGATTTATCATGACAGATATCGCACAACCGCATGATCGGTTCGTAAAGGCTTTGCTTTCCGACCCGGTAAGAGCGGGAGCCCTGCTGCAAGAACGGTTGCCGAAAGAAATATCCGAGTTATTGTCACCTGAGCCTCCGGTTCTGGTGGATGGATCTTTTGTTGATGAAGCATTGCGGCACCATCTGACAGATCGGCTTTTTCAGGTCAAGACAATCACGGGTCGAACGGCCCTTTTGTATGTTCTCATCGAGCATAAAAGCTTTCCAGACCGTCGGGTTGGCTGGCAAGTTGTCAAGTACATAGTTGAGTGGTGGAAACAGTGGGAGCGTGAAAATCCTGATTGGGAGATGCTGCCACCCGTCATTCCTTTAGTCTTCTATCATGGGGCATCGGAGTGGCGCATTCCTGATGAATTTTTAGCATTGGTAGATACAGAAACAGGTTGGAGACCGTGGCTTCTGAATGTTCGTTTTGCCGTTATGGATCTTGGCAAGATCGAAGATCGGGTGTTGTCCAGACATCCCCAGTTGCGATCTTGGTTGCTGGCCGTGAAGTATGCGACCCGGGAAGGTCAGCAATTGGAAGTCAAAAAGTTGCTGGTCGAGGCCCTTCTGGAAGTACCAGAAGACCAGTACATCATCATGCGGTATATCGTGGAGACCTACGGAAGCTACGACGAACAAACAGTCCGCGAAATCATCCGGCAGGTTCGACCGGAGGAGGAGGAAACTATGATGTCACAATTTGCACAAGATATTATTTCCAAGGGTAAACCCCAATGGTTGCAAGAAGGGCGGCAGGAAGGGCGGCAGGAAGAAGCCGTTCACACCCTTCTTCGTCTTCTCCAAAAAAAACTGGGATCCAATATCCCCAACTGGGTGGGTAAAAAGCTGGAGGTTGCCGCCTTGGAAGAGATCGAAGCATGGACCGACCGAGTTCTGGATGCCCAATCCCTGGATGGTGTTTTCTCGGACAAGAAATAACTGCCATCCTCGCATATTTCCACATGGTCCTTCCGTTGTTTTTGTACATTTCAAGATAAAGAAAGGAGGCTCTTTATTTACGATAACCAAGTTAACGCAATTTTAGCATCCATTAACGTGAGTCGAAAACGGGAATTTATCGTTTTGTTCATTCAATAACTACCGCTGCACGCCGCCATGACATACAATGGGAACGTTTGTTAAGACGCTTAAGGACTATTATCCGAAATAATACAGCACAGGAAAATAACGATGGCACGGATTCAAACCACCCCCTACCAGGATCAACGCCCTGGAACGTCTGGTTTACGGAAGAAAGTGACCCGTTTTCAACAAGAAAACTATCTGCAAAACTTTGTCCAATCGACCTTTGACTCCCTGGAAGGGTTTCAGGGCAAGACCCTGGTGCTGGGTGGCGATGGTCGCTATTTCAACCGCGAGGCGGTGGTCATCATTCTCAAAATGGCAGCCGCTTCCGGGTTTGGCAAAGTCCTGGTCGGACAAGGGGGCATCCTTTCCACACCGGCGGTCTCCTGCGTGATCCGCAAACACAAAGCGTTCGGTGGCATCGTCCTTTCGGCCAGTCATAATCCGGGAGGCCCCGACGGCGACTTTGGCATCAAGTATAACGTGGGAAATGGTGGCCCAGCCCCAGAGAAAGTGACGGAAGCCATTTTCGCCCGCAGCAAAACCATCGACGCCTACCAAATCCACGAAGGTCCGATTACTGTGGATCTGGATACCATCGGCCATTATGCCATCGGAGCCATGGCGGTTGAGGTCATCAGTTCCGTTGCTGACTATGCCGAACTGATGGAATCCTTGTTTGATTTCAAACAAATCAAACATCTTCTGACCAGCGGCAAATTTTCCATGCGTTTTGACGCCATGCACGCGGTGACCGGACCCTACGCCATCGAAATCCTGGAAAACAGACTTGGTGCCCCCAAAGGGACTGTGATGAATGGCGTCCCTCTCCCCGATTTTGGTCAAGGGCATCCCGATCCCAACCTGACCTACGCCGAAGAGTTGGTCAAAATCATGTGGCAGGAGGGTGGACCCGACTTTGGTGCCGCATCCGATGGCGATGGCGACCGCAACATGATCCTCGGTAACCGCTTTTTTGTCACCCCCAGCGATTCCCTCGCCGTGATGGCCGCCAATGCCAACCGGGTACCCGGCTATCAAAAAGGGTTGGCCGGGATCGCCCGATCCATGCCAACCAGCCAGGCTGCCGACAGGGTTGCGCAAAAACGAGGATTCGCCTGTTATGAAACCCCGACCGGCTGGAAGTTTTTCGGTAACCTGTTGGACGCCGGCAAGGTAACTCTGTGCGGCGAAGAAAGTTTTGGCACCGGTTCGGACCATGTACGCGAAAAAGATGGCTTATGGGCCGTCCTGTTCTGGCTGAATATTCTTGCCGAGAGCAAAGATTCGGTCGCCGGAATTGTCCGCGCACACTGGCGCGAATTTGGACGCAACGTCTATTCCCGGCATGACTACGAAGACGTGGACAGCGGACATGCCGAGCAGTTGATCCAGGGACTCAATGAACAAATGGCCCAGCTACCCGGAAAGAAATTGGGGCGGTACACGGTGGCATTCTGCGATAACTTTCAGTACACTGACCCCATTGACGGAAGTGTGAGTACCAATCAGGGGCTGCGGATCGGATTTACGGATGGCTCCCGTATCGTCTTTCGCCTCTCAGGGACCGGAACCGTCGGGGCGACACTTCGGGTTTACCTGGAGAGCTTTGAAGGTGATCCCACCAAACAGGATCAAGACGCCCAGGATGCCCTCGCGGAACTGATTCAAATTGCCGACCAAGTTGCCGGGATCAAACGTTTTACCCAAAGAGATGTCCCGACGGTTATTACCTGAACTCAAAGTGCCGGTTGGCCTTTCATTTTTTGAAGGGCCAGCCTAAAAAAAACTTCGCCACTTTGGCTTTCCAATGGGATGATGCAGATCTCCATTTTAGAGAACGAATCGGATGAATAGAAGGCAAGCGATCCAGTTTTCCGTGTGTGCCGCGCTTGGCGCAAGCCTTGGCCTTAGTTGGCCTGCTCGCTTGGCCGAAGCGGCCAATCAGCAGGAAAACGAGCAGGACATCACCGATCAGTTTCTTGAAGATTATTTTCAAAAAATAAAAAACTTTAACAAGGTTCATCCCAAAGATATCTACCTGCCCAAGGGGCAATATGTCACCCTGAAAGAGACCGTCAGCCGACTTCAGCGGATGGAGCGAGTCATCGGACATGCCAATTTTCACCTTCTCTCTTTTGACGAAGCCCTGAACACCGCCAGAAATTCTGCCACCATCGGTCCTTTCACCAGGCCGGAAGTCGATTTTCTGGAAAGCATGTTTTTTGCCGCCGCCAATGACTACGGGTTCCTCGGTGAAAAACCCATCACCCAGTTGACGGATGCCGTACCGAAACATAAGGTTGTCAAAGTTCCGGGTACCGGCAATTTTTTGTTCAGAGGCCCCGCGGAAGAGGTTTATCACCGTATAAAAACCGCTGTGGGGGCCGATCTGCAATTGACATCAGGCATTCGTGGCATCGCCAAACAATATCTGCTGTTTCTGACAAAGGCCCTCGATTCTGAAGGTAATCTCTCCATGGCCTCCCGGTCCTTGGCACCTCCTGGTTATTCGTTTCATGGCATCGGTGACTTCGATGTGGGACAGGTCGGTTTTGGTGCCATGAATTTTACCGCGCAATTTACCGAATCCAGGGTGTTCAACCGCATCAAAGAACTGGGATACCTGAAACTCAGATACACCCGTGACAACGCTTATGGGGTTCGGTTTGAACCCTGGCACATTCGCGTCATTGGCTAGCCAAATCCAGAGACTTGGCTAGCCGGTAATCCACCCTACCTACGATGATTTTGACGAACAGGATCGGCAATGACGATTCAAGAGCCTGAGAATAGTGAAGAGAAAACACCTTCCTATCAAAAACTTCTGGAAGAACGAAAAAAAATCGACGAAGAACTGGCCAAGATAAAAGGCAAGTATGGCAAGTTGGAAACGGAACATACCAAGGCGGTTCTGAAACGGCGTCAGGAACAAGAATTAAAGCCCTATCAGGCAGAATTAATTCGTATGCAGCAGTATCTTGAGGATGATGATCGCAGAATGATCATCCTGTTGGAAGGGCGAGACGCTGCCGGAAAGGGTGGAACCATTCGGCGCATGACGCGCTACATGAATGAAAAACATTATCGTGTCGTGGCGTTGGGTAAGCCCACCGATGTTCAGCGGACGCAATGGTTTTACCAGCGTTATGTGGAACAATTCCCCACCGGGGGTGAGGTTGTCATGTTTGACCGCAGTTGGTACAACCGTGCCATGGTGGAGCCGGTATTTAATTTTTGTACCCCGGAACAATATGAAAATTTTATGGTCGGCGTCACCGCCTTTGAAAAGGATATCGTCCGGGAAGGGACGATTTTGCTCAAGCTTTACTTCAGCGTTTCCAAGAGGGAACAAAAATATCGCTTTGACCGCCGCCGTCACGACCCCCTGCGCCACTGGAAGCTCAGTGAGGTAGACATGCAGGCCCAGGATAAATGGGATGAGTTTACCCGGATGAAGTATGCCATGCTCCGCCGTACCCATACCCTGGAGGCTCCGTGGACGATCATCCGCTCGGACAACAAGCACTTTGCCCGACTCAACGCCATTAAAACGGTCCTCAATGCCGTCCCCTTCAAAAAAACACCGGGACTGGATATGACCACCGACTCCAACATTGTCATATCGGGTTTCCGTGAGTTGGAATATATGGAAGCGGAACGGATCTCCGAAGGAAAGTTTATCACATAACCTTTTTGCGGGGGTCCCGGGGGAAAGAAGGATCCCCCGACCCCCTGCCATCGTTTTGAGATGGTGATCCACCGCCATGGCTCTGAATCATAAAATGACGTTGCCTTTGCCAGCGGAGGCACTTCCGGGACGGACGGTTCCTTTGGCGGTTCCCTCACGGCATCATGTGACCGGAAACCCCGTCATCCCCCCCTTCCCTGCCCCGATGGAAACCGCTCTGTTTGGATTGGGTTGTTTTTGGGGGGCCGAGCGGTTGTTCTGGAAACAAACAGGGGTGTACGCCACCGCTGTGGGATATGCGGGTGGAATCACCCCAAACCCCACCTATGAGGAGGTTTGTTCTGGAATGACGGGACACAATGAGGTGGTGCTTGTCATCTTTGATCCCCAGATCATCCGCTATCAGAATCTGTTGAAACACTTTTGGGAAGCTCATGATCCCACCCAGGGGATGCGCCAAGGCAACGATGTGGGAACCCAATATCGCTCTGGAATCTATTACGCCAACGAAGAACAACACCAACACGCCTTATCGACACGAGCGCACTACCAGGACAATCTTACTTTGGCAGGACAGGGTACCATCACGACGGAAATCGTTCCACTCCCCACATTTTATTATGCCGAGGGCTACCACCAGCAATATCTGGCCAAGAACCCTGGGGGATATTGTGGTCTGGGGGGGACAGGAATTGCCTTGGATGGGGCGGGCGGTTGTGAGATGGCTCGGAAACAAGTTTCGGCATCCGCTGTGGCCAAGGGAACTATTTCTCCCATTGCAGGGATGATGCGCCTGTTGTCGGGAAAATCTTTGGATGATGAGATTATTGACCCGGCCAATCCCAACTTGATGCGTGAAAAAGATTGATTATCCATTCGTTGGCCCCAGGGCGTATTGACATTCGATAAAATGATTAAAAGAAAAAAGGGGTCTGGGGGATTGCCCCCAGGGTTTTGTTTTTGACTTTGTTTTTCACGCGCCCCTTATCCCGAAGCGTTTTTTTCGCGCTTTTGGTTTTTGCGAAAAAAATGCGCAGGGCGCGCGCCTTGGTTTGCCTTTTTTCGCGGTTTTTGCGAAAAAAGGCAAACACAATGCAATGTTTAAACGCTAACCCTGGCATGATGCTTGATGTTTTTCGCAAAAGGCGCGAAAAACATC
>PEAO01000069.1 GCA_002753615.1 Magnetococcales bacterium DCbin2
GTGTGAGATACGATTCAAAAACGGTTCCCAAGAATCGTTAAGAGGGTGTTGTTTGCTTTTTGCTATCAGGGTGAGACTTTTCACGGTAAAAGAAAAAAGGGGTCTGGGGGATTGCCCCCAGGGTTTTGACTTTCAACAAAGAGTTTTCATTCCCTGCTTTTGATTTTAAAGCCTGGGAAACACGCCCCACTCCCCATGTTTTTCAGCGTTTGCGCAAGCTCATTAATGGGATTAGGAGGGGTATCGTAATTGCCCAATTTTTCTTCCATCTCCCTCCATGCACCCAACGCTGGCTCATTCTCAGGTTCAACAGCCAACGCACGGGAAAATAACCAACGCGCAGTGTTCTCCTCATCGACACTACCGAAGTTCTTTTTTTCCGCTTCCAACAAAGCCCATGCTTGCCACGATGCTACATCTTTCGGATTTGCGGCCACCGCACGGGAAAACAACCAACGCGCCGTGTTCTCCTCATAGACACTACCGATGTTCTTTTTTTCCGCTTCCAACAAAGCCCATGCTTGCCACGATGCCGCATCTTTAGGATTTGCGGCCACTGCACGGGAAAACAACCAACGCGCCGTGTATTCCTTCTCCAAACTACCCACGTTCCCTTGGCTCCACTCAAAACGCGCCCAAATTTGCCAAAGATAGGGATTACTGGCACCGTATTCAGGAACCAAGGAAAAAAGACGACGCGCCACATCCACCGGCCCCTCCTTGGCGCGCGTTTCCAAAATGGCGGATGTCAACGAACGCTCCGGTGTTGCCTCCCTCCCCATATCACATGCCCTGGAGGCCCCCTTGAACAGACCTTGCTCCATCTTTTCCAAATCAATGGGGGCATCCTTCCACTGGGAGAAAATTTTCCATAACGTTTCGGCAATGATCGGATGACGGGTATGGACCTCCTGAAATAAAAACTGGCTCCTGCGGCCCTCCCTCCGGTCCCGGCGAACCAGGGTCAATTCCCCTTTCAGATGGCTCATGGCACCGTTCAACCCCTCTCTGGAAAAACGAAAAGTCTCCCTTAACAAGGGCAACGTCGCCGGATGGGTTCGCCCTTTGGGATCCTGTCGGGTCTCCATACCGGCTACCGCCGCCAACACCGCCACCAACCTTCGCCCGTCGGGAAAATCGACCAGTCTGGCGATCAAATCGCGCAAAATCTCCTGAAAAGATTGACCGCGCGTCGCCAAAATCATGGCAGCCAATAGATCCCTGGCTTTTTCCCGACGCAACCTTTGGATGATTTCAGCCACCCCAACCCCACCATCAGCCGCCCCATGATCCACGATCCGTTTGGCCAAGACCTCCCACACCCCATCATCCAACCGTGCGCAATCGAGCGTTTGCAAGCCAAAGCAAGAAAAATCAGCCCGATGCCATTCGTTGGACCGCGCTGCCAGAACGACCCGGATCCCAGATTCATTCCGTTGGCATTGATCCAAAAAGCGTGGCAGATTGGGCCATTGGTCGGCACGATCCACCAACAGGACCATCGGCCCTTTTCCTTTGGGAGAAAATTTCAGGGGATCAACCTGTAAGGGGTCAATCCAAAAAACCCTGGTCTCTGGTTTTTGCCGCAACAAGTCCAGACCAATCTGCATCAGTGCCGTGGTTTTGCCAGTACCCGCTGGTCCCACCAGCAGCAGGGCGCACTGGCGTTGCAACACGCCCAATCCCTCGGCAACAACACCCAGCTTGACGGGAACCTCCGCGTTGACAATGGCAAAATCGGGTAATCCGCCCCGCAGATAATCCCGTTTTTTCTCCGCCGTTACCGGCGGCAATCCGTCCAGATAATCCACATCGATAACGGTCGCCCCTGGGATTCCCATAGGTCTTCCCAAAACTGGAATCTGCCGCAACCAGTTTAAATGGGCTTTCTCATCCCGCAACCAATCCTGGGCCATCTCGTCGGAATAGTTTTCCCTAAGAAAATCGGCCCCCTGGTCCAACAGACGGTCGAGTTCGGTTTCATTGTCTGGATCGACAAACGCCATCACATCCACGGCGAGCAGCGGCTTATCCTGAAGTTGACCCATGACCTGCTTCAATCTGGGCTTCATTTTCTTGGGCAAACCGCAATCGACCTCACCATCGGGAAAATGAAATGCGATAGGGGACAAAGCCCCAACCTGCGCAGTTTTTGTCATCCCTTTGGGTTTTTTGACGAGGGTACCGGATTTGGCGAGTCGGTCGAGATGAACGGGGAAAAATCCGGTGATCTGACCAAACTCATTATACCGGTGCATAAACAAGGAGCCATCATCCCCCTCCCCACGCCAAATGATATGCAGGAAAGAAGGACTTTGGGAAACCGGAGAGAAAAAACTGTGCAGCTTCATAACACGCCCATGCTAAAACGCATCTTCCTTCGACAACATCCCCCCCTCACGCAGAACACCTGTAACCCTCTCGCGCATGACGGCCAAATGTTCCTCAAAAGTGCCCATGTAAGGGATGTAATAAACCACCTTTTTCCTAATTCCAAGATCAACCAGCAACGAACTGATGTTCTTATCATCAATCCAGCCCTTAGGAATCACTATTTTCATCACTGTTTGATCGTTCAGCGGTATTTCTTGATCAAACCGAATCTCAAATGTCTTTCCTCGATCATCAAACTTATCGGATCTCTTCGTTTGAATCAGTTCATAATACCGGGCCACCGGATCCGAACCGCTGGGGAACAACAACGAAACCCGAGGCCTTTCTTCGAAATAACCATCATTGCTCTCATAAAACGCCCATACACAACGGCGCAAACAATCGTGATCACCATGCAGTTCATAATCGGACAACGCCGTAAGGTTATTCCCCGCCAACGGCGGGGCTAAAAATCCATAAAAGAAACCTCCCGTATCAAAAGGGACTTGCCCGACCCTACCCTGCAAACGACCACCATCCAGCAGGATACATGCCGGAAGCTGATCAAGATCGACAAGATAGCGACTCTGCGTCGGATCCTCTTTGGGCCGGTAAGCGGCCTTACCGTAGAAAAAGTATACAAGATCCTTCTGGAAAAGTGAATCCTTCTGCGGCACAAGCTTTCCTGACTGGAGAATCTCCTGGAATATCTCCCACCCAGCCACATGGGTCAACGGCATGGATGGAGGTAAAGGAGCCGCATTGGAACCAACAGACTGAATATATCCCTTGAAAGGTGCCATGTCCGCCTGTCATCCCATGCAAGTGAAAGATGAGGGCATACTAGCCAAACACCTTCTATCAGTCAACACCGTCCAATGGTTGCGCTGCGACAACCGGGGGATATTTTTTCATCATCCAAACCAGCAGCAACAACCCCGGAAGTGCCGCCGCCGCCGTGGCCAGAAAAAACAATTCCCATGGCATGTTATCGGCCAACCACCCCCCCGTCGAAGACAAAACCGTGCGCCCAAAAGACATGAACGAAGTCAACAACGCATATTGGGTCGCGGTATAGGCAATATTACACAACGATGAAAGATAGGCGACAAATGCGGAGGTTCCCATCCCCCCACTCAAATTCTCGACCAAGATCGTCAACGCAAACATGGGCATGTCATGCCCCCAACGGGCCAACACCACAAACATCAGATTGGAGGCCAACTGCAATATCCCACACCACAACAGAGTCCTGGTGATGCCCAATTTTTTGACCATCCACCCACCCAAAAAAGCCCCGGCAATGGTCGCCGTCAACCCCACCACCTTGCTGATCTCCGCAATCTCAATCCGCGTAAACCCCAACTCGCTGTAAAACGGATTGCCCATCACCCCCGCCAAGGCATCGCCCAGCTTATACAGCAAAATAAACAACAAAATCGGCATCCACCCCTTGCGCGATAAAAATTCCGCAAACGGACCAATAATCGCCGCCGAAATCCATAACGCCAACCTGCGCCCCCCCTCACCCAACCCCCGAATCGCAGCAATGCGCGACCGCATCTGTTTTTCCAACCGAATCGATGCCACACTCACCGGAACACGCGGTTCCGGTGCCAATAATACCGTCAACATCCCCACACTCATCAGACCCGCCATGGCCAGATAAGTTATCGTCCAACCAAACCAGGTCGCCAAATACAAAGCCAACGCACCCGAAGTCAACATCCCCAGCCGATACCCCAACACCACCACCGCCGCACCCGCCCCATACTGATCCGCATCCAACACCTCCACCCGGTAGGCGTCGATGACGATATCCTGTGTTGCCGACCAAAAAGCGGTGGATAACGCAAATACCGCCGTCCACCAGGGCACTACCCCAGGTTCCGTAAACCCCATGGCGGCAATGGACATCATCAGGAAAAATTGGCTCAACAATGCCCAGCCGCGCCGACGACCCAAGAGGTGCGTCAACCCCGGTATCGGCAAACGGTCTACCAACGGTGCCCAAAGAAACTTGAATGTGTAAGGAATACCCGCCAGCGCAAACAAACCAATGGAAGTCTTGCTGATCCCCGATTCCGCCAACCACAACGATAACGTGCCAAAGGTCAACGCCAACGGCAAACCGCTGGAGAACCCCAAAAACATGACCGCAACAATCCGAGGATGCCCATAA
Organism: Magnetococcales bacterium DCbin2; assembly: GCA_002753615.1. Taxonomy (GTDB): domain Bacteria; phylum Pseudomonadota; class Magnetococcia; order Magnetococcales; family UBA8363; genus UBA8363. The sequence goes on from PEAO01000069.1 coordinate 4,556, forward strand.
ATATGGAGAAATTCAGACAAACCAGACCATAGGTTGGTTAACCCCCTATGCATGATCCCAATGACCCTTCCCCTTTACCTTAGAACACACTTGATAACCAACGCGACAATAGCCACTATGATCGTCACCGAACCCCACCTTCAAGAGCGTCAACACCCAACCATGACACAACACATTCCCCACCCCAAACCACCCCGTCTCCTCCCCATTACCGACGCCGATCTACCCGCCGTTTGCCAATTCTATCACCAACATCTCAATCCCCGTATCCCGGTAGAAAACTGGATCAACGCCTTCTCCTACGATGGACACAACGGGCGCAACCATCCTCCCAACTACGGCTTCATGCTCACCGATGGCCAAACCGTCGTCGGCGCATTCGGAGCCATCTACTCCAACCAATGGATCGATGGTCGTTGGGAACCTTTCTGCAACCATACCAGTTGGGTGGTCCGCAAAGCGTACAGACCCTGGAGCCGAAACCTACTTGAGGCACTCCTGCAACAAGACCATTGGCACGCCACCAGCTTCACGACCAATCCCCACGTTGCCAACATCTGCCGCAAACACCAATTTTCCCAACTCAACGACCGCGTGGAAGTGTTCTTCAACACCCCCCACCCATTTTCCACACCCCCCATCACCCAAAATCCATCCGCCTTCAAAACACTCCTCAATCCCTACGTCTACCAAAATTACATCACCCACGGCCATCTTCCCGGAATCGAATGCGTCATACTGGGCCAACCGCAGCAGTGCGCCCTCGTGGTCTACAAGAAAAAAATCTGGAAAAAACTCCCCGCCGCCATCCTGCTGCATTGCAGCGATTGGGAAGTCTTCTCACACTACCGCCGCCCCTTGGGACATTTTCTTCTGTCACACCACGGCATCCTGACCACCCATGTCCACACCTTCCAACTCCCCACGCCACTGACCGGAACCCTTTCCTACCGCGATACCCAGCCACGCCTGTTCCTCTCCCGTGGCACCATCAAACCCCACCAACTCTCTTTCCTCTATTCCGAGATCACTGCTCTCAATCTTGCCCTATGATCTCGCCTAAACCATCATAAACAACGACCACCCGCCTCCTTGAGCATCATATCCACCGCGTCATGCCCCCCCTCCTTAGCCAACAACCGCGCCGTCGCCCCGTCGTTATTCATCATATTGACCTTGGCATTGGCCGCCACCAAGGCGGCAACGACATCCGCATGGCCCCGTTGCGACGCAAACATCAACGCCGTCATCCCATCCTTGTTCTGGGCATTGACATCGCCCCCACCATCGATCAACGCCTGTACCGCATCACCCTTTCCATCCTTGGCCGCCACCATCAAAGCCGTATTGCCATTCGGGTCCGGGGTATTGGCTGCGGCCCCTTTTTGACCATCCGCTGCCTTGACATTCTGAGCCTGGCCCGCAGTTGTCTTGGAACCATCCACAGCCTCGGATCCCGCCTGAACACCCCAAGCAAACAAACAGACCGTCAGGAACATGGATAAAAACGCCCAGCGCATTGACATGATCGCATCCTTTATTTTCAGTAAAAAATGGTTGACACTTACGGACCATCACCCTTTGGGCCGCCATCCATCACATGCACTTTTTCAATAAATGTACAGTTCATCGAAATCGCGCACGGCATCAATCAGTTCCAAAACCATTTCCTGCGTCTCTCCTTGGGAATGGGCCTCACTCATGCCGCGAATCGCTTGAAGCATCGCCCCCCACGCCTCCAGATGCTGGGCATCGATCTGGGCTGCCAAAACCGATAGCGATTCCAAAGAGACCAAAACCTTCAAGGCATTCGCTTCAAGCTCCTCGCACACCCCCTGAGAAAGTCCCCCTTCCGTAATATCCTGATGAATCTGCATCAAGGCCGTTGGCGCGAGGAAACCTCCCCTGGCCGCCCCCTCATTAACACGGCCCAATGGGCGCAGCAAAGAGCCAATCGCACTGCGTAACGCAAATTTATGACTGCGCTTACCATGGACCGTCGTTCGTTTTTCGTAGATGGCAAACACCACCACCAAAAAGGCCCCCTGCAAACAAAATCCAATCAACTGGGGCAACAAACTACGGCTTAAATCGGCTTCTGCATACAACCACAGGGTCAAAAAAGGGGCCGCTGCAAAAAAAATCACCAGAAAAATCAAATACAGGGCTACCAGCCCCTGCATCAACGACATTTGCCGTCCCAACCCAGATTGGATCATGGCGCATCTCCTCGGTTCATCAACCATTTCCCCGGTCAAAGCGTCCCCGGAACCCCAGATAGGCACGACCGTTCAATGCCCAGCCCCATGAATATCGACCAAGCAGGATTCCAAGGTGTACCCACTCAGAATGATGGCACCATGACGGAGTGTCATTCCACCCTCCAAATATCTAAAATCATAAACCCGCTTCAAAACCAACCGTCCCATATCATTTCTCTTCAACCCCATGTAGCTCAAAGCCACGGTATCATCCACAAGTTCGACCCCCATACTCTTGCAAAGCTCCCGGGCCGTTTCATGGCTTTTCTCCCTGGCCTTCATGCTGGCAAACCAGATCCATCCAATGCCCAACAGTATTCCGGTCGCCGTCAATTCCATGCCAACAGTCCTGAAGCTAGAGTCCGCTCACATCGGTCTTATCGGATCCAGCAAGTCGCAAACGCGATTTAATGCATTCCATCACTTGGTCCGTACATTCCTCGATGGAATATTTCCCAGTTTCAAGGAGCAGATCGGCGTGTCCAGGACGCTCATAGGGTGACGAAATACCCGTAAAATCCCTAATTTCTCCATCCCGGGCCTTTTTGTACAACCCTTTGACATCTCTGGTTTCGCAAATTTCCAACGGGCAATCACAAAACACTTCGATAAAATCACCCGCAGCCATCAAATTTTTTACTTTTTGCCGATCTGCCCGATAGGGTGAGATAAATGCGGCCAGGACAATGACACCCGCCTGGGTCAGTAACTTGGCTGCCTCCCCCACACGTCGGATATTTTCGATCCGGTCAGCCTGGGAAAACCCAAGATCGGCACACAAACCATGCCTGACGTTATCGCCATCCAGGGCGAAGGTGCGATAGCCCAGCTTATACAAACGTTTTTCCAAAGCGAAAATCATGGTGGACTTGCCAGATCCAGACAATCCAGTAAACCAAACCAAAAAACTTCGGTGTCCCTGCAAACGCTCCCGTTCATCGCGGGTGATGGACATGACCTGCCAAACCGTATTGGCACTTTTCCTCATCGGACCCGATTCATTCATAACGCATCACCCATCGCCCAGCCCCCCACCAGACCACCCATGTCCTAAGTCCACAACATGAACCCAAAAAAACACCCCAATCAACCCTTGGAACTCGCCGCCAGGATGATGGCCATCTGATCTTTGAGCTGCAATTTTCTCTTTTTCAACCGTTCCACGGTGAATTGGTCCATGGTGCGCCCCGTTTCACCAATCTGTTGTTTCAAAGATTGATGTTCCTCGTGAAGCGTCCGAAACTCACTGTTTTTTACCAAAAGTTCCTGCACCAAAGCCGTTTCATCCTTAGACATCGATCTCTCCTATTAATGATTGAACACATGGCGTCGGTAGTACCGACTCCAATGACGGAACATCGCACGGGACCGGATCCCGAAAAACCTCTTTTCCTTCCTCAGGCAACAATTCCCCCAGCAGTCCCAAACGAACCGCCTCCGTTGCCAGATGATCTGCCGCTTCATTCAGGGTATGACCCGCATGTCCCTTGACCCACTTCCATTCTATATCATGTTGCTGGCAAACGGCATCCAATCTTTTCCACAAATCGGCGTTGGCGACCGGCTGGCGATCCTTTTTGATCCATCCGCGCTTTTTCCAATCGACCAACCACACGGTAATACCCTTGCTGACATAAGTCGAGTCGGTGGTCAAGACCACCCGGCACCGACGCTTCAAGGCTTCCAAACCGCAAATGGCCGCCATAAGCTCCATGCGGTTGTTGGTGGTATCCTCGTGGTAGCCATGGATATGTTTTTCCCGTTCGCCATAGCACAAAACAACCCCCCATCCTCCCGGACCAGGATTGCCCCGACAGGCACCATCGGTATACATTCGGACGACCTTTTGAACAACATCAGACTGGGCTTGCTTGGGATTCAATCGTTGCCTTTCCTTTGATCGACAAGTGGATATGTCGCTGGCGTTTGAGGTATGATATACAATTGCGGGCATCGCCTGAAGGATTTCATTTGAAAACCCATCGCAGAGGATATTTCCCATGGCAAAGGTTTTGGTGACGGGAACCGCCGGATTCATTGGCTTTCACTTGGCAAAAAAGCTTCTGGAACGCGGAGATCATGTCGTTGGATTGGATAATCTCAACGACTACTATGACCCGATCTTAAAACAAAACCGTCTGGCCTTGCTGCAAGCATTCCCAGGATTTCAGTTTGCCCACATGGACCTGGCCCACCAGGAACCTATGCAAAATCTGTTCAAGGATCACCATTTTGATGCCGCCGTCAATCTGGCCGCCCAGGCTGGGGTGCGCTACTCCATCGACAACCCCAACGCCTACGTCCAAAGCAATCTGGTGGGATTTGCCAATCTTCTCGAAGGGTGCCGCCATGGGGCCGTGGGTCACCTAGTGTTTGCCTCATCCTCATCCGTCTACGGTGCCAACACCACCATGCCTTTTTCGATTCATCAAAACATCGATCATCCCCTGTCGTTATACGCGGCCAGCAAAAAAGCCAATGAACTCATGGCGCACACCTACGCACATCTGTTCCGCCTTCCCGTCACAGGTCTCCGCTTCTTTACCGTCTACGGTCCGTGGGGAAGACCCGACATGGCCCTATTCAAGTTTACCCGCGCCATTCTTGCAGGCCAACCCATGGATGTCTTCAACCATGGAAAAATGCGCCGCGATTTTACCTATATCGACGATATCGTTGAGGGCGTCGTGCGCGTCATGGACCGCCCTGCCCAACCCAATGACCGCTGGGACAGCGACCATCCCGATCCCGGAACCTCCAATGCCCCCTACCGTATCTACAATATCGGTAATGACAACCCCGTAGAACTGATGCGCTACATCGAAGCGTTGGAACAGGCCCTGGGCAAAAAAGGGATCAAAAACATGTTGCCCATGCAACCGGGCGATGTCCCGGCAACCTGGGCCAACGTGGATGACCTCGTGATCGATACCGGATTCAAGCCGCAAACATCCATTGAAACGGGCATTCAACGATTCGTCGATTGGTACCGAGATTATTACAAAGTCTAAAGTCCCCGGCAACTCCACACGATACCTAAGTCTGGACTTCTTCGAGGGAAACCATTCATGCCATTACGCATTCCAGCCTCTTCCAAGATGCAAGGCCAGCCCCTGTCATTCCAGGGGGGAGTCGCCCTTCCCCTCCGTGTGCGCCCCTTGATGGAATTTTTCGCCTACATGGCACCCACGGGTTTCCCCAAAAAAGTGTTTTTCCAATTCGCCCATCTGTTGCCCGTCCCCTTGACCGCTATCCGCCGCAACACAGGGATCTCCCTGTTGGATGACCTAGATCGTCGCGGACTGATCATCCACTCTAAAGAAGACATCCACCTTTTCGGTCCCACCCTCGCCGCCGTTCGTCAATCCGTTGCCACCGCCCGCGCCCATCGGATCATCCAGGAAGGGGGGCGATTCCTGTTGGCCACCCTACCCAACCATGGAAAACCAACCGTCGAACCCCATGAACTCAACCGTTTATCCTGGCATTCCCGGGTACTGGCTGATCACGCCTTGAGAATCGGCAACAAAGAAATTGCCACCAAACTGATGCATTGGCTTGATTGCGCCGGACGCAAACTCATTGGACCATGGCCTGACCGGGCCATTAACTGTCACCAAAGCGCACTGAATCTTTCACAACGGATCCTGGGTTTCAACCATCATCTCACCATCGTTCGTTTGAACAACCTGGGGGAAACCTGGCGCCGCATCAAGGAGACCACCCAGGCCGAATACTGCCTGCTGGGTGCGTTACTCCTGTTAACGGATCATCTGGGGCAATTTTCTCATCTTGAGGCCAACATCCTGGGAAATCTGGGATTGCTGCGCAATGACCAGAGGCAATGGAACGAAGCACGCGAAGCCTTCAACCAAGCCTGGTCCATGGCCAAAGAATCCCGTGGATTGAATGATCCCCTGATATTCCTCTGCGTCAACAACCTAGCCAGGATCATGGGGATACAAAACGATTTTCGAGGAGCCGCGCAATTCTTGGAGCAAGCCTTGGAATACCACTATCGGGGAAACCACCCCCCAGCCCATCCGAACGTCGCCATGATTCTCAACAATCTTGGACTGGTACAAAAAAAAATGGGCCACACGGACGAAGCCAGGACAACCTTGACCAAGGCACTGACCATGGCCGAAAAATGCCTCCCCCCAGGACACACCCTTCTCACACAACTCAAAGAAGGGAGCCAACGGCCATAGATGGTTCCTCGCATGGAAATCTGCGTTCGGGTCAGAGACCCAATAGGCGGATTTTTCTTGACGATAAGTAACCGCACAAGTTACACTCGGACGATCGGCGGCTTTCGGTCATATACAGAAAAGGACTCTGGTATGATTGAAACTTTTAAGCACAAGGGGTTAAAGGCCCTGTATGAAAATGATAGTAAAAAAGGGGTAACACCGCATATTTCTGGTAAGCTCAAATATATTTTGGATCTCCTAAATGCTGCGGCTGTTGTAGACGATATGAACTATCCAGGAGCGCGGCTCCACCCATGGAAAGGAGGAAATGGGGTTTGGAGTGTTGATGTATCGGGGAATTGGCGGATAATTTTTCAATTTAGTAATGGGAAGGCGTATGACGTTGATTTGATAGACCCACATTGAGATCAAAGCACACTGAATTTTTTTATGTCATATAGCGTGTTCCTATAGAATATTCATGATTGTGAGACAGAAAACATGGCTGATCCGATTCGCAAAAGAACACCGAGCCATCCTGGAGAAGTTCTGAGGCACCTGTATATGGACCCACTTGGCCTGAAAGTCGTCGATTTAGCCAACAAGCTACAGGTATCCAGAAAAACAGTGTCGAAAATTCTGAACGGACGTGGCGGCATTGAGGTCTATTTAGCCCTTCGTTTGAGCCGTGTGTTTAATACAACACCACAATTATGGATCAATCTGCAATCGAATTATGATTTGGCCATTATGGAAGAACAAGACCAAGTTTGGGGTCACATTGAACCCTTTGAGGCCTGCGCTATCTAGGGCCAACATCCTGGGGAACCTGAAACCGTTGCGCAATGACCAGAGGCAATGGGACGAGGCGCACGGAACCTTCAACCAATCTGGTCTACGAAAGTGCCACCAATCACATCAAAACTCTTCCCTGTTCTGCGCGGAATGCCACACCAATGTGATTTCCACAACACCTTCGTCTTCAAAAACCTCATACCAGATAACAAACGGGAATCGAGAAGCGACCAGTTCCCGATATTTTGGATATTTCCGAGAGATGGGGCCAAGGTAGGGATTCTGAGAAAGACGAGACGTTGCTTGATGAATATGGGAAACGATTTTTCTGGCGACTGATGGATTTTCTTCCCGAATGTATTCAGTGACCTGGAACAAAGCATTTTTCGCTTCTACAGTCCACTCAACCTTCATGCCTGCAATCGCTCCACTGCGCAAAAAATGCCTCAACCTCATCCGTCGCATATTCCCCACGTCGTCCCTGTTCGGATGATTGGGAAAGTCGTTGGGCAATCACGCGATTTTCAAGGGTCGTCTGAGAAACTCTCACCAAAAATGCGTTCATGTCAGGTTCCCCGTGAACCTGTTTTCCAACCTCGTCAGGAAGATGAAGTACACGATCCATAGGAAACCTCCATTGAAACGGCTGGCTTATATCCAAAACTAAGAACTCCCGGAAGAATATCGGAGTTTCAAAAAACGTCAATCCCTCTCCTATGGTCAGATCACCAACAGACGGGAGAATGGGATGAAACCGCCATCTCCCGTCCGCCGTCTAATCTACCAGCCAATCATCTCCATGTTGTCAAACTCGATGAGCGTCCCATCCTCCAAGGTGATGGTGCCAGAAGCGTTGGCATCATCAAACCGAATCTGCTGGCTCGCCTCATCAATGCTGTAGGTGAACGCCGTATCCAGGGTCCAATTGCCGTCTGGATTGATCCCACTGACCGGCCCACCATTCACATCCTCCAAATAAATGGCATCCACCCAGCCGGTGCCGCCACCACCGTTGATCACATCACTCCCCTGGGCATTGCCGATGATGAACAGGTCATTACCATCGCCACCATCCATAGTGTCATTGCCCGCGCCACCACCGATGATATCATCACCCGCCATACCCAGAATGACATCATCCCCCGCTCCCGTGCCAATCACATCATCTCCCACACTCCCCGCGACCGTCTGATTCTCCACAGGGACCACCTGTGCATCGGCTTCATCGGGCGTTACCGGGATCGCGGGCAGAGAAAACACCAACTCGCCACCATTGTTGATCTTGACGTGATCGCCCTGAACAACCCCATGACTCAAGGCACCCATGGTTTCCGCTTCCAAGTCAACCCCGTTGACCACAATGTTATCCACCAAAATGTGGGAATGGGCATGGACCGGTTCAATACGAATCTCATGGGCCTGGTCCGCAGAAAGGTTCAAATGATCGACGGTGATGGTATCCCACGCACCACCATGGGGATTGTGCGCCGCATCGGCGGTGTAACGCCCGACCGTTTCACCATCCACCACTAGGTCAAATTCCCCATCGTTGCCATGCCCCCCCTTGGCCACATGAAGCACCAAAACATCACCCGCCGTCCCATCCGCCTCACCCTCACCATGATGACGACGACCACCACCGCCATGACCACTATGAGAACCGCCCCATCCCCAATGCGACCCACCATGTCCACGATGAGAACCGCCCCACCCTCCGTGCGATCCACCGCGAGAGCCATCCCCTCTGCCATTGTTTTCTTCCCAATCCACCGATATCGTCCCTTCGGTCATCCGCGTACTGTCACCATCCTTGGTCGTCACCTGAATCCCCAGTAAAAACCCAGGTTCAGCATGACGCGGTGGAATGATGCCCAGATCGGGAACGCTCCAAGCGATGGCATCCCCCGCTACGTTGAAGGCTGCCGGAACCAACAATTCCGGCCCTATAATCCAACTCTGCCCATCCGCCCCCGGTGACCCCATGTTCAAAATGGACCCTGCGGGGATATCCGTAATCACGATTCCGCCGGATAACGATTCCGAGCCATCCACATCCGTCAGATTGATTTGAACCCCAAGCGGCACAAAATCACCGGCATCATGCCCACTGCGAGAACCACCGCCGTGGCGAGAACCACCGCCGTGGCGAGAATCATCTCCACGACGAGAATCACCACCGTGGCGGGAATCATCTCCATGACGCGAACCACCGCCGTGGCGAGGATCATCTCCACGACGAGAATCATCTCCGTGGCGAGAATCATCTCCACGACGAGAATCATCTCCACGACGAGAATCATCTCCGTGACGAAAACCTCCGCCGTGGTGGAAACCACTACCGTGACTCGGATCGTCCGCCACCGGAACAGGATCCGGGACACTGAAAGAAACCGCATCGGCTTCTGGGTGTACCACCACCTCCATAGTCCCTTCCGTGACCCGTGCCTGATCTCCCTCCATAGTCACCAAACGAACACCCATAGAAAAATCGGCGTCGCTATTATGCTGCGGTGTAATGGTCAGGTTGGGAACTTCCCAGGCCACGGGGTCTCCGGCGGCATTGTGGGCCGTCACCACCAAAGCATCCTGAGGGATCACCCACGTATGACCCGGACCCGCCTCACCCACGCTGAGAACCGCCCCTTCGGGAACATCGGTCACTACCACACTCCCCGACAATCTTTCAGAACCATCCTGATCTTGCAGGGAAAACGAAAGGTCGAGAGCAATCACCGAATCTTCATTGCCGACCGCTTGCGGCAGAATCACATCGGCTCCATCGGCTATCGGAGTGATCATCACATCCAAACGGCTCTCCACAATGGCCAAGTCACTCCCATCCTGGACCGTGACACGAACACCAAGGCTGAAATCTTCACCAGAATTCTCCGGCGGTGTCACCGTCAATCCAGGGATATGCCACGACACCGGGTCACCATGGGCATTCACCGCCGAAACTTCCAGATTTTCCACCGGAATCATCCAAGTATGGTCTGGACCCGCCGTCCCCAGATTAAGGACAGCCCCTTCCGGTACATCCGTGATGATGATTTGCCCAGAAACAGATTCCGAGCCATCCTGGTCTTGCAGAGTAATTTGGACATCCAAGGGGATCGCCGTATCTTCCTGGCCCGCCGTATCATGCAACACAAGGGTCGGCGGGTCGGCATCGGGAGAAACATCCACATGGATGGTGCCAACCACCGTAGCAGAATCATCGCCGTCATAGGATGTTGCCCGAATCGTCAGCATAAAATCTTCACCAGAATCCGCCGGTGGCGTGATTTTCAAACCAACAAGTTCCTGGGCCGTCAGGGACCAGGAGCCATCGCCATTATCGACACCAGCCGAAAGAATGGCACCCCTGGGGATATTTTCGATGACGGTGATGGCCAAGGTCTCCGAGCCATCCCGATCCGTCAGATAAGCACTGATGTTCAACGGAATGGAAGTATCCTCCACACCGGTCGCATCGTTCCATACCAACACCGGGAGATCGGCATCCGGCGAAACATCGACATGAATGGTCCCCACCACACCCGTCGAATCGCTACCATCATAGGCCACAGCCCGAACCGTCAGAGTGAAATCTTCACCAGAATCCGCCGGAGGGGTAATCTTCAGACCGACCAGATCTTCCGCAGTCAGGGTCCAAGAACCATCACCATTATCGGAGCCGGCAGACAAGATGGCACCCTGGGGAACATCTTCGAGGATGGTTAAGGACAACAGTTCCGAACCATCGAGATCATTCAAATACGCACTGATATCCAGTGAAATAGCGGTATCTTCCACTCCGGCGGCATCATGAACCACCAACGTCGGCAAATCGGCATCGGCATCCACCACAATGTTCATGGTTCCCGTCACGACACTCTGGGCACCACTGGCAGATTCGGTGGCAATCGCGGTGACATGCAGTTGAAAATCGGCATCCGAGTCAGCCGCCGGCGTTACCTTCAACCCGGTAAGATCCTGGGCCGTCAGCACCCAAACACCGCTACCCATATTCACCCCGGCAGACAAAACCGCCCCTGCCGGTACCCCCTCAATACGAACAGAGAGAGACTCGGAACCATCCAAATCGGTCAGCGAAGCGGCAATATTCAGGGGAATAGCCTGATCTTCGATACCAGCACTACCTGAGACAGAGAGAATCGGTGCGGAACTCTCCAGATCCGTTCCAAACATCCCACCAAATCCAGAGGGAACACCTACTCCAGAAATATCCCCCCCCGATGTCATACCAGCAAATCCAGAGGCAACACCTACTCCAGAAATATCCCCCCCCGATGTCATACCAGCAAATCCAGAGGCAACACCTACTCCAGAAATATCCCCCCCCGATGTCATACCAGCAAACCCTGAGGCAACACCCACGCCGGAAATGTCTTCTTCCGTAGCACTCACAAACCCAGAGGCAACACCTACGCCGGAAATGTCTTCTTCCGTAGCACTCACAAACCCAGAGGCAACACCCACGCCGGAAATATCTTCTTCCGTCGCGCCAGGAAATCCAGAGGCAACACCCACGCCAGAAATGTCACCTCCCAACATAGCACCAAAACCCGAAAGGACGCCCACGCCCGAAATATCGGTCGCTACCCCCGAATCGGCAACCGGCTCAACCGAGGCACTCGGTTCCAGGGCCTCCTCAGGAGTCAATCCCAAATCCAACCCAAAACCGGACAGCACACCAACACCGGAAATATCGGTCGCCCCCGGTTCAGTAGCCCCCGGAATCGTTTCAGCCGTTGCATCCTTCGTGGTACCCGATGCAGTTTGCCCCCCGGAATCCGATCCTGAAACCGACGTAGAAATCCCGGTGTCGCCAGAGACGGGTTCTACAATATTGATTCCACGATCATCGCCCATGGCCCCTTCAGCGGTCGCAGCCATATCGCTGATTGTGGAATTCTGTGAATCCACTTGGTCCGCTGTCGTTTGGTCCTGGGTTGTCTCAGTCGTCTCGGCCATGGCACACTCTCCCTATCGATTCAGGCATTCACGTCATTGGTTTGCAAAAACCACAAACCGCGTGATGCTGGGGGTTCTTGCCCCTCGTTATCATTCTCATATCCAACCATGGTACACCCCCATTCCACCTTGCAGGGAGCTACCCCTACCCTTCATAGTGGCAATTATCGGACCATCCTGAACAGGTAAAAGACGGCGGATGTCCACCATTATTTTCATGTGATATTCAAATAACTTACCTTAAACTCATACCATACTCCGCAAAATTGAAAAGATCCGTTTTCCAAGAACCATCCACCCAAGCGTAAAAAGAAATTTACATGAAAGTAAAACAGAATGACATCGCAAGGCTCAAACAAAAAAACCCACTCCCCCCCTGCATCCTCCTTTATGGCCAGGACCAAGGGATGTTACTCCGGGAAAGCCAAGCCATTCGGCTCCTAGTGTTGGGAGAAGGGGCCGAAGAGGGGTTCGATGGCGAATCCTTCCAGGGGGGGGGAACTGAACGAAGACGTTTCCTGACCGCCTGTCGCGCCTTCCCATTTTTTTCGGCCAAACGCTTGGTCCACATCAAAGATGTCGATCAACTGAACGCCAGTGGCAGAAAAACGGTGAATGATTATTGCAAAAAACCGTCGCAATCCACCGTTCTATTGATGACGGGCGGTACTCTGCCAGCCAACAACCTAATCCGCAAAACATGCGAATTGGATAAAATCCATTGGTCGGTAGCCTACTTCCCCCTGGAGGCCAACAATCTGAAAGTATGGCTAAAAAACCATCTTGCCCAATCCGGTTTTGAGGTGGAAGCGGATGCCTTGCGTTTTCTGGCGGGACGCCTAGATGGCGATACCTTATCGGCAGAAGCGGAAATGGAAAAATTGATGCTCTTCATGGGTAAGCAGCGTCAGATTGGACTCGACGAATGCTTGGCCATGGTCGGAGAAACCCGGGTTCACAGCGGCTTTGGACTCATGGATGCCCTGTTTTCGGGACATGTACGAGAAGCCATGGGGATATTGGATCGCTTGCTGGCAGCGGGAGAGGATCCCCTGCTACTCCTGGGGTTGTTGACGAGCCGCTTGCGCCGTTTCATCCAGGCTAAAACCCTGTTAACAGCGGGGGAGGATCAACAAACAGTCGCCAAAAAACTCAATGTATTCTGGAAAGAAAACGACGCATTTTTCTCCCAATGCCGACAGTTCAAAGAATCCTATCTGGCCCAGGGGCTGTTGGACTGTCTGGAAGCCGATACATCCTTGAAAAGCGGAGGCGAAACCGACAGGGTTCTGGCCGGTTTGGTCATGCGTATCGCCATGCGCCACCCAAAAACGTATTGACATTAAGAAAATTATTAAAAGAAAAAAGGGGTCTGGGGGATTCCCCCCAGGGTTTTGATCTTGTTTTTGAATTTAAAAAAAAAGCTCCCTTCTTCGCTTTTGACTTTGGTTTACATTCAA
>PEAO01000159.1 GCA_002753615.1 Magnetococcales bacterium DCbin2
CCAACCTTTCCTCCTCGATTTCGTTTCTCTATTCCGGTGACAACCCCATCCAAACGGATGTTGCCCCCAATGCCATCGAACCAAAACGGGTAGCTGTGGTCCGGGGTAGTGTCGTCGATAAAACCGGCGTCCCCGTAACCGGGGTCTCCATCGGCGTAGTCAACACCCCACAACTGGGTAAAACCACGACTTGGTAGGTTAACGGCTGCCATGGTATATCCCGGCGAACGGGCGGGATTATGGATTTTGATCGACGGTTATTTGAGGGTGGAAGCCTTGAAGTGTCTTGATCAGGAGGTGGTCCGGGCGGAGGTTTTTCATGGTTCAGAGGAGGAAGCGCTTATGGTCCATTTGGCCCGTGGCCAGGCCCGGAATTGGGAAGTGGTCGAGGAAGCCGCACTTATCCGGGAGTTGCATGATCGCTTTGGCTGCTCTTTGCGTTTGCTTGCGGCCCGTATTGGTCGCAGTGCCAGTTGGGTCAGTCACCGTGTCTCTCTGATCCGCGAATTGCCGGAAGAAGTTTTGGAACGGGTACTCCAAGGTCGTCTATCAGTTTGGGCGGCAATCAGGATTCTGCTGCCGTTTGCGCGCGCAAACAGTGCCCACGCCCAGGTACTTTTACAGCATATGGAAAAAAATGTTTTATCAACCAGGCAACTGCAAGATTTGTGGCATCACTACCAACGATCTGGAGATGCTGTTCGTCAGCAATTGATGAAGGCCCCAGATCTTTTTTTTAAAAGCCTGCACGCCTTGGAAATGGAAAAACAGGATCCCCCCCTGGAGGAAAGCCCAGAAGAGGCTTGGATGCGGGAGGCCAGGATCATCGGCCATATTCTGCAACGATTGCAGCGTCTGGCCCCCCGCATTTTTGTTCCAGAATTGTCCGATGGGCTTTTATCCAATTTGTGTCGCCCCATTCGGCGTCTGGATGGCCTTTTGAACCAATTAAATCTACAAATCCAGGGATGTTCCCGCCATGCTAAGTCAGGATCTGCGCCAGACCGTTCGAACACTGCACCAACAGGGGATACCTCTGCGGGAAATTTGCCGCACCCTGAAGATTTCACGCAATACGATCCGGAGTTGTCTGCACCAAGAGAAGAATGCCATACCGACAGTCTCCCATGCGCATCAGCAGATCATCCCCCTCCTGCCGGATCTGTACCGCAGGTGCAAGGGAAACGCCATCCGAATTCAGGAGATTCTCCGCGATGAGCATGGTCATGAAATTGCCTACAGCTCCCTCACCCGCATGGTGCGCCTGGAAGAGTTGCGGGAGCAGCGGCGACGAGTTGGCACCTACCTCCTGGAGCCAGGGGAGGAGATGCAACATGACACCTCGCCTCACCGGTTTTTTCTGGGTGGCAAAGAGGTGACCGGTCAATGCGCCACTTTGGTCATGGCCTACAGTCGTCGCATCTACCTTCGCTACTTCCCACGTTTTACTCGCTTCGAGGTCATGTTTTTTTTTGAACGAGGCCTTCCGCTTTATGGAGGGGGTTTGTCCACGGTGCGTCATCGACAATGGCAGTGTCATTGTTGTCGGCGGTAGCGGTTCGGGGGCCAGGATCGCCCCAGAGGTGGAGACCATGGGCCGCGCCTTTGGAGTCATTTTCCAACCCCATCGAGTGAACAATCCAGATCGCAAAGCGCGGGTGGAACGGCCTTTTCATTATGTGGAAAACAACTTTCTTGTCGGTCGCACCTTTACCAATTGGGATGATCTGAATCGCCAAGCCCTGCAATGGTGCCGAGAATATGCCAACCAAAAGGTCAAAAAAACCCTTGGAATGAGTCCGGAAGCAGCTTTCTTAATGGAGAGGCCCTTTCTTGTACCCCTGCCGACTTTTTTCGCCCCAATCTTTCGGGTCGAGAACCGGATTGTTGATATGGAGGGATTCGTCAACTTTGAAAGTAATCGCTACTCTGTCCCAGAGCGGTTGGTGGGAAAACAGGTTGAAATACATAAATATTTTTAACGAATCCGCATCCTTTGGCAGAGGAAAATGGTGGCGGAGCATCCACGCTTGGCGGATCAAAAAGGGGGACGAATGACCATACCAGGACACCATCTTTCTTTAGATCGCCATCGTCTTTTTCAGGGACCACCGGAAGAGGAGCGCCTGCTCACCAGCGATCATCCTGATCTGGCCCGCTATGTTGTTGAACTTAAAAAACGGTCCCCTGGGCGAGGGATTCACCGTTTGCGCCAGCTCCTGGAATTTAAACGCTCCTATCCACCAGAACCCTTTCTTTTGGCGGTTCAACACGCTCTGCATTTCGGTTTATTTGACTTGTCACGCTTGGAACGTTTGATTCTAAAACGAATTGCTGGCGATTTTTTCGAGTTGGAGAATGATTGATGGAGTCTGAAATTACCGAATTGCTTGACTCTTTGCATCTCAAAGGGATGGCCAGCGTCATAAAGAAAGAGTTGGCTTGGGCGGACAGAGAGGCTTCTACTCCTGCCGAAGTCATTTTACGGCTACTTCAGGAAGAGTCACGTCACCGCCGAGAACAAAGCCTGAGCTACCGCATCAAACAGGCTAAAATACCGTGGAGTTGGAGTCTGGAAACCTTTCCTTTTCCGCGACAGCCGGGGGTCAACCAGGGACAAATCCGCAGCCTGGCTGGTCTTGCCTTTATGCAACGAGCGGAAAATATCGTTTTTATCGGTCAGCCGGGAACAGGAAAAACTGGCTTGGCCATCAGCCTTCTGCGTCAAGCACTTCTCGGCCAGTACCGGGGACGATTCTGCAACGCTCAAGAACTCATGGATACCCTCTACGCCTCCCTGGCAGACCGATCCACCTCGCAAACTCTGAAACAATTGGCCAGGTACGACCTGCTGGTTATTGACGAGTTGGGCTACTTGACACTCAAACCCGAACAAGCCAACGCCTTCTTCAAACTTCTCGATCTCCGCTACGGACGAAAATCCACGATTATCACCACCAATCTTGATTTCCCTGAATGGTACGATATTTTCCAACGCAAGCCTCTGGTTGGCACCCTTCTGGATCGCCTTCGCCATCAATGTGTTACCATTCGCATCAACGGCCCCTCCCTCCGTGGTCCATCCGCCTGATCATTGTTTATTCCCCAGCTTGCCAATCTTCTCCACCCACATCTCCATCTTACCCATCCACCTCACATCCCACCCACCAAAACCATCCGCCCACCGCGCATCATGTGGGTCAGTTTTGGTGAGCAGGGGTGGGTCAGTTTCTGTGAGCGGTGAGGGGGGCGTTTCACGGGCAAGCGTGTGATCATGCTTCGGTGGTTGTGAATTGCCCAGGCAAAAGGCGTCGAGGAATATGTCTGCCATAAGGAAATATTGTGTGTTCGGTCAGCCATTACGTTTGACGTAATACATAAAGAAGGGCTATCATGGCCGGTATGGTCAAATCTTTCAGAGACAAGCACACAACGCTTTTTGCTGCCGGGAAACGCATCAAGCAGTTTCAAGCATTCGAGAGTCAGGCCCATCGACGACTTCGTATCTTGAACGATGCCACCTGCATCAAGGATCTCATGGGGCTTCCGTCCAACCGCTTTGAATCACTGGGTGGGGACAGAGAAGGCCAGTCCAGCATTCGTATCAATGATCAGTGGCGTATTTGTTTCATATTCCATGATGGAGACGCTTACAATGTTGAAATTACCGATTATCACTGATGGTGGTATTCCTGATTTACACCTCCCCCCCATCCATCCCGGCGAAATTTTAGCCGAAGAGATGGAGTACCTGGAATTATCAGCAAACGCTCTTGCCCAGGCACTTGGTGTGCCTCCCAATCGGATTACAGCGATCCTAAATGGAAGAAGGTCTATTACTGCTGATACTGCCATTCGTCTGGCTCATTACTTCGGCACAACGGCAAAATTCTGGATGAACCTCCAGTCAAGCTATGACCTAGTGATCGCTGAGAGGGACCGAGGAGAGGATATTTCAAAAAAGGTGAAAACCAGAGTGTCGCTTCTGCATCACCCCGATTCGTCATCTAATGAAATTCCCCTATCAGTGGTTACCGTTTCAAACGTTTTTCCACCCGAACTATCCAGGTAGACGATCTTGCCTGTGGTCTGGATGAACCGTTTGATCGCCACATCGCAGTACTGTGGAGAGATTTCTGTTCCGTAGACCCGCCGTCCCGTCATCTCGCCCGCCATGATCTGCGACCCAGAACCCGAAAACGGCTCATAGCATAGCCCACCAAAAGGAACGTATTGCTTCATGGGAATGGCGAAACAGTCCAGGGGTTTTGGCGTAGGATGCTCTGGTCGTTCGTCCCCAGACAGGGACTTCAGTTCCCATACGGACGATGCGGATTCTGCACCTTCAAGCTTTGGCGGCCTATTCCCTTTGATCCATCCGTAAAAACACGGTTCATGCTTCCACAGGTAATGGGTCCGGGTGAGTACGGGATTGTTCTTTGACCAGATGATCTGCTGGTGAACGAAAGCCCCCATCTTCTCCCACACGGCCTCCAGCATGGCCTGTCTTTTGGACGCATGCCAGCAGTACCAGGCTGCATGATCATTGATGGCGTGGTCAATGGCAGTGCGGATAAATTTCTCGTAAAGGTCTGGTCCACCAGAATAATCATCCCATGTCTGACCATAGGTGTCCGACCAGTCTTTGTTCCCGTCCGACCATCCCTTAACAACTTTCCCTTTTTCGGCAGCTTTTTTACGGGCAGCGTCGGCTTTAGCGTAACTCTGTGGGTGGTTACATCCGTTGTAGTCAACAAGGTAGGGTGGATCCGTTGCAAAGAGAATTGCCCGTTCGCCGTTCATCAGACGGATAACATCTTCAGGATTTGTGCTATCTCCACAAAGTAGTCGGTGGTCACCCAACACCCAAAGATCGCCGGGACAGGTGACCGGGGTGGCGGGTGGTTCGGGAATGGTCTCGTTGTCGTTGAAACCACCTTCACCTCCTTCCCCACCTTCCGATTCCAACATGCGGTCAATTTCGGAAAGGTCAAACCCCGTCATCTCCAAATTGAAGTCCAGGGACCGCAGCTCCTCCAATTCAACCTTGAGCAATTCCTCGTCCCACTCCGCCCAATTGGTGGATTGATTGGCCAACAGCCGGAAGGCTTTGATTTGCGCCTCACTGAGATCGTCGGCCAAGACTACCGGCACCGTTTCCAGATTCAACCGCCGGGCGGCTTTGAGACGCAAGTGGCCGTCTACCACCATCCCATCACTCTTGGCAACGATGGGGATGCGAAAACCAAACTCCCGAATGGCCCCAACCATACGGTCAACAACCTCGTCATTGCACCTGGGGTTTTTGGCATAGGGGATCAACCGGTCCAAGGACCAGTATTCGATTTGCAAAGGCATGGATGTATCCCGTAGAAGGTGTAAACCTTGAGAGTTGCCCAATTTTGTCAACCTGAGTAGGTTGACAAATGTAAACCAATGGCGGAACTAATTATTATGCTATATATTATTTAAATATCAAATATTTAAATAATTCTTCATCCTTGCCAAATTGCCTATTTGTC
>PEAO01000160.1 GCA_002753615.1 Magnetococcales bacterium DCbin2
CGGGATAAGGGGCGCATGAAAAACAAAGTCAAAAGCAAAGTCAAAACCCTGGGGGCAATCCCCCAGACCCCTTTTTTCTTTCAATAATAGATTCTAAACATCAATCAATTTGTTCCATCTCATTTTTTAGGCGATTTTGAAAAGTTTTGGTATCGGTATCGGTATCCATGGAAGGACTTTTTCCCACGGGAGTTTCCCTCCGCCATTTTTTAAGCGCGGAAAAAAGGGCAATTCCCCCAAGCAACAAGGCCAAGAACGGCCCCCACCATAATAATCCATTTCCCCCCTGAGTCGTCGGCTCCAAATAGATATAGTCACCATAACGTTGGAAAAAATAATCGCGGATGGCCCCCTCCTGTTCACCCGCAGCCACCTTGGTGCGGATGACCGACAGCATGTCCTTGGCCAAGTCAGAGTTGGATTCATACACCGATTGGTTCTGACACACCGCGCAACGCAACGATTTGGCAATGTCCCGGACAGTCGCTTCCGTAGGCTCCTCCAACGTCTCGACAGCACCCAGGGGCATACTCCCGAAAGAGACGCAAGAGACGATGGCCCATATCAAGAACAAGCGATGGATACTCATGGTTTTTTTTCCATGATGGGTAAGGCAATCTTTTCAAACCAACCCTCATACAACGGCCCCACCTGTTTGTGACGAATGATCCCCTCAGGATCCACCAGATAAGTCTCCGGGGCACCGTAAACACCCCAGTCAATAGCAATTTTTTGGTCAGGATCAAAAGCCTGCCGATACCCAGGATCACCCAGCGATGCCAAAAACTCCTTTCCCCCATCGCGGGTATCCTTAAAATCAACCCCGATCATGGCAAAATCACGCCGATCAGCCGTCATTCGGGCCAATTTCATGAGATAACGGTGTTCACTGCGGCATGAAATGCACCACGAACCCCAAAAGTTTACCAAAAGCCAGCGTCCTCGATAGGATTCCAGCGTGACGGGGGGGCCGTCATCCAATGCGGGGACCGAAAAAGGCGACGCCGGACGACCAACCAAGGGAGACGGGATGTTACGGGGATCGTTTTCCAACCCCAGGGCAAACAGGGCAAGGATGGTCATGACACTGACCAGAAGAATCACTTTCCACAAATTTTTCATTGTCTTGAGACCTCCCTACGCCGCCCCTGCAATAGGGAAAAGAATACCCCCAGGGCCATGACGCCCGATCCCCCCCAAATCCAAGAAACCAGAGGATTGCGATAGATGCGAAAGGCCCAGGTGTTATCCGTGACGGCATCGCCAAGGACGACGTATAAATCCTCAAAAAAGCCCGAAAAAATGGCCGCTTCCGTGGTGGGCATCTGCTGGTTTTGGTAATCCCTTTTTTGCGGATGCAACGTCATGGTGAGTCCCCGTGGCCCCTCCACCCGGATGATGGCCTCCTGGGCCTCCCAGTTGCTCCCTTTGACGGTGACGATTTTCTCAAAGGTGAGTCGCCAATGGTCGATGGCGGTAAAATCTCCCGGGGCCATGATTAAGTTTTTTTCTTCCTGAAACAAACCGGAACCGACAAAACCCGCAGCCATCATCAAAATGCCAAAATGGACCACGAAGCCCCCATAACGCCGCTTATTGCGGGTGAGAAGGGTCACGGTGGCGGTGAGGATTCCCTCTTTGGCGTTGGTCATTCGGCGGGTAATGCCACGGCCCAGGTCGGTCAGGTGGGCGGCGATGGCAAACAATGATAATCCAACCATCAGGATGGCATAAGGTTGGCCGACCCCCAGGAGATAACATCCCGCCATCCCCAGGACGCTGATACCCAAAGGTTTGACCAGGGAGGAGCGCAAACGTGATCCGTTGATTCCACGCCATGTCAGCAGTGGCCCCAGCCCCATAAGGATCAGGACACCCAACATGATGGGGACGAAAACTTTGTTGTAGTAGGGGGCACCGACGGTCACTTTGGCACTGCTCAAGGTTTCTACCGCCAGAGGGTAAAGGGTTCCCAGCAGGACCGTCAATCCGGCGATGATGAAGAAAAGGTTATTGAATAAAAATGCCGCTTCCAGGGAGAAAAGGCTTTCCAATTGGACTTCGGTACGCAACCGATCGGCGCGTAATACCAACAAACCGAAGGAAAACAGGAGAATGATGGCCATAAAGATCAGGATATAAACACCACGTCCCGGATCGGAGGCAAAGGCGTGGACCGACGACAACACCCCAGAGCGGACCAGAAAGGTTCCCAATAAAGAGAGGGCAAAGGTGGTAATAATCAGGAAAAGATTCCAGATTTTAAACATGCGCCGCCGTTCCTGAACCATGACCGAATGGAAAAAAGCGGTAGCGACCAGCCAGGGCATGAAGGAGGCGTTTTCCACCGGATCCCAAGCCCAATAGCCCCCCCAACCCAACTCATAATAGGCCCAATAGGCCCCAAAGATGATTCCAGTGGTGAGCATGGCCCATGAGAACAGCGTCCAACGTCGGGTTGCCAAGATCCATTCATCGGTGATACGACCATTGATCAGGGCGGCGATGGCAAAGGCGAAGGGGATAGCAAACCCGACATAGCCGATGTAGAGAAATGGTGGATGAAACACCATGCCGGGATCTTGGAGCAGGGGGTTGAGGTCGCGTCCGTCGAATGGTGGATTGGTGAGGCGTTCAAACGGACTGGATAAAAACAGAACCAGGATTAAAAACCCGGAGATGACCGTCCCCAGGACCGAGAGGATCCAGGGGATGGAGGATGCATGGGTTGACCAGTGCCGCCAGACGGCGATGGTGGTGAACAATGACAGGAGCCAGGCCCAAAAGAGCAATGAGCCTTCATGTCCACCCCACAAGGCGGTGACCAGATAAAATGTGGGAAGGCTGCGTGAGGCGTGTTCGGCGACATATTTGACCGAGAAATCATGATTTAAAAATGAGACGACCAGCCCTGCCGAAGCCAGGGTCAGGAGCAGGGTGACCACATAGGAAGATTGGCGTGCGACCCTGATCCACACGGGGCGTTGGATTCCGACGCCGATAATCGGGGTGGCAATCTGCAACAGGGCCAACAGAAGGGCGATGATGGTTGCAAAATGGGCCAGTTCAATCCACATGGTAGTCCTGTCTGCCGTTGAGATGAAGTGCCGGGGATTATTGCAGAGAACGGAGCATGGATTCTTTGGATCGGGCGATCCCTTCCGCGCTCATCTCCACTGGGATGTAATCTTCGGAGTGTTTGGCAAGGATGGTGGCGGCCATAAAATCTTGGCCGGGTTGCCACGGTCCCTCCGCGACGACCCCTTGCCCTTCACGGAAAAGGTCTGGCGTCATCCCATCGTAGCGGACGGGGAGTTGGTTTGCGCCATCGGAGATGATGAAACGTATTTTTTGCGTCCCCGCTTCCTTGACCAGGGAACCTGCCTGTACCATCCCTCCGATACGCACTTTTTGTCCCGCCTTGGATGCGCCGGTGGCGAGAATTTCGGTGGGGGTGTGAAAATAAACCAGGGAACCGGTGAAGGAGGTCCATATCAAAGAACCCAGGGATCCGAAGACCACCAGGAGTGTTAGAATGAGGAATAGACGTCTGTTGGCTTGCATGGCGTCCTTGTCTCTTCTTTAGGGCCTCTTCCTGGGTTGGAGCGGCGACAGTACCGGGACTGGTCCGAACACCGAAAAAGATCCTTGGAAAAATGGAGGAACTGGTTTAGACTTTCGATAAGTGGTGAAGCGGTACCATCTCATACGGCCAGCATGGGAGAGAAGCTTAAGCGGTACCGCTTCACCACCGGCATTCTTACGGAAGGACGATTCCTGGTCAACCGCAATTCGCACGTTCCCTGTTTTTTTCTCGGTTTTCCCAAAGATCACATCAATTATTGAAAGAAAAAAGGGGTCTGGGGAATTGTCCCCAGGGTTTTGATTGTTTTTTTGACTTTGCTTTCTGCGCTCCCTTGGTTTGCTTTTTCTGCACAGTGCGCAGGAAGGCGAGCATCGTGCCCGTAGAAAATCATTCCAGATTCCCGTAAAAATTCCGGGAACCTGGAACGTGGCTCACATCGTTGCAGTGTTGTGACTGCGCGAGGGGCTGGAGGCACTCCGATTGGGACTGCGCCGCCGACGCTTGGCCGTTGCGTTCGGGTTGACGGATTTTTTGTGGGAGGATGCGTTGGGATCCGCCGACGTAGGCATCGAGGGGGCATGATGAAACGGATGATCGATGTCCAACGGAACCTTGCTGCGCAGGATCCGTTCGATGGCGGTCAAATATTTCCGTTCCGAAGTATCGCAGAAAGAAATGGCCGTCCCCTTGCGGCCTGCACGTGCCGTCCGTCCCACACGATGGATGTAGCTTTCCGGTTCGATGGGCATGTCAAAATTGATGACATGGCTGATTTCACGGATGTCAATCCCGCGGGCGGCAACGTCGGTGGCCACAAGGACACGAATTTGTCCCGCCTTGAATTGCCGCAAAGCCTCTGTCCTAGCACTTTGCGACTTGTTGCCATGAATTGTCCCAACCTGAAACGATTGTTTGCTTAACCCCTTGGCCAAACGATCGGCACCGTGTTTGGTGCGGGTAAAAACCAAAGCCCGTTCCATATCTTCCTGATCCAGACATAATTTAAGCAGATGGGGTTTGTTGACTTTTTCCACCAGCAAAACTTTTTGGTTCACCCCTTCGACCAACGTTGAACTGCGGGCCACCTCCACCTGCAAGGGGTCACGCAACAGCGTCGCCGCCAATCCCGCGATTTCAGCAGGCATCGTGGCGGAAAACAGCAACGTTTGCCGTTGTTTGGGCAACATGGCAGCCACCTTGCGGATATCATGGATAAATCCCATGTCCAACATGCGGTCGGCTTCGTCCAGGACAAAGACTTCCACATGTCCCAGCCGGATATGGCCCTGATGAATCAGGTCCAACAGCCTCCCCGGTGTGGCGACCAAAATATCTACCCCCCGTTTTAAAGCTTTCACCTGCGGTCCTTGGCCAACGCCGCCAAATATCACCGTATGAATCAGCCGAAGGTTTTTACCCAAATCACGAAAACTTTCTCCAACCTGGGCAGCCAGTTCCCGTGTCGGAGTCAACACAAGGCAGCGAATAGGCCGTGTGGAAGTGGTGTTGGAGGGCTTACGGGCTAAGATATCCAAAACGGGAAGGGCAAAGGCAGCCGTTTTACCAGTGCCGGTCTGGGCGATGCCGAGAAGATCGCGTCCTTGGAGTACCGGAGGGAT
Organism: Magnetococcales bacterium DCbin2; assembly: GCA_002753615.1. Lineage (GTDB taxonomy): Bacteria > Pseudomonadota > Magnetococcia > Magnetococcales > UBA8363 > UBA8363. The sequence goes on from PEAO01000160.1 coordinate 5,206, forward strand.
GGCTTGAACTTGGATGGGGGTCGGTGTTTGGTAGCCAAATTTGACGAGGGTCGATTGAATGGTGCTGGAAAGATTCAATTGCGCGAAAGGAGACACATGATTCCTAGATAAATAAGGGTGGGTGCGAAAGTAACGATACGGAACGCCCAACCCCACCGCAGAATAATCAGCCGCTCACCCTGCCAAGACTAGTGTATTTGCGCACTCTTGTCAACCATGGCTGTCAGGGCAATCGCATTTGAAATTGGCACGTCCAAATGCTTCGGAAAGAATAAATTATTAAAAGAAAAAAGGG